>NZ_JBICVM010000003.1:304025-678876 GCF_043199095.1 Streptomyces sp. NPDC048650 | reverse complement strand
TCACGCCGGTCGGGACCGCGATCAGGAACGTCATGAAGGAGAAGAACGGCAACAGCACGCCGCCCGTCACATACATGTGGTGCGCCCAGACCGTGGCCGAGAGACCGGCAATCGAAATCGTCGCCGCGATCAGACCGATGTAACCGAACATCGGCTTCCGGGAGAACACCGGAATGACCTCGGAAATGATGCCGAAGAACGGCAGCGCGATGATGTACACCTCTGGATGGCCGAAGAACCAGAAGAGGTGCTGCCAGAGCAGGGCTCCGCCATTTGCCGCGTCGAATACATGGGCACCGAATTTACGGTCCGCCTCCAGGGCGAACAGCGCGGCGGCCAGGACCGGGAAGGCCAGCAGGACCAGCACACCGGTCAGCAGGACGTTCCAGGTGAAGATCGGCATCCGGAACATCGTCATGCCCGGGGCGCGCATGCAGATGATCGTGGTGATGAAGTTGACCGACCCGAGGATCGTGCCGAAGCCGGAGAACGCCAGGCCCATGATCCACATATCGGCGCCGACACCCGGCGAGCGGACCGCGTCGTTGAGCGGCGCATAGGCGAACCAGCCGAAATCCGCGGCTCCTTGCGGGGTGAGGAAGCCACCGACGGCGATCAGCGAGCCGAAGAGGTAGAGCCAGTAGGCGAACATGTTCAGCCGCGGAAAGGCGACATCCGGTGCGCCGATCTGCAGCGGCATGATCCAGTTCGCGAATCCGGCGAACAGCGGCGTCGCGAACATCAGCAGCATGATCGTGCCATGCATCGTGAACGCCTGGTTGAACTGCTCGTTCGTCAGGATCTGGTGGCCGGGGCGGGCCAGTTCGGCGCGCATCAGCAGCGCCATCAGGCCGCCGACGCAGAAGAACGCGAAGGCGGTGACCAGGTAGAGCGTGCCGATGGTCTTGTGGTCGGTGGTGGTCAGCCACTGCACCGCCCGCGGCGTGCGGCGGGCGGTGCGGGGTGTGGGAGCTGGGGTGAGGACCGTCATGCCCGGTAGGTGTCCGGAGCCCCGCACATCTTCACCGGGTGGGGGGTGTGAAGATCGGGGGCATGCCGGACACCAACGGTTCATGAGCACGGACGACGCCTTCGCCGCGGCCTACCGCGCGCACTACTGGGCGGTGAGCCGCTTCGTGGCGCGGCGGCTGGACGGGCAGGCACACGAGGTCGAGGAAGTGGTGGCGGAGGTCTTCTCCATAGCCTGGAGACGCCGCGCCGAACTCCCCGACAGCCCGCTGCCGTGGCTGTACGGGGTGGCCCGCAACTGCATGGCCAACACGGTGCGGGGACTCGGGCGCTACCGGCGGCTGCTCCACCGGATCGGCCATCACGAGGCGGCGCACCGCAAGCAGACGGTGGACAGCCCCGACGCGGAGCGGCCCGGGTCCTGGGTGCACGACGTGCTGGCGCGCCTGTCACCGGCCGACCAGGAGGTGCTGCGACTGACCGCCTGGGAGGAACTGTCCGTCGAGGAACTGGCGGTGACGCTGGGGTGCGGGCAGAGCGCGGCGGCCATGCGGCTGCACCGGGCGCGGCGGCGGCTGCGCGCCGAGATCGACCGCATGCGGATGACCGTGTCCGCACGAGCAGGAGGCGACCGCCATGCATGACGAACTGGATCTGCTGCGCGCGGCCGATCCCGCACCGCCCGGCGACGGGCCCTGGCGGGACCGGCCGCTGCCCGCCCACGCCGAACGCGAGCTCAACCGCCTGCTGTTCAGCACCCGGACGAAGCGGGCCCGGCGGCGGCTCGTGCTGCGGGCCGAGGCCGCGGTCCTGGCCCTCGGTGCGGTGCTCGCGTTCACCTTCTCCGGCGCCGGGGCCGCCAGGGCCGTGGCGATGCCCGTGGCGCTGGCCCCGCACGCCGGCGCCCCCGCGCTGCCGTTGGCCGAACTCGCCCGCAGGGCGCAGGACCGGGCGCGGACGGCCGGCCCCACGGACGGGCCGCACCGGGGCAGCCATGTGCAGAGCTGGAACCTGAGCATGCAGCCGGGCC
The DNA here is from genome assembly GCF_043199095.1 of Streptomyces sp. NPDC048650. Lineage (NCBI taxonomy): Bacteria > Bacillati > Actinomycetota > Actinomycetes > Kitasatosporales > Streptomycetaceae > Streptomyces > Streptomyces sp. NPDC048650. Next base: position 676,877 of record NZ_JBICVM010000003.1, on the reverse strand, counting down.
CCGGACCCGTACCGCCCGTCACCGCGCCCGAGGAGCGCATGACCCGATGGCGGGCCGACGGCAGCGGCTCGGAACTGGTCGTGGCCACCGATCCCCGGCACCCCGGCCGTCCGGTGATCGACGGCACCGGCGGCCGTTGGCACGCCGTCCACGGCGGCAAGGTGCTGCACCGCAGGACCTATCCGGCCCTCCCCACCGGGCGACGCGACCTCGCGGCCCGCACCGCGCCGCCGGCCGACCCGCAGGCGCTGCGCCGCCGGCTCGCGGCGCGGTACGGCGGCACCGGCGGCGGGACGCCGCACCTGCTCACGGCGCTCTCGTCGTTGCTCCAGCAATGGACCCTGGGGCCACGGGAGGCGGCGGCCGTCGTCCGGGTGCTGGCCGACGCGGACGGACTGCGTCCGGTGGGCACGGTCCGCGACCGGCTGGGGCGGCGCGGCCAGGCCTATGTGTACGACGGACCGGACGGCGGTATGGACGCCACCCGCCAGATGGTGATCCTCGACCCCCGGACCGGACGGCTGATGGGCACCGAGACCACCTTCACCAGGGACCTGCCCGGCTTCCGCATCACCTCGGGGGAAGTGCTGTCGTACGAGGTGTGGCTGCCGTAGCGAAGACACCCCGCTGCCGCCGCCCGGTGGCGGGGGGTGTGGGGATGGCCGATCCTTGAGGGACGCGACGATCCATGCCGGCGCGGCGGTGCACTGCACCGCCGCGCCGTTCTTCTGTCCGTTCTTCTGTCCGTTCTTCTGTCCGCTCTTCGTTCGCTGCTGCCGTCCGTTTCCGGCGATTCGTCTCTGCCACCCGTCTCCGGCGGCCGTCTCTGCCGTCCGTCTCTGCCACCCGTCTCCGGCGGCCGCTTCCACCGTTGTTCGCTTCCGCCGTCCGCTCCGCTGCCCGGAAACGGTGACGCAGGGTGCGTGCCGCAGGTCACAGAGCGTCATGGTTGCGGCTGATCGCCGCGAGAAGGATCACAGGCAGAGGCCCTGTGGAAAACTTTCGGAACCCGCGTTTGCCCAGCAAGGAGCGGGTATACGACCGACCGCGCGGTCATCCGTGCACTGTCCGTGATGATCCGGTCTGCCCCTATGGTCGACCTTTGCCCTCGTCACTCCATGACGGGGGAGGTCATGCAGTCGTCCAAGAAAGCGCAGGCGAGCGAACACGTGCCGACGAAGTCCCCCGTCGCACCCGGGCCCCTTTCCCACGGCCGCAGCCGTACCGACGCCGCATCCGCGCCGGAGGAACTGACGGCGGAAGAGGTCACCGTCGTCGATCCCGCGATGGTGAAGCGAGCGGTCTCCGCGGCAGCCCTCGGCAATGCGATGGAGTGGTTCGACTTCGGCGTCTACAGCTACATCGCGGTCACCCTCGGGCATGTCTTCTTCCCGTCCGGGAATCCGACCGCGCAGTTGCTGTCGACGTTCGGCGCGTTCGCCGCGGCGTTCCTGGTGCGGCCCATCGGCGGCATGGTCTTCGGCCCGCTCGGCGACCGGATCGGTCGGCAGAAGATCCTCGCGATCACCATGATCATGATGGCGGCGGGCACGTTCGCCATCGGCCTGATCCCGTCCTACGCCACCATCGGCGTCGGGGCCCCCATCCTGCTGCTCGTCGCCCGCCTGGTGCAGGGCTTCTCCACCGGCGGTGAGTACGGCGGTGCGTCCACCTTCATCGCCGAGTACGCGCCGGACAAGAAGCGCGGCTTCCTCGGCAGCTGGCTGGAGTTCGGCACGCTGGCCGGATACGTCGGCGGCGCCGGTCTGGTCACCCTGATGACCGCACTGCTGTCCACCCACGACCTCAACGCGTGGGGCTGGCGCATCCCGTTCCTGATCGCGGGCCCGATGGGCATCATCGGCCTCTACCTGCGGATGCGGCTGGAAGAGACCCCGGCCTTCGCCCGGCTGGAGCAGGACGCACGGACCAAGGAGAAGGCGCGCCGCGAGGCCGAGAAGCGGATCGGCGTCCGCGAGATGATCTTCGGTCAGTGGCGGTCGATGCTGCTGTGCATCGGGCTGGTCCTGGTCTTCAACGTCACCGACTACATGCTGCTGTCGTACATGCCGAGCTACCTGACCTCGGAGCTGAAGTACGACGAGACGCACGGGCTGCTGGTCGTGCTCGGCGTGATGGTCGTGATGATGGGGGTGCAGCCGTTCGCGGGGAGGCTGGCCGACCGCTTCGGGCGCCGTCCGGTGATCGCGGCGGGCTGTGCGGGCTTCCTGGTGCTCTCCGTTCCGGCACTGCTGCTGATCCGGCAGGGCTCGCTGGTCGCCATCGCGCTGGGCATGGCCGCGCTGGGCCTGCTGCTGGTGTGCTTCACCTCGACGATGCCGTCCACCCTGCCCGCGCTCTTCCCGACGAAGGTGCGCTACGGCTCGCTGTCGATCGGCTTCAACATCTCGGTCTCGCTCTTCGGCGGTACGACGCCCCTGGTGGTCACCGCCCTCATCGGGGCGACCGGGAACAAGATGATGCCCGCCTACTACATGATGGCGGCGGCCGTGATCGGCGGGATCGCCGTCTGGCTGATGTCCGAGAGCGCCCGCAGGCCGCTGCCCGGCTCGCCGCCTGCGGTCGAGACGGAGGCGGAGGCCCGCGAGCTCGCGGGCACCTCCCGCGGGACCGCGGTCGGTTCCGCGGCCTGATCCCCAGCGCCCGGCGGCGGTCGTCGCCGGGCGCATCCGTCGTTGCGGACGCTGCGGACGCTGCGGCACCGTGACGCCCGACGCTGCGGACTCCCGCCACACCCGGCGTCCCGGACTCCCGCAACACCCGCGACACCCGTGACGCCCGGCGTTCCGGACGGACACCCCCGGTGCGGCCGGACGGGAACCGCCCGCGCACTCCCGCCGTCTCTGCCGCTGCCGATCACACCGGCCGGCGGGGAGCGAACGGGGACGACGGTGGGCGTGGCCAGGGAACACCGAGGAGCGCTGCGGCACAGGGCCCTGCTGGTGGTGCTGTTGCTGCTGGCCGTGCAGCTGGTGTCGCTGGCCAGGCCGGCGTACGCCTGCGGCTGCGGCGCGATGGTCGTCGACCCGAAGACCGCCCTGTCGGTGGGCCGGGAGACCTCGGCGGTGCGCTGGGACGGCCACCACGAGCAGATCGTGATGAGCCTGACGGTCGACGGGAACGCCCGGGACGCCGCCTGGATCATGCCGGTGCCGCACCGTGCCACGGTCGAGCTGGGCGATTCCCGCCTGTTCGACGAACTCGCCGCGCTCACCGCACCGGCCGAGCGCACGCGCAGGTACTTCTGGCCCCGGAGCAAGGACTGGCCGTTCCGCTCCGGCGACGTGGACGGCGCCGCGGCGCCCGTTCCCGGCGCCCACGGCCCCGGGGTCGGCGTCGTCGGGCGGGAGCGCCTGGGCCCGTTCGATGTGGCCCGGCTGACCGCCGACGACCCCGCGGCCCTGCGCGACTGGCTCGCCTCCCACGGCTTCCGGCTGCCGTCCACGCTCGCCACCGCGCTGCGCCCGTATGTGGCGCAGCGCTGGGAGTACGTCGCGGTCCGGCTCGCCCCGGCCGAGCGGGGCGGCACACTGCGGGGCACCCTCGACCCGCTGCGACTGTCCTTCGCCAGCGACCGACTGATCTACCCGATGCGGCTGTCCCGCCTCGCCAGGACCCCCCAGTCACTGGGGCTCTACGTCCTCGCGCCGCACCGGATGGAGCCGCGCGGCGCCATCGGCGGGTCCACGCCGAAGGTCTTCTTCGCGGGCCGGATCAAGCCCTCCCGGACCGCGGTGGGGCGCCTCGCCGGTACCCGCGGCGCCTTTCTGACCGCCGTCGACCAGCGCTTTCCGCATCCCGAGCGGATCACCGGCGACCATGAGCTGCGACCGACCGCCACCGACACCTCCTACCAGCGGATCCGGTACACGGACGCGCTGTGGAAGGTGGGCGGCACCCCCGCCTGGATCCTCACGGTGGGCGGCGCCACCGCACTGCTGCTGACGGCGGCGGCCGTGGTGGCGGTTCTGCGGCAGCGCGCCCGGCGGCGCGGAGCCCCGGCGGCGCCGCGGGCGTGACCGCTGCCCGGCCGCGCGGCGGGACCGGGACCCGGTCCGGGTCCCGGTCCGTCACGAGGGGGTGCCGGCCCGGCGGTAGGCGCCCGGCGTGATGCCGAAGCAGCGGACGAACCAGCGGTGGAAGTGCGCCTGGTCCGCGAAGCCGGCCTCACCCGCCGCATCGGCGGCGGAGCGGCCGGCGACGAGCAGCGTGCGGGCGCGGCGCAGCCGGAGCAGCCGCTGGTAGTCGCTGGGCGCCATGCCGTATTCGGCGCGGAACGCCCGGTAGAGCGCGAACCGGCTGCAGCCGGCCGTGGCGGCCAGCTCCTGCGCGGTCAGCGGCCGGTCCCAGGCGGCCGTCAGGAGATCGCGGGCCCGCCGGGCCGCCCGCGTCTGCGCGCCGGCGGGCAGCTCCCGGGGCCCGGCCCGGCCGGCGTTCCTGGTGGCGTTGCGCCGCACCATGGCCTCGACGGCGGCACTGAGCCGCTCCTCCCGGACGAGCGGGTCCGCGGCGCCGACCAGTGCGGGGTGCAGCCTGCGGAGAGCCTGCGCCAGCACCGGATCGTCGACCACCGGCTGGGCGAAGAGCGGCATGGCGCCGCGGCCGTCGGTGACATCGTCGAGGACGTCGCGGACGACATCGGGGCCGATGTGCATGATCCGGTAGGTGAAGCCGAATTCGACGGCCGACTCCCCGTCGTGCGGATCGTCCGGGTTGAACGCCATGACCATGCCGGCGGCGCTGGTGTGGCCGGCGCCGCGGCAGGTGAAGCGCTGGGCCCCGGTCTCGGTCACGGCGAACGAGTACGCGTCGTGGCTGTGCGGGTGGAAGACGTGCCGGACGAAGTGCGCATGCATCGCTTCCAGGGGGCGGTCCGGGTCACGCCAGTACCGCGCCCAGTCGCCGTCGCCCTGTCCGTCGTGCGCATCCGACTGCCGGCTCATCGCTCCAGTGTGCGGCGCCGCACCAGCGTTCAAGACAGCGGTCCGGATGCCGGACAAGACTGCCTTCATGACCGCTTCAGCCACGCCCACCGCGGCCGCGCCCGCCGCGGAGACCGACGCCACCCGAACCCCCGCACCGCGCTTCGCCACCAAGATCGCCGTGATCGTCCGCGACGACCTCGCCGTCTGGCAGAAACTCAACGTCACCTCCTTCCTGGCGAGCGGCATCGCCCACGCCAGTGACGACATCATGGGCAAGCGCTACGAGGACGCCTCCGGGAACGACTATCTGGCGCTCCTGCGCGAGCCGGTGCTCTGCTACGCCGCCGATGCCGGATCCCTGGCCCGCACGCACGCTCGCGCCCTCAGCCGCGGCATCCCGACCGCCGTCTACACCGCCGAGATGTTCCGCAGCGGCAACGACGACGACAACCGGGCGGCGGTCCGGGCGGTGGCCGCGGACGAACTGGATCTGGTGGGCCTCGCCGTGTACGGGCCGCGCGGCATCATCGACAAGATCACCAAGGGGTTGAAGCTGCACGGGTGAGCCCTTCCGCTCCCGTACGGGCCGGGACGGGTTCGTACGGGACGGTGTTCGACCCCCTCCCCCTTCGGGTGATCAGCGCATGTTCATATGGTGGCCCGGGCAATCAATCGGGCGACTCGACCCAGCCGCCGAGCCACCGTCAATTGCCGGGCTTCGAAAGGGAATTCCCATGCGCCGCATCGCTGCTGTCTCCCTCGGAACCACCGCTCTTCTTGGCGTCCTCGCCACGCCCGCCCTCGCCGACTCCGGTGCTCAGGGTGCCGCCGTGAACTCGCCCGGCGTCGTCTCGGGCAACGTGATCCAGGCCCCGATCCACATTCCCGTCAACGCGTGCGGAAACTCCATCAACATCGTCGGCCTTCTGAACCCGACGTTCGGGAACACCTGCGTCAACCACTGACACAGCGCCCGTGCCGTGGTGCTGTTCCATTTCTCCGGCAGCACCACGGCGCAGTGTTCGGACGAGTCCCGGAATACCGGTGCGCGGGGCCGTACCGCGCACATTCGGCCTCTCCGTCGAAACCCTCGCACGACCGGCCCCGCCCGCAGCACCGGGCGGGGCTTCGTCGTCCCTGCGGGACGGGCAACTCCCGTGCGCCGGCCCGCAGGAGAGCACGGGGCGCGCAGCAGGAGTCGACCGGTGAGAGACCCCGCTCGCGTGATGGCCTTGATCGCCGTCTGGTCACCGGTGACGTTCTGCGAGGCGTCCCCGCGTCGCCTGGGAGGGCGGATGTAAGAGACTGCACACACGGACTCAAGGTGAGGGCGCCGGTGCGGCGTCCGTTGTGTGAGAGGTGTCATGTGCCCAGCGTGGTAAAGATCAACGTCCTGACCGTGCCGGCCGAGCAGCGGGAGGTCCTGGAACAGCGGTTCGGGGCGCGTGCCGGGACGGTCGACTCCTCGGACGGCTTCGAGTGGTTCGAGCTGCTGCGCCCCGTGGAGGGCACCGACCAGTACCTCGTCTACACCCGCTGGCGGGACGAGGAGTCCTTCCAGGCATGGATGGAGGGCCCGATGAAGGCCGCCCACCAGGGCGGTGGCGGCGAGGGCGGCGAACGGCCCAAGCCCGCCGCGTCCGGGTCCACCCTGTGGTCCTTCGAGGTGGTGCAGCAGGCGGGCCCGAGGAAGGGCTGAGCGTGCGACGGCGGGGCGGGTGTCGTGGACACCCGCCCCGCCGGGCGTCGTCGCGGGGGTGAGGAAGCGGCCAGAAGCCGTTCTCCGGACCGACCGCGCCGTGTTCGCGGCGGCCGTCGGGCATGTCGCGGGGATCCGCCGCCACCGCAAGCGGCACACCCACCGCACGCCGGAACCGTCCCACCGGCCGCCGCCCCCGAAATGCCGTGGACGGCGCTGTCCACCCGTGCCGACAATGCCGTCATGAGCGACACCACCGCCCTCCCCGCCCCCTGGGCCGTCTCCGCCGAGCCCTTCGACTCGCCGGACGCCTGGGCACTGTTGCGGGAGTACTACACCGAGGTCGCCGACCGCTATTTCACCTTGCACGAGGACCGCCGCGCCACGCCCGAGGAGATCGAGCAGGGGCTGGCGGAGTACCCGAAGGACCATCTGACGCCTCCCGACGGCGTGCTGCTGGTCGCCCGGCTCGGTGCGAGGGCCGCCGGGTGTGCGGGGGTACGGCTGCTGGACGGGCGGACCGCCGAGCTCAAGCAGCTCTTCGTCCGGCTCGGGCACCGCGGGGCGGGCGGCGCCGGCCGGCTGCTCCTGGCCGCCGAGTCGGCCGCGGCAGGGATGGGCGCCGAGCGCATCCGGCTGGACACCCGGCTGGATCTGGTGGAGGCGGTCGCGTTCTACCGGCGGCACGGCTTCGGCGAGATCCCGCCGTACCACGACGACGACTATGCGGAGATCTTCTTCGAGAAGCGGCTGGCCACGGCCGGCGGGGCGCGGGGGTGAGGCGGCCGGTCGTCCGTCACCGCCGGCCCGCCAGGACCTCAGTTCGCCACACCGGGCGGCCGCTGCACTCTGCGCGGGCTGCGCGGCGCGCTCTGTCGGGCGTCGCCGTTGTGCGGCTCCTCCCCGTCCGAGCCGCACAGTTCCGCCGTCAGCTCACGGACGAGCAGGGTCAGGTCGGTGGGGCGGTCCTTGGTCCACCAGTCGCCCAGCAGTTCCGCCAGTGACTCCTGGCGGGCGGCCGAAAGGCGGTCGGCCGTCTCGCGTCCGAGGTCGGTGAGCAGCAGCATCAGCCCCTCCCGTTCGGCGAGGCCGCGCTCCTCCAGCTGGCGGGTGGCCTCGGTGACCACACCGAGCGGCACATTGGTGCGTTCGGCGAGCAGGGCCGCCTCCACCGAGCCGTAGCGGTGGATGCGCAGCACCAACCAGCTGGCGGCCGGTTTGAGGTCGAGGCCGGCCCGCGCGGTGATCCTCTCGTAGATGTGCTTGCGGCCTTCGACGCTGCCCAGTTTGGACAGCGCGCGGGCGCATTCGTCGCGCGAGGAGCGCTCGACGGGGTTGGAGGAGAGCACCTCGCTGGTCTCGGGCGCGGTGACGCTGCGGCGCAGCGGTTCCTCCTTGAGGAACCAGGCCAGTGTGAAGGCGACGAGGACGACCGGGACGGCGTAGAGGAAGACGTCGGTGATGGAGAGCGAGTAGGCGTTGAGGACGTCGGCCGCCTGACGGGCCGGGAGGCGGCCGACGGTCCGCGGGTCCTCGGCGATCCTCGACGGATCGACGCCGGCCGGCAGTCGGTGCCCGGCGAGGACGTCGGCGATCCGCGGGCCGAGCTTGTTGGCGAAAACGGTGCCGAAGAGGGAGACGCCGAACGAGGCGCCGATGGAACGGAAGAAGGTGGCACCGGAGGTGGCGACGCCGAGGTCCTGGTAGGGCACGGCGTTCTGCACGATGAGTACCAGGACCTGCATGACCAGGCCGAGTCCGAAGCCGAAGACGAAGAAGTAGGCGCTCATTTCGGCGACGCCGGTGGCCGGGTCGAGCCGGTGGAGCAGCAGCAGGCCGACGGCCACCACGGCCGTACCGGCGATCGGGAAGACCTTGTAGCGGCCGGTGCGGGAGACGATCTGCCCGGAGCCGGTGGACGACAGCAGCATGCCCAGCACCATCGGCAGCATGTGCACACCGGACAGGGTCGGCGAGATACCCTGCACGACCTGCAGGAACGTCGGCAGGTAGGTCATCGAACCGAACATCGCGAAGCCGATGACGAAGCCGATGACCGCGCAGAGGGTGAAGGTGCGCAGGGCGAACAGCCGCAACGGCAGGACGGGTTCCGCGGCGCGGCGCTCCACCAGGACGAACGCGCCGAGCAGGAGGACGCCCACCACCCCGAAGCCCACGATCTGCCAGGAGCCCCAGGGGAAGCTCACGCCCCCGAGCGAGGTCATCAGGACGAAGCAGGCGGCGACGCCGGCGATCAGGACGGTGCCCAGGTAGTCGATCCGGTGCGGGGTGCGGCGGCGGGGGATGTGCAGGACGGCGGCGATGACGGCCAGCGCGACGATGCCGACGGGGACGTTGATGTAGAAGACCCAGCGCCAGCTGAGCTGGTCGACGAACAGCCCGCCCAGCAGCGGCCCCAGGACGCTCGTACCGCCGAAGACGGCGCCGAACAGGCCCTGGTACTTGCCGCGTTCCCGCGGCGGCACGATGTCGCCGACGATCGCCATCGACAGCACGATCAGGCCGCCACCGCCGAGGCCCTGGAGGGCACGGAAGCCGATCAGCTCGCCCATGTTCTGCGCGATGCCGCACAGCACCGAGCCGATCAGGAAGATCACGATAGCGGTCTGGAACAGCTTCTTGCGGCCGTACTGGTCGCCGAGCTTGCCCCACAGCGGGGTCGCGGCCGTCGCGGCCAGGAGATAGGCGGTGACGACCCAGGAGAGGTGGTCGAGGCCGCCGAGGTCGCTGACGATGGTGGGCAGTGCGGTGGCGACGATGGTCTGATCGAGCGCCGCGATCAGCATGCCGAGCAGCAGCGCGCCGATGGCGACGAGGACCGTCCGCTGGGACCGGCCCTCGCCGGGTATGACCGGAGCGCCGATGTCCTGCGCCATATGCGTCTCCCTCCGTTCGGGACGCCCCTCGCAGGGGGCGTCCCGCCCTTCACGTCCTCTCCATCGTGGTGGGTTCGACCCGATATGGCCCGCCGAGACCGGTCCGGCCCCCTCCGCCGCCCGACGGACACCCGGGGGATGCGCGGCGGATGTCCCGCGGTCCCTGTGCAGACCCGTGCGGGCTCTGGATAATCGCTGCCTGTTCGAGGGCTCCGCGGCTCCTTGGAGGCGACCATTCGTGACGGCCCAGACCTGCCCGCACTGCTTTGCCCCCGTGCGGGGCGACGGCCGTTCGACCTGCCTGTGCGCGGCGGTCGGCGCCGAGGACTTCGACCCGCTGCACGTCCGGCCCTATGTGTCGCTGAGCGATGCGGGGGAGACCCGGGACGGGGCCGCGGACGCGCCCGCCGGGTGGTGGGAAGGGGAGTTACCGACGCCCCCTGATACGCCTCGGGGCCTGGGCTCTCCCGCCCCTGCGGCGCCGCCCGTCGCCCCCCGGCCAGGCCGCGCGGGCCCCACTTCCAGGACGGTCGACTCGTCCGACGAACCGCCGCCCGCCCCAGCCGGCCGGCCGGCCCCTCGCAAACGCTCCTTACCGGCCGTGCTGGCGGCCGCCGGGGCGGCGCTGGCCGCCGCCGCGGTCCTGACCGGCGGCGACGCCCTGTCCGGCGGTGGGCGGGACCGGGCCGCGCCGCCCGACCAGGGCACGGCCGCACCCACCGCCGCCGTCCCCACGCAGGGCGGCCCGCGCCCCTCCGCGACCGGCGCCCCCGCCCCACCACCCACCGACCGGGCGCCGTCACGGCGCGCCGGAGCCCGCCCGGCCCCCGGGAACACGCTCACACTCCACCGGACGCCGGCGCCGCGCCCGCCTTCCCCCACCCGGGCCGCCGGCAGCGTCGGCGAGGCCCCCGCCGGGCAGCCGAGCGCCGCGCCGACCGGCCCGATCGTGCTGCGCGAGGGGTCGAGCGGCCCGGAGGTGGTGGAGCTTCAGGACCGGCTGCGGCAGCTGGGCGGCTATCCGGGCCGCGCCGACGGCCGGTACGGCGCGGACGTTCGGGACGCGGTGTCCCGCTTTCAGGGGGCGTACGGGGTGACGGGCGACGCCGGCGGGGTCTACGGGGAGCGGACCCGGGCGTCGCTGGAGTCGCGGACCGAAGAGCCGTAGCGGGTCGCCGGCCGGGGCCGGCACACGGGGCGGACACCGATGGTGACCAGGGGCGGTTGTCGGCACCCCGGACCGTTTTGTATCGTGTAGAAACAAAGTGGTTCCGCCCGCTTTCCCTGACCGGCGGGCGGAGCCGCTTGTTTCCGGTGCGCCGCGTTGCGCCCGCCCCGTCCGCCCGTAGCGCTCAGGAGCCCGCCGATGCCGGCCACCACCACGCTCACCGCCCGCGCCCTGCTGCTGGACATGGACAGCACCATCGTGAATTCCGAGGCCGTCGTCGAGCGCTGCTGGCGCCGCTGGGCGGCCGAGCAGAAGCTGGACGCGGACGAGGTGCTCAAGGTCGTGCACGGGCGCCAGGGCTGGGCCACCATGGCCGCGCTGCTCCCGGACCGCCCGATGGAGCGCAACCACGCGGACAACCGCCGGATGCTGGCACAGGAGACCGCCGACACGGACGGCGTGGTGCCGGTCCCCGGCGCGCCCGCCTTCATGGACGCGATAGCCGGACTGCCGCACGCCCTGGTGACCTCCGCCGACGTCGCGCTCTCCGACGCCCGGATGGGCGCGGCCGGGCTGACCATGCCGCCGGTACGCGTCACCGCAGAGGGCGTCAGCGCCAGCAAGCCCGATCCCGAGGGCTTCCTCAAGGGCGCCGCCGAGCTGGGCCACCGGCCCGAGGACTGCCTCGTCTTCGAGGACTCCGAGGCGGGCATCATGGCCGGCCGGGCCGCAGGAATGCGGGTCGTCGGAGTCGGCGACCGGGCCGCCGCGTTCGCACCCACCGTCCACGTGCCCGACCTGACCCACCTCCGCGTCGAGACGCGGACGGACGGCCTGATCGCCCTGCACGTCACCGCCTGAGCGGACCACCACGCCCCGGGCCGGGCGCAGGAGCCCGCGCCCGCCCGTGATGCCTCAGCCCGTGATCGCCTCGTACAGGCTGAAGGCCGCCAGCAGCACCATCACCGCCGCCGCGATCTTGGTGATCAGCTTGAGCGGTACGTACTTCATCAGCGTGCGGCCACCCAGGATGCCCAGCCCGGCCACGGCCCACAGGGCCAGGACGGCGCCGACGCCGACCGAGACGGGGTCGTCGTAACGGGCCGCGAGGTTGGCCGTCATGATCTGGGTCAGATCGCCGAACTCGGCCACCAGGATCATCATGAAGCCCGCCCCGGAGACCTTCCAGAAGCTCTGGTCGGCGGGCTTCTTCACCTCTTCCTCGTCGTCGTCCTTCTTGAACAGCAGGACGGCGGCACCCGCCAGGAAGAGCACCCCGACCACCGCTTGGACGAGGCGGTGCGGGAGCAGGGTGAGCACGCTGCCCGCGGCGATGGCGAGCGCGACGTGCACCAGGAAGGCGGCGGCGACGCCGACGAAGACGTAGGAGGCCCGGTAGCGGGTGCCGAGCATCAGGCCCGCGAGGGCGGTCTTGTCGGGCAGCTCGGCAAGGAAGACGACGCCGAACACCACGGCGGCGATGGTGAAGCTGAACACGGGGTGGATACCTCGATCGGTCGGGCCGCACCGAAAGGGGCCCGGGAAAGGGATCGCTTCGGCACGGCAGCGTCGAACACTGCGGCCGAAGGTCTCGCTGGCCCGACGCTTGCGTATCGGGCTCCGGGCGCCGGCTCGCCCCTCCCGTTGGGTCCGCGCGAGGCGCACTCGGGTGGGCGGGCAGTATGTCGACGGTCCGGCAGAGAGCTACTCCCCTTCTGCTGCCGTCAAGGGTACGCGGTGCATCCGTCCGCACGCGACCAGTTCCAGCACCGTCGCACAGGCCGTGGCCTGCACCGCGAGCAGGGCGACCAGCACGAACAGCTGCACCGCACCGGCCTGTACGGGCGAGGCGCCGCCCAGCAGCATCCCGACGAAGGCGCCGGGGAGTGTGACCAACCCCACGGTCCGGGTCTGGTCCAGCCCCGGAAGCAGCGCGTCCGACGCGGCCGGACGGGCCACCTCCATCCGCGCCTCGCGGTCCAGCAGCCCGAGCGCCAGCCCCGCCTCGAACTCCCCGTGCCGGGTCTCCAGCTCGTCCAACGCGCGCCGCCCGCCGAGGACGGTGGCGGTCAGCGCGCCGCCGATGAGGATGCCGGTGACGGGGATGAGGGTGAGGCCGCGCGGCGGGAGAAGGCCGGTGAGCAGCAGCAGGCCGACGACCGGCGCGACCCCGACGCCGATCGGCAGGGCGGCCCACCACCAGGTGCGGTTCTGGGTGATCCGGCGGCCCGCGGTGCGTACCGCCACCGCGAACATCAGCCCGAGGAAACACACCAGCCAGGGAAGTGCCCGGACCACCCAGCCGATGAGGTACGAGACGGCCGCCAACTGGGCGGCGGCCCGCAGGCCCGCGAAGGCGATGGCCCGGGCATGGCCCAGACGCGCCACGGCGGCGACGCCCACCGCGGCGGCCAGCAGGACGACGAGCACGACCCCGAGGGTGACGTTCACCGGCAGCAGCACGCGATCACTGTAGGGGGGCGCATCCGCGGGAGTGTCCCAACCGGCGTGCCCCGAGACATTCATGGCGGGTCGTCAGCCCGCACCGCCAGACCCTTGAACTGACGTGGGCATGTCGTCACTCTGTTACCTGGAGCCCACTCGGTGGAAACCCCACATCGCCACCATGGGCCCGCACCGCACGGCAACTTCCCCCCCACACCAAGGGAGTTTCGATGGCAAAGGTCTACGCGCGTCGAGCATCCATCGCCGCGGGCGCGGCCACGGCGCTGGTCTGCACGCTGCTGCTGAGCGGCCAGTCCGCCCAGGCCGCCCCGCCCAGCCCCCCGGACGCGGCCACCGCCCGCACCTACCTCACCCAGATCAAGGAGCAGGCCGAGGGCCCGCAGGACGGATACAGCCGCGACAAGTTCCCGCACTGGATCGACCAGGGAAAGAACTGCAACACCCGCGAGGTCGTCCTCAAGCGGGACGGCACGGATGTGCAGCAGGACGGCGGCTGCGCCGCGGTGAGCGGCAAGTGGGTCTCGGCGTACGACGGGGCGACCTGGACCCAGGCGTCCGACCTGGACATCGACCATGTCGTACCGCTGTCGGAGGCGTGGAAGTCCGGCGCCGCACAGTGGACGACGGCTCGCCGCCAGGAGCTCGCCAACGACCTGACGCACTCCCAGCTGATCGCGGTCACGGACAACGTCAACCAGGCCAAGGGCGACAAGGACCCGGCCAAGTGGCTGCCGTCGAAGACCTCGTACCACTGTGAGTACGCCCGGATGTGGGTGTCGGTGAAGCACACGTACGGCATGACGGCGGACGCCGCGGAGAAGGCCGCGCTGAAGAAGATCCTCGACGGCTGCTGAACCCTCCCGGTGCGGCACGCGCCCGCCGCCCGGTGAGGTGGGACGGCATCCGCCCGCCCGCCCGGCCGTGTGGCCGGACGGGCGGACGGGCGGACGGGCGGGCGGACGGACGGGCGACGGGCGGACGGACGGGCAGCGCGCGACCTGGGCCGGTCTGGTGGGTTTCGGTCGCTGGTGCGCTGGTTGCAGAGGTAAGGGACGGTCCGGGCGGTTGGCGCCAGCAGACCGCCCGGCGCCGGGCGGATCCCGCGGAATTGCGGTGCCCACCCGGGTGCCGGGCCCCGGGGTCGTGCGGTGATGATGGGGCGCACGTTCCGCCCCGCCGCCCCAGGGAGTGCCCCTCTTGGCCGCCGACCACATCGCCGACCGCTGCGCCCGTCCCGCCATCGCCGTCGTCGGCGCGGGGCCGCGTGGCACGAGTGTGCTGGAGCGGATCTGCGCCTCGGCCGCCGAACTGGCCCCCGGTGCCCGTCCGACCGTGCATGTGATCGACCCCGCGCCGCCCGGCCCCGGCCAGGTGTGGCGCACCGCCCAGGCGCCCGAGCTCCTGATGAACACCGTGGCGTCGCAGGTCACCCTGTTCACCGACGCGAGCGTGGAGTGCGCCGGACCGATCCGCACCGGGCCGAGCCTGCACGCCTGGGAGGGCTGCGACGTCGGCCCGGACGACTACCCGGGGCGCGCGCTGTACGGCCGCTATCTGGAGTGGTTCCACCGCGAGGTGGTGCGCACCGCCCCCGACACGGTGGCGGTCCTGGTGCACCGCGCGCGTGCGGTGCGTCTGACAGAGGCGCCCGACGGTACGCAGTCGCTCCACCTGGACGACGGGCACACGCTGCACGGCCTGGGCGCGGTGGTCCTCGCCCAGGGGCATCTGCCGGCGGCGGCCGGCCCGGAGCAGCAGCGGTTCGCCGACTACGCCGCCGGGCACGGTCTGCGGTATCTCCCGCCCGCCAACCCCGCCGATCTGACCGCGGAGCTGTCGGCGCTGGCCCCGGGCAGCCCGGTACTGCTGCGCGGACTCGGGTTGAACTTCTTCGATCACATGGCGCTGCTGACGACGGCCCGCGGCGGGCGGTTCGACCGGGGCGCCGACGGTGCGTTGGCCTACCGGCCGTCCGGGCGCGAGCCCCGGCTGTACGCGGGTTCCCGGCGCGGCGTCCCGTACCACGCGCGCGGCGACAACGAGAAGGGCGCGCACGGCCGTCATCTGCCGCTGCTGCTCACCGCGGACGTGATAGCCGCCTTCCGCAAGCGGGCCGCCGCCGGCGATCTGCCCGACTTCCTGACGGAGGTGTGGCCCCTGGTGGCCAAGGAGGTGGAGACGGTCTATTACGAGACGCTGCTGGTGCACCGCACGCGCCGCGGCGCCGCGGTGCGGGACCGGTTCCGCAGGCGGTTCCTGGCCGGTGCGCACGGCAGCCCCGAAGAGGCCGCCGCCCTCGATGCGTTCGGGATCGCACCGGCCGAGCGCTGGGACTGGGACCGGATCTCCCGGCCGCATGCCGGGCGGCACTTCGCGGGCCCCGCCGCCTACCGGGACTGGCTGCTGGCGCGGCTGCGGCAGGACGTCGCGGACGCCCGGCGCGGCAACGTCGCGGGCCCGGTCAAGGCGGCGTTGGACGTGCTGCGGGATCTGCGCAACGAGCTGCGGCAGATCGTCGACCACGGCGGGCTGCGGGGCGCCTCCCACCGCGACCATCTCGACCGCTGGTACACGCCGCTCAACGCCTTCTTGTCCATCGGTCCGCCTCGGCGCCGGATAGAGGAGCTGACGGCGCTGATGGAGGCCGGGGTGCTGGACGTGGTCGGGCCCCGCATGGAGGTGCGACCCGGCGTTCCCGACGGCCGGGGGGCGGGGTTCACGGCCCACTCTCCGGACGTCGCGGGGTCCGGGGTGACGGCGACGGCCCTGATAGAGGCGCGGCTGCCGGAGCCGGACGTGCGGTGCACCACCGACCGGCTGCTGGCCGGGCTGCTGGCCGACGGGGGCGGCCGGCCGCACACCGTGGACGGGTACCGGACCGGCGGGCTGGATGTGTCACCGAGCCCGTTCCATCTCGTCGAGGCCGACGGCCGGCGTCATCCCCGGCGTTTCGCGGTCGGGGTGCCGACGGAGGGCGTGCACTGGGTGACGGCGGCGGGGGCGCGGCCCGGGGTGGGCTCGGTCACGCTGGCCGATACGGACGCGGTGGCGCGGGCCGCGCTCCGGGCGGCGGTCGCGAGGCCGGCAGTTCGGCGAAATGTTGAACTTGCAAGCACTGATTAGGTGCCCCTAACCTATGCCTCCAAACGGTTCCCTCGTCCCCAGAAACCGTAGGAGTCACCTCATGTCCGCACCGCTCACCTCACTCACCCAGAGATCGACACCGCACATACTCGCGCTGTTCCGTGTCGTCGTCGGGCTGCTCTTCGCCTGCCACGGCGCGAGCTCGCTCTTCGGCGTCCTCGGTGGCGCCATGGGCACCGGCGCCACCGTCCCCACGGGCGCCTGGCCCGGCTGGTACGCCGCGGTCATCCAGCTCGCCGGCGGCGTCCTCGTGATGCTCGGCCTCAGCACCCGCCCGGCGGCGCTGATCAGCTCCGGCTCGATGGCGTACGCGTACTTCTCCGCCCACCAGGGCCAGGCACTGTGGCCGATTCAGAACGGCGGCGAGGCGGCCGCGATGTTCTCCTGGACGTTCCTGCTGATCGTCTTCGTCGGCCCCGGTGCCTGGTCGCTGGACGGCCTCTTCTTCGGTGACCGCGGGACGGTACGGACCCCGGCCGCGCAGCGCGAGCCGAGCGCCGCCTGACATCGCGGCACGACGACCAAGGAGCCCCGCCGGCTCCGGCATCCGCACGGCCCGTACGGCACACCCGCCGTACGGGCCGTGCGTGCGCAGCGGTCCCGCGACCTCGGGCCCGTGACCTACGCAACACCCGCCGCCCCAGGTCAGGCACCCTCCAAAGCCAGGCGTACGCTGTATGGCTGTAGAGCCGCCCCTGCCGCACCGAGCGACGTCGCGGCGGGGTCCGGACCGGGAGTGGCACGTTGTTGGAGAACCTGGGGTCCCTCAGTGGCACCCCCTGGGTATATGTGGTCGTCGGCCTCTCCGTCGTCCTGGACGTCTTCGTGCCGATCCTGCCCAGCGGGGTTTTGGTGATCGCCGCGGCCACCACCGCGGCCGGCAGCGGCACCGCCGCCGACGTGGTCGACCCGGTGCGTGCCGCCTCCGTCCACGGTGGGACGCACCTGGCCGAAATGGCCTCCCTGGTGCTCTGCGCGGCGACGGCCTCGGTGCTCGGCGACATGGTCGCCTACCGTCTGGCCTGGCGCGGCGGCGACCGCTTCGACCAGGCCATCGGCCGCTCCCGCCGGCTCTCCGCCGCGCAGGAACGTCTCGGCGCGGCCCTCACCCGCGGGGGCGGCGGCATCGTCGTCCTGGCCCGCTTCGCGCCCGCCGGACGCTCGGTCGTCAGCCTCGGCGCCGGCGTCGCGCACCGTACGGTCCGCGAGTTCCTCCCCTGGTCCGCGCTGGCCGGCCTGGTCTGGGCGGCGTACAGCGTGAGCCTGGGGTACTTCGGCGGGCAGTGGCTCGGCACGTCCTGGGTGAGCACCGCGCTGTCGGTGTTCGCCCTCTTCGCTGCGGGGTCGGCGGCGGTGTTCGTGATGCGACGCCCGGAGCGCCGCACGGCCGCCCACTGAGCCACCGGCAGGCGGCCGCGCCCCGCCCCGGTCGACCGTCGCCGGCCCCCGGGCTACGGCTGGTCCCGCCCCACCTCGCCCGTCCCCTCCGCTTCCCCTTCCCGCCCCGCTCCCTCTGGCCCCTCCGCTTCCGGGACGACCGCGATCGGGCAGAGCGCGTGCAGCAGCACGGCATGCGCCACCGTCCCCAGCCGCCGGCCGACCGGCAGCCTCCGGCGGCGCCGTGCGACCACGACCAGTTCACTGTCCTCGGACGCCGCCACCAGCTGACCGGCGGCGTCCGCGGCCCGCAGCTCCACCCGCACATCGACCTCCGGGTGACGCACCCGGTGCGGGGCGAGGGCGGCTGCCAGCTGGGTGCCGAGCGCGTCCTCGTACTGCTGCTGGGTGGCCTCGCTGGCCGCGACGTACTCGAACGCCGGCGGCATCAGCAGCGGCCAGGAATAGCCGGAGACGACCCTGAGCAGGGCACCTCGACGGCTCGCCTCGGCGAACGCGAAGCCGATCGCACCGGGCTCCTCGGACGAGGCGTCCACGCCCACGGTCACCTGCGCGACGGCCGGCGGTGCTCCCCCGCCCTCGTCGCGCCGGGCACCGCCGCGGTCGGGACGGGGCACCACCACGACCGGGCAGGCCGACTGAGCGGCGCAGGCCAGGCCGTTCGAGCCGAGCAGCAGACTGGCGAAGCCGCCCCTGCCGCGCGAGCCCAGGACGAGCAGCTGCGCCTCCGCGCCGAGTGCGGGCAGCTGGGTGGCGGTCAGCCCGCTGAGGCTGCGGAACTCGATGCCCGGCAGGCCCCAGGTCAGCGGCTGCGCGCGCAGCTCGTCCAGCACCGGGTCGCCGCCCCCGTCGTCGTCGGCGATCCGCGCGGCGGTGGCGTACGGCCAGACATGGACCACCTGGAGCGCCGCGGACCGCAGCCGCGCCGCCTCCCCCGCCCAGCGCAGCGCCCGCTCGCTGTCCCCGGATCCGTCCACGGCGACGATGACCGGAAGGCCGCTCTCGTCCGTCATTGACGCCCCCAGACCACCACGGAGCCGGTCGGCGCGATGCCATGGCTCGATTCGGGCTCTGCCTCCATCGTGCTCCCGCCCCGGTGCGGGCGACAGCGGAGGCGGGTCCGGCCCCGGCACGGAGTAAAGTCGACCGTCACCCTCCGCCAGGAGGGACCGAACCACTGACACGAGGCACATTTCGGTGAACTCTGCGCCGGTCGTCGCATGGACCGAGTCCGACGCGGCCCACTCCGCCCATTGGCGTTCCGAGAACGGCTCCCCGCCGCCCCGCCGGATCGTCGTCGCGGACGACCGCACCAAGGCCGACGACGCCTACAAGCTCGCCTGCGAAGGCACGGCGCTCCTGTGGCGCGGCGATTTCCACAACGCCCGCCAGCTGCTGACGGCGCTGGCCCGCCGTATCGACCGCCGGCCGCGCAGGACACCACCGGCCGACGTCACCCAGGCGTTCCACCTGCACCGCGCCGCCCAGAACCAGCGCGCCCGCATCCTGGGCATGCTGCTGGTCCCGCTCGACGCGTCCTACGCCGTCCCGCTGCACCGCGCGCCCGAGGTCCGCGAGGCCTGCACCAGGGCGTACGGCCCGCCGCCGGAACAGGGGGCCGCGGATCCCGAACCCGCCGGCTCCGTCCTGTCCCTGCGCGAACTGCTCGCCCTCATCGGCGCCAACGAATGGCGCCGCAAGGGCGTCGAGATCCCGGCGCTGGGCGGCGACCGGATCCATCCGCACTACGGCGTCTTCTCCCCCGCCCGCGGGGAATACGTCGACCTGGTGGCCGAGGCGCCGCTGCCCGGCCGGGAGCTGGCGTTCGACATCGGCACCGGTACGGGCGTGCTGGCCGCGGTGCTGGCACGGCGCGGCGTGCGCCGGATCGTGGCCACCGACCAGGACCCTCGCGCGCTGGCGTGTGCCCGCGAGAACACCGAACGGCTGGGCGTCGCCGGCCAGGTGGAGGTGGTCGAGGCCGACCTCTTCCCGGCCGACCGCGCCCCGCTGGTCGTCTGCAATCCTCCCTGGGTGCCCGCCAAGCCGACGTCCCCGGTGGAGCGCGCGGTGTACGACCCGGGCAACCGGATGCTGCACGGCTTCCTGGGCGGCCTGGCCGCGCATCTGGAACCGGGCGGTGAAGGCTGGCTGATCCTCTCCGACCTGGCCGAACACCTCGGACTGCGGCCGCACGACGAGCTGCTGGACGCCTTTGCCCGGGGCGGCCTCACGGTCCTGGACCGGCTCGACATCACGCCCCGGCACCCCCGCGCCCGCGATGCCTCCGACCCGCTCCATGTGGCGCGCGCGGCCGAGGTCACGTCCCTGTGGCGGCTGGGCGCCGCCGGCTGACACCGCGGCGCCGCGACCGGCGGTCACCGGTGGCCGGCCGCGGCGCTCCCGAACCCCGCTCTCCCGTCCTGGCGTTGCTCCGCGTACGGCTTCCGGACAGCCCGGTGCGGGGCGGCCGATGGGTCGCCCGGTGTGCGGCCACCGTCGTCCGGCGGCCGATCGGGCACGATGGACCCATCATGGATCCCCAGGACCTGCTGTCCCGCGCCCGCCGGCTCGCCGCCTCCGCGCACCCCGGCCGCCGCCGTCTGCTCGGCATCGCCGGGCCGCCCGGCGCGGGTAAGTCCACCCTCGCCGCGCATCTGGTGGCGGAGCTGGACGGCGAGGCCGTGCTCGTCCCGATGGACGGCTTCCATCTCGCCGGGGCGGAGCTGCGCCGCCTGGGCCGAACCGGGCGCAAGGGCGCACCGGACACCTTCGACGCCGCCGGTTACGCGGCCCTGCTGGCCCGCCTGCGCTCCCCGGAGCCGGACTCCGCCGTCTACGCCCCGGCCTTCGACCGCCGTCTGGAGGAGCCCGTCGCCGGGAGCATCCCCGTGGCGCCGCACATCCCGTTGGTGGTCACCGAGGGCAACTACCTTCTTCTCGACTCCGCGCCGTGGGCCCCCGTCCGCGCGCTGCTCGACGAGGTCTGGTACGTCGACCTGGGCACCCCGGAACGGGTGCGGCGGTTGGTCGACCGGCACGCGCGCTTCGGCCGCCCGCGCGACGACGCCGAACGCTTCGTCCGCACCTCGGACGAGGCCAACGCCCGTACCGTGGCGGCCGGCCGGGACCGCGCCGATCTCGTCGTCACCTTCGCCCCCGGCGAAGCGCCCCCGGCCCGGGGCGACTAGGGCCCGGGGCGACCAGGGCCCGTCCGACGGGTTGCTCGCAGCCCTTGTGGGAGCGGGGTGGCACTCACCGCCCGGTGACCGGTTACCGTCTGCCGTCTGCCGTCTGCCGTCTGCCCCGAGGCGGACAGCTCGGGGAGGGCGCACACCGCATGTTCGGAGAGCCAGGGCCGGCCGGGCAGGTCTTACTTGTGGGCGCTGATCACACCGCCGGCGCTCAGCACGATGTACACGCCGTTGGCGTCGACCCCGACGTCGTGCCCCTTCGTCTCCAACGTGGCGGCCACGCCCTCGAAGCCGGTGATCTGCGCGCGGTAGCGCAGCTCGCCGACCTTCGTGACCTTGGCCTTCCAGCCGCCCGCGAGCGTGAAGGTGCCCGGTCCCTGGTGCTCGCCGCCCATCCAGGAATGGATTTCGCCGCCCATCGTGAGCACGACGTACATACCGTTGGCGTCGAGCCCGGCGTCGGCGTCCTGCCCCGTCGTCTCCATCGTGGCCACGACCGAACCCTCGCTGACGATCTCGGCGCGGTAGCGCTGGGAGCCGAGGTCGTAGATCTTGGCCGTGCTGCCGTCCACCAGCTTCTGGGTGCGCACCGGGGATCCCGTATTCGCCTTGGCGGCATTCGTGCTGCCCGACTGCTTGCCCGCGGCGCCCGGCTTGGTGCCGGTCTTGGCATCGGAGCCCGCCTTGCCATCGGAGTCCTGCACTCCGGCGGAGGAGCCGGCGCCGCTGGACTCGGCGGCGGCCTTGCCCGATTCCGCGTGGGCCGCGGGCTTGGTACCGGTGGCGTCCGAGCCGGAGCAGGCGGTCAGGGTGAGGCCGGCGGCTGCGGTCAGAACCGCGGCGGCCATGCGCAGGGTGCGGCGACGGGCGGTGCGGGCAGTGGTGCTGGAGCTCATTGCGGGTCCCCCAGGGCGGTCCGTGTCGTTGTCTTCTCGGTACGTCACCCACTCTGACCGGGGCCGCTGTTGCCGGGCTGCCGCTCCGCTAACGTCCGGCTAACACGGACGTGAGGAGGGGGAGGAAGCCACGCGACCCGTCGGACACGTCTGGGCCCTGTCGGGTGGATCAGCGCACAGCGTCAGACGGACGACGGGAGTCTGCGGACACGTCCGAGGAATCGGTCAGCAGACCCACGACGGACAACGCGCCCCACCCCAGCGACACCGCCACCGCCTTCGCTTTCCGCTCGCGCCCCGGCAGGGTGGCGGCGAGCAGCACGGCGTCGCCGAAGTCCGCGGCGATGCGCACACAGGCCGCCGTGCGCAGCGACGGCCCCGCGGGAGCCAGCACCATCGCGAGTCCACTCGCCGCGTCGCGCCAGCCGAGCGGGCGCAACGCCGTCCGGGTCTCCCGCGCGGTGCGCCCCTCGTCGTCGACGAGCCCCGAGGGCCGGGCCAACAGGCCCGGCAGCGCCGTCACCGCCAGGCCGTACACCGCGGTGGCCGCTCCCACCGCGCGCAGCAAACGCACCGTCATCCGCCGCCCGCCTCCTTCCTCGTCGCCCCCGTCACCTCACCAACAGCCTTCCGCACGGACACCCTTCCCAAACGACATCTCCAGTGTCATCATGACATCATGAGTGTCGTTGAGTCGGGCGCCGGCGACGAGTCGGCCCCCACCGAAGAGCTGCTGTACGACGTCATACGGCGCCTGTGGCCCCTGCACCGCACGATCGTGCGCGCGGTGGAGCGGGAGCTGGAGGGCACGGGCATGACCGCCGGCGAGCACGCGCTGCTCGACGCGCTGCGCAGCCAAGGCCCGCGGACGGTGCCGCAGTTGGCCCGCTCACTGGGCCTCGACCGACAACCGGTACAGCGCTGGGTGAACCACGCTTCGGAGCTGGGCCTGGTCGTGACGGCACCCAACCCCGCACACCGCCGCTCCTCGCTGATCCGACTCACCGCCGAGGGCGGTGAGGTGATGCGCGGAATCCAGGAGTCCGAGGCCGGCGAACTCCGCCGCGGACTGACCGACCTGTCCGCGGACGACATCTCGACGACGCTGCGCGTACTCGACCGACTCGGCGAGGAATTCCGGCACCTGGCGGACGGCTCGCACGTTGCCCCAGAGGATCTCGACAACAAGGACAACCAACCCGAATAACCCCACCGGCCCACGCCGGGGACGGCCCGCTCCCCGTCCCCGCCCACACAAGGAAGTGCACGCAGCATGACCCACCCGTACAGCGCCTGGACCGAACTCGACAACGGCACCGTGCCGGTCAGGGATGGCGAGCTGTTCTACGAGACGGCCGGCGAGGGCCCGGCGGTGGTGCTGCTGCACGGCGGTGTGCTCGACCAGCGCATGTGGGACGAGCAGTTCTCCTGGCTGGTGGGCTCCGGCCACCGCGTGATCCGGTACGACTCCCGCGGCCACGGCCTGTCCTCCACCGTGGCCGGGGACTGGGCCAACCACGACGATCTCTGCGCCCTCCTCGACGCCCTGGATGTGCCGAGCGCCGTCCTCGTCGGCCTTTCGCACGGCGCCCGGGTGGCCCTCGACACCGCCGTCGCCCACCCCGAGCGGGTCGGCGCCCTGGCGCTCGCCTCCCCCGGGATCAGCGGCCGCGCCTTCACCGACCCGTTCATCCTGGAGCACATCGGCGCACAGGTGGCGGCGATCGGCGCACCGGACGGCATGGAGCGGTATGTCGAGCACTTCCTGCGGATGTGGGTGGACGGCCCGCACCGCGGACCGTCCGATGTCCATCCCGGGCTGCGCGAGCGGATGCGCGCCTCGGCCGCGGCGACGGTCGAGGTCCACGCCGACGGCATGGGTGCCGGTATGCCGGTCGAAGTCGGCGCCGCCGGCCGGCTGTCCGAGATACGGGTGCCGACGATCGTGTTCGACGGTGACCTCGACAGCACGGACATCGCCGCCAACGCCCACGCGATCACCCTCGCCGTCCCCGGCGCCCGCCGGATCCGGATACCGGCCGCCGCCCACATGGTCAACCTGGAGAACACCGTGCTCTTCGACCGCGAACTGCGGGCCTTCCTGTCGGCCTTGCCGCGCTGAGGGTCCGGCCGCCAAGGGGCCGTCGGTGACGTTCGGGGTCGGCGGTTAGAGTGGCTGTGCCGTGGTGTTCGGGAAGACCGGTGACGGACCTTGTGGTCCCAGACCGGAGCGGCCCTCGCCACTGTGATCGGGAAGTCTCCGTTCCTTCCGTACGCGCGTGAGCGCATACGGCGCCACTGACCGCAGCCCGCGGCCGGGAAGGCGGGAGCGGATGCGTGCACCCGTAAGCCAGGAGACCGGCCACGGCATCTCACGAACTGATCCACGAGGTGCTGGAGCGTGACCGACGGATGGCCCTGTCCACCGATACCCCGACGACCCCTGCCCCCGCCGCGTTCCGCTGGCGCCGGCAGGACACCGTCCGCACGGCGGGCCTGATCGCCGTCATAGCCGGGCTGCACGTCGTCGCCTTCGGCGTGCTCTTCCTTCTCGTGGTCCCGCACCGCTACACCGTGGGGAGCCAGGTCTTCGGCGTGGGGCTCGGCATCACCGCCTACACCCTCGGCATGCGGCACGCCTTCGACGCGGACCACATCGCGGCCATCGACAACACCACCCGCAAGCTGATGGCCGACGGCAAGCGGCCGGTCTCGGTGGGCTTCTGGTTCGCCCTCGGCCACTCCAGCGTGGTCGTCGCGATGGCCGCCCTGGTCGCGGGCGGCGCCCAGCTCGCGGGCACCCTGCTCAACGATCGGTCCCGCACCCACCAGATCCTGGGCACCGTGGGCACCACGGTGTCCGGAAGCTTCCTCTACCTCATCGCCGCCCTCAACCTCATCGCGCTGGCCGGGATCTGGCGGGTCTTCCGCGGTCTGCGCGAGGGCCGCTTCGACGAGGCCGAGCTGGAGCAGCGGCTCGATTCGCGCGGCTTCATGAATCGCGTCCTGGGCCGGTTCACCCGCTCCATCTCCCGCCCGGGCCAGATGTTCCCGCTGGGCTTCCTCTTCGGGCTCGGGTTCGACACGGCGACCGAGGTCACGCTGATGGTGATGGCGGGCAGCGGCGCCGCGGCCGGTCTGCCCTGGTACGCCGTGCTGTGCCTGCCGCTGCTGTTCGCCGCCGGAATGAGCCTCTTCGACACCCTGGACGGCACCTTCATGAACTTCGCCTACCAGTGGGCGTTCTCCAACCCGGTGCGCAAGGTCTACTACAACCTCACCATCACCGGCCTGTCCATCGCCGTCGCCTTCCTCATCGGCACGATCGAGCTGGTCACCGTCCTGCACGACAAACTCGGCCTCAACGACGCGGTGACCGGCTGGATTTCCGGCCTCGACCTCGACAACGTCGGCTTCATCATCGTCGGCCTGTTCGTGCTGGTGTGGGCGGCGGCACTGGCGTACTGGCGGCTGGCCGGGGTCGAGAAGCGCTGGGCAACGCGGGCAACGTCGGGCTCCTGACCCCCGGGCAACGCCCGGGCGGCGTCGGGCTCCTGACGCCCGGCCGGTGAACCGGCACACAGGGCCCGTCCACCGCTTCTGCCGTACCGCCCGTCAGGTGGCCGAGCCGGCGGCCGCACCGGTCATCAGGTCGGGCCCCCAGCGCTCGAGCTCCGCCGCGAGATCGAGCGGCCGCAGCCGGTGCGTCTCGTCCGGGCCCGGCCAATCCTCCCGCGGCACCCGCCACATCACCTCGAACTCGTTGCCGTCCGGGTCCTTGGCGTACAGGGACTTGGAGACGAGGTGGTCCGTGGCACCTACCAGGGCGCCGCGGGCCGCGAGCCGGGCCTCGGTCGCGGCGAGTTCGCCGAGCGTGCCGACCTCCCACGCCAGGTGGTAGAGCCCGGCCCGGCCCGACTCCGGACCCGGTGCGTCAGCGCCCACCGCGAACAGCCCCAGATCGTGGTCATTGAGCGAATCCGGCGCGCTGAGGAACGCGGCGCGCCCGGGTATCTCGACATCCAGCGTGAGGCCGAGGGCCTCGGTGTAAAAGGCGACGGAGCGCGCCACATCGCGGATGTAGAGCACCGCGTGATTGAGACGTCGTACGGACACAGCCCTCTCCCATTTCTTCCGCCGCAACGCCCCCAGGGCGCCACGGTCCTGCTGTCTCTACGGATCCCCGCCGTGCGCTAGGCACGGACCAGCAGCACGCCCCCTGCGGCCACGACGGCGAGCACCAGCGCGATCACACCGTGGGTGAGCCGGTGCGCCCGCAGCACGGGCAGCAGGCGGTCGGCGGCACAGCGTCCGGGCCCCGCCAGCGCCAGCGCAACCGCGCCGGCCGTCAGCAGCAGCTCGTACTCCACACCCTTCGGCGCGAAGAAGCCCCCGCCCCACTTCACGGCGAGCGCGTTGATCATCGTGCCCACGACCGCCGCGGCAGCGAGCGGCGTGAGAAGCCCCAGCACCAGGCCCAGCCCGCCGAGCATTTCGCTCGCCCCCGCCACCAGCGCCATCGTCTTCCCCGACGGATAACCGCTCATCTCGAAGAACTTCCCGGTCCCCGCCAGCCCGCCACCGCCGAACCAGCCGAACAGCTTCTGGGCCCCATGGGCGGCCATGGTCAGTCCGAGCACGACCCGCAGGACGAACAGGCCGGTGTCGTAGCCGTGGGGGGACGCGGCATGGCGCGTGTCCACACCGAGCCGGGGAATCTGGACAGTGCTGAGGGGGGATGTCATGGCGAACGCTCTTCCGGTGTCGAGGGCGATGCTATTTACTTGAAAGTTCAAGTCACTCACTACGACGATACACAGCACCCCCACCACGAACAACCACCATCCGGCCGACCGCCCCCTCGGCGGCCACCGCCCGGTCCCCGCCGACCCCCCAGCCTCTCCGCAACCTGCGGCGACCCCCTCCCTGCCCCCCTCACCGCCGAGACAACGTTCATGCACCAAAGCCGCATACGCGGACCGCTTCGCTCACCGGTGCCGGACGACGGCCGCAGCCACAGTCGCCCTGAACTGCCGCCACACTCATCCATCGGGCGCGTTCCGACGGGGCGCGCCGGCGACGGCGACATCAGCCTCGGCCGTCGCTGGCTGCGGCACGAGGCTGGCTGACGCAGGTGTCGCAGGTGTCGGTGGGCGGAGCGAAGCCTGTGTGACCGAGGAGCACCCGGATTGGCGTCACGGAGAGTCCAACTGCGCCTTCGGGTCGAGCTGATCGCCGTAGCCGGCTGCCGTCCATACATGGTGGCGGAAGTGCTCCGGCGTCACGATCCCCGGCCATGGGTGCCCTGAGGCATGCTGAGCAGCTGAACTCCTCCCTCGCCCCTTGGAGAGCAGCGTGGACCTGAGCGCCACCGGCGAACCCGTCGTCGTGCACGAGGGCACCCAGGTCGATGTCGGCGTTCACCTTAAGATGGAGCGCGAAGGGGACCTCGGCGGGAACGAGTTCGACGCCGATGCAGGTGCTGATCCCTGGCAGGGCCAAACGGAGATGATCCGGCACAACCTTTGTCGACTACGTCTCGTTGAATCGGCATGATGACATCACGGAGCCTTGTTCCCGCTGCCGTTCTAGTGGCCGCTGTATGTGGTAGCTCAGCACCGGCCCACGCAACCACCGTCATTGGGTTCGGAAATGCAATTTTCAACAACACCTGCATTAACTCCTCCGGAGGCGCTGCTGCAGGGCACGTTGACGCGGCTTCCGCAACTGTTGGGGGGAACGGCTTGAGGTTGCCCATCAGTGCGCCCGGCAATGGCTGCGGTGACGCGGGCCCGGAAGCAGTCAACAACTTCATGGGCAGTGACAACTGAACCTAGGGTCAGGTGCCGCCCTCGGCCCGTACGCGGGTAGGGGGCGGTTCGGTCGGCATGGTTAGCCGAGTTCCCAGCCGACCTCGTCGCCGAAGGTATTCGACGACTTGACCTTGAGGGGCTTCGTCGCGAGTCGACGCTGCGAGTCGAAGTGTGGATTTCCTTCGCCTCATTGATGCACTCCGCCCGGCTCTTGGGCCGGCCGCGACGTCGAGAGGAACTCGCCGTGGCCCGACGCGTACTGAGTGTCGACGATCCGGCACCGGTCCGGCTCGACGTCGATCCGGCTGAGGTCGCTTTTCTCCTGGCTCAGGATGACGGTGGTTGTCCCGGCCACTTAGTGATCATTTCAGAATGAGGTCCGGAGTCCCCTCAAGCAGATGAGACTGCAGGCGAGTTGGAGCAGGCCGAGGTGGAGGTCGGCGCGAGCTGGTGGCCATGTCTCCAGCCTCCCGCCAGTCCACACCGGCCGCAGCCCGGACCGCTGTGCGCCGGGCGGGTGATCGCCTGCCAGAGGTCACCGGGTGAGGTATCCGGCGCGGCCGCGCGCTCGACACTTGATCCGAACGCGTGAGCGCATTATCGAAGCATGGCCACTACGAATCAGACTATGGCCACTACGAAGCAGACTTTCGACTTCCCTCAGGATTTGCCGGACGCCCAGCTGGAGCTGCACCGCCTCCAGGCCGAGCTGGCGGTCGTCTACAAGCGGTTGCCGTGGTCGGTCGAGCCGCTGCCGGGATGGACCCGCACGAAGGAGAACGGCCGCGCCTTCGCCAGCAGCCGACCCGACTTCCCTGGCTGGACCGACGAGGAGAAGGGGCTGGTCGAGGACCTGCGCGCGCCGCTGACCCTCGTCACCGTGGTGTTCACGCACCCGTTCCGGGCCGCCTGCGGCGACGCCGTCACGGCTCGCTCCGCCCTCAAGCGTGCCCATGAGCACGAGGCCGAGGCGGCGGACTCCGCCGCCGCATAGCCGATGGGTGACCTGCATGAACGCCCACCCGGGGCAACTCCGAAGGCGGAAGTTCTCCTCCCCGACGGGCAGCGCCTGACCTCCGCGGTGACCCGCCGGCGCCGGGACCGATCCGGCGTGTGGTGGTACGACCTCCAGTACGACGTACCCGACCGCATCGACGACCGGCGCCGCCGTCCGAGCCTGGGCATGCGGACCATCGAGATCTGCGTCCCCCACCCCTGAGCAGGGTCGATGGGCGGATGGCAGCTGCGCAGGCGACTCAGCCGATGTAGGGCGCGGTCCGGGAGGCGCTTAGGCCGTGGGTGATACGCAGTCGCATCGAGGGATGCATATCGAGGCTGTCGAGGTCCGCCGGGGAGACCCAGCGGACCTCTTTCGATTCGTCGCTGGTGCTCGTGGTGCAGATGAGGGGATCGGCGACGCGATGGCCAGCAAAATCCGCAACGGCACGGCTGTGCCTCCCTCCTCTTCGCCGCAGGGGTACAGCCACGCGTCGTGATGGAGATTCTGGGTCGCTCGCAGATCGCGGTGACCATGAACGTCCACACCCACCTATCAGAGGACTCGCGCAGGGAGGCACTGGGGCACATGGACCGGCTCTTGCGGCGCCGACGAGGGCGTCCGGAGTAGGGACTGCCGTCAAGATCTACCGTCAACGCCCCCGCGGAGAGGTCTCCGCGGGGGCGTTCTGGCTGGTGGGCACAACAGGATTTGAACCTGTGACATCTGCTTTGTAAGAGCAGCGCTCTACCGCTGAGCTATGCGCCCTGGCCGAGCCGACAGACTACCTTGCCGACGGGGCTGGACCGCAAACCTGTGATCGAACTGCGAACTTACCGGCCGGTGTGTTCGTTTCCGGGGAGTGGGAGAATGACAGTCGGTTCCGGGGCGAATCCGATCGGGAGAGGGATGTGACGGCGACACACACGCAGCCGCACAAACAGCGAGCACGCCGTCGAGCCCGCGGGGGCCCCGTCAAGGACGTCATGGCGCTGGTGCTGCTGCCGCTGCCGTTGCTGGTGGCGATGGCGCCGACGTCGTTCGCGGGTGGGGGCACCCGCCGCTGGTTCGGGCGGGGGGACGGTCAGCGGGCCGATGCACAGGCCGCGAAGGATGCCGCGGCCGCGGCGTTCTACGAGCTGGACACCGCGCAGCGGGATCTGCGGATCTCCATAGAGACGATCACCGCGGTCGACAATTCGCCATCGGCACGGCGGGCCGCGGAGGAGTACGAGGGCTTCGGCCGCCGGATTGACGAGGTGAGCCAGGGGTACATCACCGCCGTCGATTCCCACGATCTCGACCGTGACGATCTGGACGGTGCGGCGGTGTCGCGGGCGAGGGCCGATCTGACCCGGGCCAAGGACGAGCTGAATCGGGTCAAGGGCGACCTCGACCGCTTCGCGCAAGGGCTGGGGCCGTTGCTGCGGAGTGCCGAGACGCAGTTGGAGCGGCTGGCACCCGCGGTCGAGCGGGCGCGGCAGGCCCTGCTGGCGGCGAGCAACGCGCTGGACGCCGTGCGGGCGCAGGGACTCAAGGCCGACGAGCTGGCGGCCCGGCTGGCGGCACTCGCACCGGAGCTGACCAAGCTCAACCAGGGAGCTGGACAGCACGGCGTACCGGAGACGATCCGTCGCGCCGACGACGTGCTGCGCAAGGCCGAGGAGGTGCGCGCCGAGGCCGGGCGGCTGCCGGAGAAGGCGGCGGAGATCGACAAGCGGCTGGTGTCGCTGCGGACGCGGGCCCAGGCGATCACGACGCGCGCCGAACAGGTCGATCCGATTCTCAGCGAGCTGCGGCGCCGGTACAGCGCAGCATGCTGGCAGGACCTGCAGCAGGTGCCGGAGCAGGCCGCGCAGTCCGTGAAACAGGCCGAGGTGAAGCTGCGGGAGGCGCAGCAGGCACGCGACGAGCAGCGCTGGGCGGACGCCACGAGCCGGTTGGGGACGGTGCGGGCGCTGCTCGACGGTACCGATGAGGCGGTCTCGGCCGCAGGCGACCGGCTGCAGCGGCTGGACGCGGTGTCGTTCGACCGGCAGAAGGAAGTGGACCGGACGCGCTTCGCCGTGCGGGACGCGCAGCGGCTGGCGATGGCCGGGCGCAACACCCCGGATCCCCGGCATGCGGGGCCGCTGGACGACGCGGTGGCGAGGCTGGACCGGGCGGTGGCGGGCCTCGAGGGCCGCCATCCGGACTGGTGGCACTTCCTGACCGAGACCGAGGCGGTCCGGCAGACGGTGGCGCGAGTCGTGCAGGAGATCCGGGACGCACGGGGCGCATCCGGCAACTGAGGCGGCGGGCGCCTGGGCCCCGGCCTCGGTCCCCGCCGGGCGCGATGGCGATACGTGGCGCGATGGCGATACGTGGCGCGTTGGCGGATGCTGGAGTGAGTACGGCCCAGGCGGCACACCTGCGCGAAGGAGGCCGGACATGGCTACTGGGGCTACGCACCAGACCCTGCACGGGCCCTCGAACCCGCTCCACCGGGCGAAGCTGCATCGCGCCCGGCTCGACGAGCACCTGCCCGTGGACCACCGGCTCAGCCGGATCTACCGGGCCGGCGCCGGGGTGATGGGGCTGGTACTGGTCGCATTCGGCGTCCTCGGTCTGACCCACAACATCGGCTTCTTCGACACCGGCGGCGACACCGTGGCCGGTCTGAACACCAACGGCGCGCTGAGCGTGCTCTCGATCGTCGTCGGAGCGATTCTCGTCGCCGGCACGGTGATCGGCGGGAACTTCGCGTCGACCCTCAACATCGTGTGGGGCGGCCTCTTCCTCCTCAGCGGGTTCGTGAACCTGGCGCTGCTCCAGACCGGCGCGAACTTTCTCGCCTTCCGCATCCAGAACGTCCTCTTCAGCTTCCTGGTGGGGCTGCTGTTGCTCGTCTTCGGGATGTACGGACGGGTCAGCGGTGGGCTGTCGCAAGACAACCCGTACTGGCGCGCCCGGCACCCGGAGGACGCGGAACGCTTCGACCACGGGCAGCTGCACCCCGCGTCCGGCATGACTGCCGCGCGGCAGTCGGCACGCGTCAGGATGCAGGGCGCCCTGCATGCCGGGCGCGGTTCCCTCGGCCCCGGCACCAGCACCGCCCCCCGCCGGGCCACCGGCAGCGAGGCCGATACGGCGCGTAATACCGGCAGCAAGGAGTCGTGAGCCGGGGCGAGGAGACGCCAGGGCGTACCGAGGCGGGGTTGTGCTCGGTGCGCCCTGTCGGCTGGCCTGGCCCGTCGGGTCGGAGCAGGGAGCGAAAGCATGACGCAGCTGGGGAACGCGGCCTCGGACCCGGGACGCGGGATGCAGAAGGTGACCGTCGAGGCGCTCGCCGGGCGGATCCTCGACGGCACCTACGGTGAGGGCGACACCCTTGCGCTGTCGGAACTGACGGCGGAGCTGGACGTCAGCCAGACCGTGCTGCGTGAGGCGCTCAAGGTGCTGGCCGCCAAGGGGCTCGTCGACGCCAGCCAGAAGGGTGACAGCCTGGTCCGGCCCCGCGAGGATTGGAATCTTCTGGACGGGGACCTGCTGCGTTGGAAACTCGCGGCCGGGGCCTCCTCCGACTTCTTCGCTGACATGCTCGAGCTGCGGCGCTCCATCGAGCCCGCCGCGGCCGCCCTCGCCGCCGAGCGCCGCACCGATGACGATCTCGCGGTACTCGACGCCGCGCTGAGCGCGATGGGCGCCACCGAGAGCGATCCCGCGTTGCTGGTGCGCGCCGATGCGTCCTTTCACACCGCGATGCTGCTCGCGTCGAACAACCGCTTCTATGCGCAACTGCGCCGGGTCATCGTGCCCGTCCTCATGCAGCGGGACCGGGAGGTGCACATCGGCGAGGGTGCGGTCGAGCATCCCCATGCCGTGCACGCCGCGGTCGTCGAGGCCGTGCGCGGCCGAGACGTCGACGGTGCCTACATGGCCATGCTCGAGCTGCTCGACAAGTCCGCCCGCGAACATCCCTGACCGGCCTCCTGCGCCGTGGAAGGTCCGCGCGACAATCATGATGACCATGGCCATCGCCCGGGCCGCGGCCGTCACTGCGGCCGCGGTGACGACGACGGCGGCCGGGACGACGCGCAGGGCACCGACGCCGGAAGGACGGTCCGCTCCATGAAGATCAGCCGCATCGAGACGTTTCTCGCGCCGCCGCGCTGGATGTTCGTACGCGTGGAGACCGATGAGGGCGTCGTCGGCTGGGGCGAGCCGGTGGTCGAAGGCCGGGCCGAACCGGTCCGAGCGGCCGTCGAGGTGCTGTCCGAGTACCTCCTGGGGCGGGATCCGGCGCGTATCGAGGACCACTGGCAGGTCATGACCAAGGGCGGTTTCTACCGCGGCGGACCGGTCCTTTCGTCCGCAGTCGCCGGCCTGGACCAGGCGCTGTGGGACATCAAGGGGAAGCGGCACGGCGTACCCGTCTACCAGCTGCTCGGCGGCCCCGTGCGGGAGCGGATCCGCGCCTACGCCTGGATCGGCGGCGACGAGCCGGACGCCGTCAGGGACGCGCTGATCGAACAGATCGAGGCGGGTTTCACCGCCGTCAAGATGAACGGCTGCGGCCGGATGACGCCGGTGGCCACCCGCGCCGAGGTACGGGCGTGTCTGCTGCGCG
Source organism: Streptomyces sp. NPDC048650 (assembly GCF_043199095.1). NCBI lineage: Bacteria > Bacillati > Actinomycetota > Actinomycetes > Kitasatosporales > Streptomycetaceae > Streptomyces > Streptomyces sp. NPDC048650. Next base: position 643,650 of record NZ_JBICVM010000003.1, on the reverse strand, counting down.
CCGAGACCGCCCGCGAAGTCCTCGGCGACGAACGGGACTTCGGCCTCGACTTCCACGGGCGGGTCTCCCCCGCCAACGCCCGCAGGCTGCTTCCGCTGCTGGCCGAGTACGCACCGATGTTCGTCGAGGAGCCCGTCCTCTCCGAGCACATGCATGCCGTTCATGATCTCGTGAACACCTCCAACATTCCCATCGCACTCGGTGAACGTCTCTTCACCCGCCGTGAGTTCCTGCCGCCGCTCGAGGCCGGCGTGTCGATCCTGCAACCGGACATCTCGCACGCGGGCGGCATCTCCGAGCTGCGACGGATCGCCGCGCTCGCGGAGGTCTACGGCGCGCAGCTCGCCCCGCACTGCCCTCTCGGGCCGGTCGCGCTGGCCGCCAGCCTCCAAGTCGCCTTCACCACACCGAACTTCCTCATCCAGGAACAGTCGATGGGCATCCACTACAACCAGGGCGCCGAGCTGCTGGACTACGTCGCGGATCCCGAACCGTTCCGCTTCCACGACGGATCGCTGCTGCGGACCGACCGCCCGGGACTCGGCGTGGACGTGGACGAAGCCGCCGTGCGCGCGGCCGACGCGAAAGGCCACGCCTGGCGGAATCCCGTCTGGCGTCATGAGGACGGGTCGTTCGCCGAATGGTGAGCCGCCTCGCACGAAAGCAGGAGAGAGCAGGAAACCCTATGGACTTCAGTGCAGCGCTCCGAGCCGAGCGACTGGTCGCCATCATCCGGGGCGAGGATGCGGAGGCGTCCTTCCGTACGGTCATGGCCCTGGCGGAGGAAGGCGTTCCGCTGGTCGAGGTCTCACTCAGTGGACGCGACGCCCTGACAGTCATCCAGCGGGCGCGGGCCGAATTGGGCGACACGGCCTGGCTCGGCGCCGGAACCGTCCTGTCCGCCGCCGATGCCCGCCGCGCGGCCGAGGCCGGGGCGAATCTGGTGGTCACCCCAGGGCTGGGGGGCGGTCTGGAGGAATCCGTACGCCGGGGGCTGCCGACCCTCGCCGGGGTGCTGACACCGTCCGAGGTGATCGCGGCCGACGCTCTGGGGGTCTCGGCTCTGAAACTCTTCCCGGCCTCGGTCGGCGGGCCCGGCTATCTGAAGGCGCTCCGCGCCCCGTTCCCCGAGCTGCCGTTCGTGGCGGTCGGCGGGGTGGACGCGGCCGCGGCGGACGCCTACTTCGCGGTCGGAGCGGTGGCGGTGGGCGTCGGCTCGCCGTTGGTCGGGGACGCCGCGGACGGCGGCGACCTGTCCGCGCTGCGCAGGCGCGCGGCGGAATTCAAGGCGGTGTGCGCACGATGACCGAACCGGAAGAACGGCACGGCCCGGGGTACGGGCGGGCGAGCTGGGAAGAGCGGTGCAGTGCACTGCGCGAGCGCGCCGGGCAGCCGCACGCCGGGGCGGACGTCTGCACCTTCGGCGAGACGATGGTCGCCCTGCGTGGCAGCGGCCCGCTGAAGCTCGGCGGCACGATGAACGTCTCCATCGCCGGCGCGGAGACCAATGTCGCGATCGGCCTGTCCCGGCTGGGGCACCGGACGCACTGGGCGGGCGCGGTCGGCGATGACGAGGCCGGGCAGCTGGTGCTCCGTACGCTCCGGGCAGAGGGTGTCGACGTGTCCGCCGCCGCGGTCGACCCGGACGCACCGACCGGGCTGATCCTCTTCGAGCCACGGCTCCCCGAGGTCACCCGGGTGCACTACTACCGGGCCGGATCGGCGGGTTCGCGGCTCGGGGCAAGCGCCATCGAGGGGGTCTTCGCCACCGCCCCGCCCCGCGTGCTGCAACTGACGGGCATCACCCCCGCGCTCGGCCCGGCTCCGCTGTCCGCGGTCCGGCGCGCCCTCCAACTCGCCCGGCAACACGGCACGCTGGTCTGTCTCGACGTCAATTTCCGGGCCCGCCTGTGGTCCGCCCAGGATGCCTCCCAGGTGCTGCGGGAGTGGATGCCTTATGTGGACGCGCTGATCGCCTCCGACGACGAACTGCCGCTCTGTCTCCCCCCGAGCCGGATGGCGGAAGCCGCGGCGGCGGACACGGGACCGGATTACGCCCGGGACGCCGCCCTCGCGGAGCAGGCCGAGATACTGCTGGACCTGGGGGTCGGCGAGGTCGTGGTGAAACTGGGTGCCGACGGAGCGACGGCGTTCACCGCCGGCGGATCCCTCCACCGGCCCGCGCAACCGGTGCGGGCCGTGGACGCCGTGGGCGCGGGCGATGCCTTCGTGGCCGGCTATCTCTCGGCACTCCTGGACGGCGAGGACCTCGCCGGGCGGCTGGGGCGTGCGGTCACCACCGGCGCCTTCGCGGTCGCCTCCCCCGGCGACTGGGAGGGCGCCCCGACCCGTGCGGAGCTGGGCATGCTCGGCGCACCGCCCGGCACGGTCGTGCGCTGACCGCACCGCGGCTAACCTGTGGCCATGCCCCGATACGAATACCGGTGCCGCCCTTGTGGCACCACCTTCGAGCTGAACCGGCCGATGGCCGAGTCCTCCGCCCCGGCCCTCTGCCCCGACGGCCATGAGGACACCGTGAAGCTCCTCTCCGCGGTCGCCGTGGGCGGCTCCGCGTCCGCCCCCGCCCCCAGTGGCGGCGGGGGCGGGGGGTGCTGCGGAGGCGGCTGCTGCGGCTGACCGCAGCGGTCCGACCGCGTTCTACCGCCGGCGCGCCATCGTCACTCCGTCCGCCACCGTGAGCATGATCGCCTCCACGCGGTCGTCGGCCCGCACATGGTCGTTGAACTCCCGGATCGCCAGCGCCGCTCCGGTTGCCTCCGGGTCGGCGACCTGGCCGCGGAAGAGGACGTTGTCCGCGACGACCAGGCCACCTGGCCGCAGCCGGGGCACCACTTCCTCCCAGTACGGGATGTAGTTGCCCTTGTCCGCATCGAGGTAGACGAGATCGATGTGCGGCTCGGACGGCATCGCCCGCAGGGTGTCCAGCGCGGGCGCGATCCGCAGCTGGATACGGTCCGCGACTCCCGCCTGCTTCCAGGCCTCCAGGCCGTAGGCCGTCCACTCCTCGGAGATGTCGCAGGCGATCAGTGTGCCGTCCGCGGGCAACTCCTGGGCCATCGACAGCGCCGAGAACCCGGTGAACGTACCCACCTCCACGATGTGCCGGGCCCCGATCAGCCGGACCAGGAAGGCGAGCAGCGGACCCTGCTCCTGCGCCGACTGCATCCCCGCCACGTCCGGAAAACGCCGGTGCGTCGTCTCGACCAGGTCCCGCTGCACGGAGTCCAGCGGTGGATTGTGGTCGAGGACGTAGTCGTACAGCTCAGGGGTGATCGGCGTGCTCTTGGACTCTGTCACTGGGTCTCTCCTCCTGAATCCCCGGCTGCGTGCGCAGCCGGCGCCCGAACACATGGGCAAAACCGCCTCGGCGAGGCTAGCGGAGCGACGCCGCCGCCCTCCGCTTCGGTTCTTCCTCCACAGGTCGTGGCGTCCCGACGGCATCCGGCCGGGTCGTCACGACCCCAAGTAACGCAGCACCGCCAGCACCCGGCGCGAGTAGCCCGATGTGCCGGTGAGCCCGAGTTTCTCGAAGATCGCATTGATGTGTTTCTCCACCGCGCTCTGCGAGATGTGCAGCCGGACGGCGATCGCGGCATTGGTGTGGCCCTCCGCCATCTGCCCGAGCACCTCCCGTTCGCGATGGCTCAGTGTGCCCAGCGGGTCCGCGCGCCGGCTGCGCACCAACAGCTGCCGTACGACCTCGGGATCGAAGGCCGCCTGGCCCGCACCCACCCGCTCCAGGGCGTCCAGGAATTCGTCCACCTCCACCACCCGGTCCTTGAGGAGATAGCCGACGCCCTCACTGTCGTCGGTCAGCAGCTCCGTCGCGTAGCGGCGCTCGACGTACTGCGACAGGACCAGCACACCGACGTCCGGCCACCGCTCCCTGATCTGCACGGCTGCCCTCAGTCCCTCATCGGTGTGGGTAGGCGGCATGCGGACGTCCACGACCACCGCGTCCGGCTTCTCCGCCGCGATCTCCGCCCGTTCCAGTACGGCTATGAGCTGGTCGGCATCGCCGACCGCGGCCACGACCTCATGCCCCTCCTCGGCCAGCAGGCGCACCAGCCCCTCCCGCAGCAGGATCGAATCGTCGGCAAGGACTACGCGCACGGCAGCTCCGCTGTGATGGTGGTGGGGCCACCGGGCGGACTGTCCACCCGGAACCGGCCGTCGAGTGCGGCGACCCGGCGAGCCAGCCCGAACAGGCCACTGCCGGAGGAATCCGCGCCGCCCAGTCCGTCGTCCTCGATGGACACGAGCACGATGGCGTCGCCCTCGGCGACGCGGACCGATATCCGGCCGGCTCCCGAGTGCTTGACGGCGTTGGTGACGGCCTCGGAGACCACGAAGTAGGCGACGGTCGCGACGGCGGTGTCGGGCTCGCGCGCCAGCCGGTAGTCGAGGTGCACGGGAACGGCGGAGCGCTCGGCGACCGTCTCCAGGGCGGCTTGCAGGCCCGCGTCGTCCAGCGCCGTGGGGTAGATCCGCCACGCCACTTCCCTCAGCTCGGTCAGCGCCTGACGGCTCTGGTCATGGGCCTGGCGCAGAAGTTGATCCGCGCGCCTCTCGTCCCGGCTGCGCAGCGCGCGACCGAGCAGCATGCCGAGGGCCACCAGCCGCTGCTGCACCCCGTCGTGCAGATCGCGCTCGATCCGTCGGCGCTCGTCGTTGACCGCCGCGACAACACCGGCCCGGCTGGTCGCCAACTGCTCGATGCGGCGCTCCAGTTCCTCCTGCTGGCTGGGGCCCAGCAAGCGTCGCGCCAGCTTCGTCTCCAGGTCGGCGACGCCGAACGTGCCCTGCAGGCTGAGGAAGAGAAGGAAGAGTCCGCCGACTCCCGAAACGACGACAGTGCCGGGATGGCGGACATCGGAGATCACCCACGCGACCACCAGGGAGAGGGCGTATGCCGCACCGATCAGCGCGGCACTCAGAACGAGCGCGCCGAGCAGGCCCAGCGCCCACCGCAGGGCGAGATACTGCAGCGCTCGTTGGTCGGCGTAGGAGGGTGAGGTGTCGGTCGTGATGTAGAGGCGGAGACGGCGGCGGTTGGACTCGGTCAGGGCGCGGGCGGTGGCGGTCACGGGCCTGAGGACCGTGCGGCGGCCGCGCGGCCACGCGAGCACCAGCAGCAGCGCCAGGGCGGAGAGGGCGACGAAGGGCAGCTCGGCCATCGCCATGACGGCACCCAGCACCAGCCCTGTCATCAGGCGCACTCCGCGCCGCGCGATTCCGAACATGATCAAAACGCTAGCCGTAGCCGATGCCCCCGCACACTGCGGAAAACCGCAGTCTTTTGTGCGGTCCACCGCAATGTGCCGCCGCGCGTGGATCCATAGCTTTGACGACATGATCGAGAGCATCGGAAACACCGCAGCCGGCTTCGGCAACACCGCACCCGGCTGGATCACGGACCTCATGGACGCGCTCGGCGCGCCCGGCGCGGGTCTGGCGATCGCCGCGGAGAATCTGTTCCCGCCGCTGCCGAGCGAGGTGATCCTGCCGCTGGCGGGCTTCGCGGCGAGCCGCGGCACCATGCAGCTGACCTCCGTCCTCGCGTGGACGACGCTCGGATCGGTGATCGGCGCCTTGGCGCTGTACGGCGTGGGCGCCCTGCTCGGCCGGAACCGTACGGTCGCGATCGCCGCGAAGCTGCCGCTGGTCAGGGAGCGCGACATCGAGAGGACGGAGCGCTGGTTCCAGCGGCACGGGACCAAGGCGGTGTTCTTCGGCCGGATGATTCCCCTCTTCCGGAGCCTGATCTCCATACCGGCGGGCATCGAGCGCATGCCGGTCCCGGTCTTTCTCGCCTTGACCACCCTCGGCAGCCTCATCTGGAACGCGGCATTCGTCCTCGCGGGCCACGCACTCGGGGAGAACTGGGAGGAGGTGACGGGCTATGTGGAGCTCTACGCGCAGGTGGTACTCGTGGGGGCGGCGCTGGCGGTGGCGGCTTTCGTTGCCGCACGCCTCAGCAGGCGCGGGCCGGGGATGCGGCGCCGCGGATGAAGGCCCGGACGATCTCCTCGCCCGCCGCGACACCTCGCTCGTCGAGCGCCGTGACGTGCGGGGCCTGCCACCCGGTCTCCGCCAACTCGCCGTGTCCCGGCCGCCATCCGCGGTCCGCCACGAGCAGCAGGTCGGCATCGAGCAGGGAGTCGCCTGCCGCGAGGATCTCGGACGCCCCGGCGCGCCGCGCCACCTCCTCGACCGCAGCGCTCTTGGTGAGCGGCTTCGGCACGGCGTAGATCTTGCGGCCTTGCAGCGACACGGTCCAGCCGCGTTCACCCGCCCAGCCCGCGAGGTCCTTCACCCAGGTGTCGGGCAGCATTGTCCGCTCGACGACGAGGTAGGCGAAGAGGTCCTCGGCGACGCGTTCCTTCAGCAGCCAGGACGGGTCGGCGGTGCGGACGAGATGCGCTCGGATGTCGCCGAGGGGCGCGCACTGCTCGGCGAGACGCGCCGCTACGGTGCGCTGCCAGTCCGGGTCCGACTCCCCCCGCACGAGAAGGTGACCGCCGTTGGCGCAGATCGCGAACTCCGGTGCTGGTCCCGGGAGATGGATTCGCCCGTACTGCTCGCGGGTGCGGGTGGTGGTCGGGACGAAGGTGGTGCCCGCGGCCAGTTCGGCGAGCAGTCCAGCCGCCGTCTCCGTCATATAGGAGAGCGGCTTGTGCTCGTAGGTCTCGACGCAGAGGAGGCGCGGGGCCTCGGCGTCGGGCATCGCGAGGTTCAGCGCGGCGGCCGAATAGATCAGGGTGCGGTCGAGGTCGCTGGCGACGATCGTGCTCATCAGGAGGCCACGGCCTTTCCGTCGGCACCCGTGGCCCCGCGGGTGAAGCGGGGGTGGATCAACCCGACACAGGTATAGGGCAGTTCGCCGACCTCTTCGACGGGCACGCCCCGTTGTTCGGCAAGGAGACGCACATGATCAAGGTCGGACCCGGCGCCCCGCTGGGCGAGGATCTTCCAGGGGACCCGGCGCAGCAGCACGCGCGTGGTCTCGCCGACACCGGGTTTGACGAGGTTGACGTCGTGGATGCCGTACTCCTCACTGATCCGCTCGACCGCCGCCCAGCCTTCCCAGGTGGGGGCCCGGTCGGTGGCCGCCAGCCGCTGCACATCGGCGGCGACGGCTTCGGTGACCTCGCCGAAGCGCGCACTGACCGCGTCGAGGAACGCGCCGGACAGGTCGGCATCGGCCAGTTCACGGTAGAACTTCGCGCCGTGGAAGTCGTCGGGGCCGACGAGGTCGTCGCGCAGGACGGTGCGCGATATGAGCCCGGAGACGGTGGAGTTGAGGCAGGCGGACGGGATCAGGAAGTCGTCTCGGGTGCCGTAGGTCTCGACGCAGCCGCCGGGGTCGGCGAGGACCGCGATGCGCGGGTCGAAGCCGGGGAAGTCCACAAGGGCCTGTGCGAGTTCGCGGGTGATGGCACCCTTCCCCGTCCAGCCGTCGACGAAGACGACGTCCGCCGGGTCGTGATGGGCGGCGAGCCACCGCAGTGCGGTGGTGTCGATCCCCCGGCCGCGCACGATGGAGACGGCGTAGTGCGGGAGGTCCAGGCCGTGGGCGTGCAGCGCCCACCGGCGCATCAGCACGCCGACGGGGGTGCCGGCCCGCGCCAGCGACACCAGTACGGGCCGTGCCCGAGGGGCCTCGGGGCGGGCCCTCTCGGCGAGCACGGTCTCGGTGACGGCCCCGACGGCGCGCGCGATCCGGGCCGCGGAGGTCTGCAACGCACTGTGGAACAGCGCCTGGTACTGCTCGCTCGGCTGGTATTCGACCGGCAGCGATTCGGCGTAGTGGGCCCCGCCCGCCTGAATCGCTTCCTCGCGTTCCTCGGTGGGCGCTTCCAGCGTGACGTCGGAGAGGTCCTGGAGCAGCCAGCCGACCTCGTCGGGAGCGTAGGAGGAAAAGGCGGGGCCGCGCAGCGGCTCGGGAAGAGACATCGGGCGGTTCTGTCCTTGCGGGGCTTGCGGGGCTTGCGGGGCTTGCGGGGCTTGCGGGGTCGGGCTCTCCTCCACGGCCCGGCCTGCCGGCCGCGGGGCGTAGGAGGGGATGACGGCGAGCAGCAGCCGGTCGGTGTGCTCTGCCAGGCGGACCAGCAGACCGTCGGCGGCGTGCAGCTCGGGGCCGTCGCCGTGCGAGTCGACCACGACGACGACGGCGTCGAAGCGGCGCGCCGGGTCGGTCCCGGCCGCGACGTTGTACGCGTACCGCTCCCCCGGCCCGTCGGCCGGCCGGTCGTGGGCCGGGAAGGACAGCCGGGTCCGTATCGCGTATCCGGGGTCGTCCACGGCCAGCACCGGGGATCGGGTGGTGGTCGAGAAATGGACAGCCGCACCCTCGGTCGGCGAAGCGGCAGTGGCGACGTGGGTGTCCAGGGCTTCGGCGATCCGCAGCGGCGCGTACATCAGCTCTTCGTTGCCGAGGACGAGAATGCGTCGGGCGCCGGGCAGCTGCTCTGCGAGGCGGGCGGCCATGCCCGGAAGAGCGGCCTCCAGCCGTTCGCGGTGCGCGGGTGTGAAGCCGTGCCGACCGCCGTCCGGCAGACCGGCGGGCCAGTCGAGAGCGACCCGTACGACGTCCTTCCGTGGGCTGCCGGCCGGCGCCGGGGCGGCGGCCTCGTGCTCGGCGACGAGCTCCGCTCCTCGCTCCAGGACGTCCGCGGGGAGGCGTACGCCGCCCGCGGCCAGGGATATGAGGTCGACGCGGGCGCCCAACTCCGCCGCGAACTTCTCCAGGTGACTGCGGTCCGCATCCGAGCGCATGTCCACCAGGGCGACGACCACGTAGCGCTCCCGGGGGAAACGCGAGTGCAGCGCCCTGATGGTGTTGAGGACGGTCCTCCCGGTGGAGAACTCGTCGTCGACCAGCACCAACGGACCGTCCCCGGCCAACAGGTCGCCGTCCTCCGGGAGCAGCAGGTGGGAGGTGGCGTGGCTGTGCTCCTCCTCGAAGCCGCCCACCTGCTCGACGCCGTTCACCGGCCGCCGGGTGGAGTGCAGATAGGGCGCGAGCGCCAGCCCGTCGGCCACCGAGTGACCCAGGCCCGTGGCGGTCTCGGCGTAGCCCAGCACGACCGAGCGGGCGGCGGCTTCGTCCCCCAGCAGCAGCCGTACCCGGCGTCCCAGTCCGAGGCCGGCTTCGTGGATCACGCCGGGCCGCTGCGGTACGTGCTTGCCGAGCACGTTCGACACAAGCAGATGGGCCCGCTTGGGGTTGCGGCGCAGCGCGAGACCCAGCAGCTCCGGCAGCTCGTCCGCGCCGCTCAGCGAGATGCCCAGCCGGCCGGCCACCCACTCTCCTGTCCAGACCACGTGTTCCGTCTCCACCATCGTCTCGTCCATGTCTTTCACCGGATTTCAGGTCTGCGGGAGGCTTGCGGTCAGCAGTTCCACGAACCCGATGCCCTCCCGGGCGACGCCGAATGCCTCGGCGCGCAGCAGGGTGCGCTCCGCCCAGGCGCGGTGCGGCTTCACCTCGTTCATCTTGTTCGTGTAGGCCGAGCGCAGGACCCCGCCGTCGCCACGCTCCGGCCGCAGGATGTCCGCCGCGTCGCTGAACTCCTCGTGGCTGACGACCGAGAGGGCGTGCACCGGCGCGACATGCGAGGGATGAATGCACGTCTTGCCCTGGAGGCCGTTGGCGCGGTCCAGTTCGATCTCGCGCAGCAGGCCGTCCATGTCGTGCTCGATCAGTGCCGTGCGCAGCTCCTCGGCCCGGCCGAGGAACGGGCTGCGGCGCAACTGCGGCTTGAACATCCGCTCCTGCAGCCGGAAGTACTCCCACACCGGTCCGGTGACGGTGAAGCCGGTGCCGTCCGCCCGGCCGAGGACGTTCACCACGTCGGCGATGACGGAGGCCACGATATGGACGTCATAAGCGGTCATGTCGGGGGCTCTGCGCAGTCCGTAGGCGGAGCAGAAGTCCGTGACGCCGAGGCGCAGGGCGAGCACCCGGTCCCGGTAGGTGTCGACGACCTCGGCGATGCCCCCGAGGGTCTCGGCGCGGCTCTCCAGATACAGCAGCTGCGGGGATTCGAGCACCGGCATGGCGAACAGCCGCCGCCCACAGGCCGACTCGGCCTCGGTCAGCGCCTCCAGGAAGGTGACTCCGCGCTCCGCGGTGAACTTCGGCACGACGAATCCGGACAGCCGACGCGCCGTGGGCCCCAGGCGGTGCACCAGATCCGGTATCTGGCCGGGTGCCCGGACGCGGATGAAGAGCAGCGGCAGGTCCGTGCCCGCGGCGGCCGCCTCGTCCAGCACAGTGAACTGCCGCACGAGGTTCTCCTCGCCGGCCGCAACGTCACCGTCCCCTATGGAGTCCTCGAGGCACAGCACCATGGACGTCACGCCCCGGCCGGCCTGCTTGAGGACATCAGCGGCGAGCCGCGGGCGGGTGGCGGGGCTGTAGAGCGTGGCGCCCAGGGCGGTCGCGAGCGTACGGGCCGGGGAATCGGCAGTGAACTCAGCCGGCTCCTTGTGGAACAGCGTCTTCCGGATGTCGGGCGCAAGGTGCCCAAAATGCCGCATACAACTCCCCGTCTACTGGCGGGACCCGGCGCCCCCGCTGTGTCTCGCTGTCTGGATCCAGCCGGTAATCGTACGTGCGTGGGGGTCCCGTTAGTTCCCGCGTGCGTGAAAATCTCGTATCCCACAGACGGCGTCCAGGTGTCCGCGGCGGCGACGCAACCACGCGCGACAGGCCCCCGCGTTGTCCCTGCGACCTCCGGGAAGGCAGGATTGCGGCATGACGCACGCGATGCTGAAAGGGTCGAACGTACCCCTCGATGCCATGGCTGTCCGGGCCGTCCTGTGCTGGACGCCCGGCGCAGGTGCCCCCGACGTCGACGCCTCGGCCCTGTTGGTGGGACCCGACGGACGCGTGCGCTCCGACGCGGACTTCGTCTTCTACAACCAGCCACGGCATCCCAGCGGCCTGGTAAGGCATCAGGCCAAGACCCGCCTCGCCGACACGGTGACCGACACCATCGAGGCGGATCTGGCCACGTTGGACTCGTCCGTGGACCGGGTGGTGCTGACCGCGTCGTCGGACGGCGGAGCGTTCGGGCTCGTAGCGGACCTGCGGGTGCTGCTGTACGACGCGGCGACCGCCGAGGGCGATCCGATCGCGGTCTTCGACGTGGTGCCCGAGACGGGCGACGAGACGGCGCTGATCTGCGGAGAGCTCTACCGACGCGGCGAGAGCTGGAAGTTCCGCGCGCTGGGGCAGGGGTACGAGAGCGGCCTGGTGGGTCTGACGGCGGAGTTCGGTATTTCGGTGGAGGAGAACGACACCCCTGCCGCCGGACGAACCGCGGCACCCGCTGCGGAAGCTCCGGTACCGGCGCCGCCCACTTCGGACTCTCCGGCCGGCACCGAAGCGGCCGCGGCACCCAGCGCTCCCGGCCCGTCGGCACCGGTCTCCCCGCCCCCCAGCGCCTGGCCCGAGGAGGCGGCCGCCCCGGCCGCTGCACCGGACCCCGATGCCGTCACCCAGCACATGCCGGATGCAGTGCCGGAGCCGCACGCCGGGGCCCCGCTGCCGTCGGCCGCCGCGGCGCCCCCACCGCAGCCCACCGGCGGTTACGGCTACCCCCAGAACGTCCCGCCGCCGCCCAGCCAGCCCCCGGCCCAGCCGTCGTACGGTTACCCCGGCCCGCCGCCTCAGCAGCCGTACCCACCACAGCAGCCGCCCACGTACGGCTTCCCGCAGCAGCCCCAGCAGCCCGCGCCGGCGTACGGCTATCCCACGCAGCAGCAGCCGTTCGTGCCCGACCCGTCGTTCGCCCTGCCACCGCAGGGACCGCAGTTCCAGCGCCGGTAGCTGAGCCCCCCACAGCGCCGGCCATGCGCCGCGGGCGGTCTCAGACCTTCGACTTGTATCCGCGCCCCCACTGCAGCCCCCAGCCGTACAACCGGTCGAGCTCCGCCTGGAAGCCGTAGACATACTTGACCTCGCGGCGCACCGTCAGCTCGCCCTTGGTGTTCTCGAGCGTGAAGATGGCGCAGGATCGGGCCTGCGGCGCCCGCTCGTCGAGCCTGATCTCCATCCGTGGCCCGGTGCTCGGGTAGAGCGTGACGACGGCGTGGGTGCGGTCGAAGGCGGGCGTCCCGTCGTAGATGTAGACGAAGATCAGCAGCCGCTTGATCTCGTCGCGGTGATCCATGTTGATGTACAGCGTCTCTCCGGACGGCGAGCCGAACCGGTCGTCGCCGCTGAGCTGTACGTACGGCGGGGCGTTCAGTTCGCCCAGGAAGTTTCCGAGGGGCTGCACCACGCCCTTGGTGCCGTCCTTGAGCTCATACATGCAGGCCAGGTCCAGGTCGATCTTGACCACGGCCGGCCCCTGAGCCTGAACGATCTCGGGCTTGAACAGCCGGCCCGGATGCCGCAGCAGATTGCCCTTGCGCTGCGTACTCCGCTCGCCGAGGTCCGATGTCCGCATCTGCCAGTGCAGGTTGACCCGCAGATGCCCGCTGGCCGCCCCCTGCTTGCTCAGCGAGACGACCGGATTCCGCTTCGTCAGTTCGACGACGTAGGACGCTCCGCCGCTGTCGAACTCGTACTTCGGCGCCCCACCACGCCACCAGTTCCCCAGGAACGACACCTTGCCCACCCCATTGCTCGAACCCGATGACCACGGGGCGGCCCCGAGGTCCGTACCCCATGGCCGCCCCGCAGAGAGCGTTCCTCAATCAGTGCCGCGTCACACTCCGGACGAGACTTCCGGCTTGGCCCCGGCTCCCTCGCCCGGCTTGCCCTCGCGCTTGTTGCGCACCAGGGACGAGGCGAAGGAGAGGCCGATCAGCGCGATGCCCACCAGGCCGGTGACGACCTCGGGGATCTCGTACTTGATCGTCATGAGCAGGATGATCGCGAGCGCGCCGATCGCGTAGTGCGCGCCGTGCTCGAGGTAGACGTAGTCGTCCAGGGTCCCCTTGCGGACGAGGAAGACCGTCAGTGAACGGATGTACATCGCGCCGATGCCCAGACCCAGCGCCATCATGAAGATGTCGTTGGTGATGGCGAAGGCGCCGATGACGCCGTCGAAGGAGAAGGACGCGTCGATGACCTCGAGGTAGAGGAACATGAAGAACGCGGCCTTGCCGGCCAGGCCCACGGCCGCGCCGGTCCCCTTCTTCGCGGGCTCCGCGGCGGCCTCGCCCTCCTCGCCGTCCTCGTCGTCGTCGAGCTTGTCCTCGAAGTAGCCGGAGATGCCGCCGACGACGAGATACGTGATCAGGCCCGCGACGCCGGACAGCAGGACCGTGGCGCTCTTGTCACCGGCGCCGTGCGCGGCGTCGGTGGCCACCGTCATCGAGGTCACCAGCAGGACAACCAGCGCGATGATGACCGACAGCATGTCGAGCTTGCCCATCTTGGCCATGGGCTTCTCGATCCAGGACAACCACTTGTAGTCGCGCTCCTCGAAGATGAAGTCGAGGAAGATCATCAGCAGGAAGATTCCGCCGAAGGCCGCGATGGCCGGGTGCGCGCTGGTGACCAGTTCCTGGTATTGCGCCTTGTCGTTGATGGCGAGGTTGACCGCCTCGATCGGTCCCAACTTCGCGGTGATCGCGACAATGACGACCGGGAACACCAGCCGCATACCGAACACCGCGATGAGGATGCCGAAGGTGAGGAAGATCTTCTGCCAGAAGGCGTTCATCTTGCGCAGGATGCCTGCGTTGATGACGGCATTGTCGAAGGAGAGCGAAATCTCCAGGATGGACAGGATCCCGACGATCGCGAGCCCCTGCCACCCCCAGAGACTGCCCGCCAAGGCCAGGCCGAGCACCGTGATGGCGAACGACCAGCCGAAGGTTTTCAGGAGCACTGCCTACCCAATCCCTCGCTGTATGGGGCCCCCGCGCGCAGTGCGCGGCGCTTTACGAAACGTTGACCCCGAAGTCTAGAGCGATGCCTCGCAGGCCCGACGCGTACCCCTGGCCCACCGCCCTGAACTTCCATTCGCCGTTGTATCGGTACACCTCGCCGAAGATCATCGCGGTTTCGCCGGCGGCGTCCTCGCTGAGGTCGTAGCGGGCGAGTTCGGTGCCGTCCGCCTGATTGACCACGCGGATGAAAGCATTGCTGACCTGGCCAAAGCTCTGACCGCGCGCATCGGCGTCATGAATGGAGACCGGGAAAACGATCTTGTCGACCTGCTCCGGAACCTCCGGGAGGTTCACCAGGATCGACTCGTCGTCGCCCTCCCCCTCTCCGGTGAGGTTGTCACCGGTGTGCTCGACGGAGCCCTCGGGGCTCTTGAGGTTGTTGTAGAAGACGAAGTACTCGTCCCCCAGCACCCGCCCCGACTGGCACAGCAGCGCGCTGGCGTCGAGGTCGAACGCCGCTCCGGTGGTGGAGCGTGCGTCCCAGCCGAGACCGACCATGATCTGCGAAAGGTTCGGCGCGGCCTTGGACAGGGAGACGTTGCCCCCCTTGGCGAGCGTGACGCCCATAGTGTTCGCTTCCTCCCCGATGTCGGTGCGGACCGTGCTCGGGGCCGGCCCGCCTCCCTTTGAGCGCGTTCGGCGCCGCACTCCCCGGGCGGGGCGTACGGCGCCGGACGCGGTGAATCCGTCGGCTCAGACGTTGACGCCGAAGTCCTGAGCGATACCGCGCAGGCCCGAGGCGTAGCCCTGACCGATGGCCCGGAACTTCCACTCCGCGCCGTTGCGGTACAGCTCACCGAAGACCATGGCGGTCTCGGTCGAGGCGTCCTCGCTCAGGTCGTAGCGCGCCAGCTCGTTGCCGTCGGCCTGGTTGACGACGCGGATGTAGGCGTTGCGGACCTGGCCGAAGCTCTGCTGGCGGGTCTCGGCGTCGTAGATGGACACCGGGAACACGATCTTGTGCACATCGGCCGGCACCCCGGCGAGGTTCACCTTGATCGCCTCGTCGTCGCCCTCGCCCTCACCGGTGGTGTTGTCACCGGTGTGCTCGACCGAACCGTCCGGGCTCTTCAAGTTGTTGAAGAACACGAAGTTCTGGTCGTTGCCGACCTTGCCCTGGTCGTTCGTCAGCAGCGCGCTGGCGTCCAGGTCGAAGTCCGTACCGGTGGTGGTACGCGCATCCCAGCCCAGACCGACGAGGACGGCGGTCAGATTGGGGGCTTCCTTCGTCAGCGAGACGTTGCCGCCCTTGCTGAGGCTGACTCCCACGAGTCCTCCCATAGATTCGAGGGGTACGTAAAGTTTTGCGCCCCCATCGTGCATGGCATCGGATCAACGAATTGATCCTAGTGACCGGTTCCCACCGATTACAGGTATCCACCCGGATGCACACGGATGCCGGTCCGGCGGAAGCCTTCGGGCCTCCGCCGGGGCGAGCCGGAGGCGACTCAGAGGGTGTCGAGCGCCTTGACGTAGTCGTTCAGGTCACGGGCGTCGGGCAGGCCGTTGACGACCGTCCAGCGCACCACGCCCTCCTTGTCGATGATGAAGGTGCCACGCACCGCGCAGCCCTTCTCCTCGTCGAAGACGCCGTACGCCCGCGAGGCCTCACCGTGCGGCCAGAAGTCGGACAGCAGCGGGTACTCCAGGCCCTCCTGCTCGGCGAAGACGCGCAGCGAGAACGGGGAGTCGTTGGAGACGGCCAGCAGCTGGACGTCGTCGTTGGCGAACTTCGGGAGTTCGTCGCGGAGCGCGCACAGCTCGCCGGTGCACACACCGGTGAAGGCGAAGGGGTAGAAGAGGAGGACGACGGCCTTCTCGCCGCGGAAGTCGGAGAGCTTGACCAGCTCGCCGTGCTGGTTCTTCAGCTCGAAATCCGGAGCCTTCGTGCCGACCTCGATCGCCATGGGGTTGCTTCCCTTCCGCTCACGCACAACAGGACACGGGCAACCCTACGCGCCGTACCGAACGCCCCGAAAACCGCTCCTGAACAGCACCGAGCCCCCTCCGGAAGGAAACCGGAGGGGGCTCGGTGGGGAACGGCTGAACGGTGGTGCTCAGCGCTTGCCGGACTTCGCCGACTTGGGCGTGACCAGGCGGCTGCCCGCCCAGTCCTTGCCCGCGTTGATGCTCTTCGTCTGGGACAGACCCGCGGTCTGCGCGGCCTCATTGATGTCGCTGGGCTCGACGTAGCCGTCGCGGCCGGTCTTGGGGGTCAGCAGCCAGATCATGCCGCCCTCATCGATCAGCCCGATGGCGTCCACCAGCGCGTCCGTGAGGTCGCCGTCGTCGTCACGGAACCAGAGCAGGACGACGTCGGCTACGTCGTCATAGTCCTCGTCGACGATGTCCTGGCCAGTCACGGCCTCAATGCCTTCTCGGAGCTCCTGCTCGACGTCGTCGTCGAAGCCGATCTCCTGGACCACCTGTCCGGGCTCGAACCCCAGCCTGGCGGCAGGGTTGGTCCGCTCCTCCGCGTGGTCCGCGGTCGCGCTCACGGATTGCCTCCTGTCATGTTTCGGAAAATGCATTTGGACCCCGCGCGTGCGCGGAGCATTGGGCGTAGTCCACACGGGCCGGGCGGATCGCGCAAGTACCCGGCGGCCGAGACCGCCGAAACGGTGACGATTGGACGCGTCTCGCCGCAACCACGACCCCTCTGGGACAGCCTGAAGTGATTCACACCACAGCGTTCTGCCGGGTATATCGGGTACTCGCGCGTGACTGGTCCCTTCGGGGGGCGAGACGCGCGCGGGATGCGGATTCGGGGGCCGTACGGCCGTACGCGAAGCACTTTCGACATGGGCGTATGGTTGCGATTTGGCCGACCCGAGAATCGGTCTTTCCGCGCCCATCTCTCAGCGGGTGGTTACCCGACAGTAGAGATGACGTATCCCAGTGACTCGGTACACGATGGAAGACGGCGCGACACAAGGCAGAGACAGCATTCGTCCGCGTGCGCAGCATCAATAGCGTGCAGAGCACGACACGAACCGAACACCGAAGGAACAGCGTGGCTTCCGGATCCGATCGAAACCCGATCATCATTGGCGGCCTTCCCAGCCAGGTCCCGGACTTCGATCCAGAAGAGACCCAGGAATGGCTCGACTCGCTCGACGCAGCCGTCGATGAGCGAGGCCGGGAACGTGCTCGCTACCTCATGCTGCGGCTCATCGAGCGGGCCCGCGAGAAGCGCGTGGCCGTGCCCGAGATGCGCAGCACGGACTACGTCAACACCATCGCGACCAAGGACGAGCCGTTCTTCCCGGGCAACGAGGAGATCGAGCGCAAGGTCCTGAACGCGACCCGGTGGAACGCGGCCGTCATGGTCTCGCGCGCCCAGCGCCCGGGGATCGGCGTCGGCGGCCACATCGCCACGTTCGCCTCCTCCGCCTCCCTCTACGACGTGGGCTTCAACCACTTCTTCCGGGGCAAGGACGACGGCAAGGGCGGCGACCAGATCTTCTTCCAGGGCCACGCCTCCCCCGGTGTGTACGCCCGCGCCTACCTTCTGGACCGGCTCAGCGAGGGGCAGCTCGACGCCTTCCGCCAGGAGAAGTCCAAGGCGCCCAACGGCCTGTCCAGCTACCCGCACCCGCGGCTGATGCCGGACTTCTGGGAGTTCCCGACCGTCTCGATGGGCCTCGGCCCGCTCGGCGCGATCTACCAGGCCCGGATGAACCGCTACATGCAGGCGCGCGGCATCGCCGACACCTCGGACTCGCATGTGTGGGCCTACCTCGGCGACGGCGAGATGGACGAGCCCGAGTCGCTCGGCCAGCTGTCCATCGCCGCCCGTGAGGGCCTGGACAACCTGACCTTCGTCGTCAACTGCAACCTGCAGCGCCTGGACGGCCCGGTCCGCGGCAACGGCAAGATCATGCAGGAGCTGGAGTCGCAGTTCCGCGGCGCCGGCTGGAACGTCATCAAGCTCGTGTGGGACCGCAGCTGGGACCCGCTGCTCGCGCAGGACCGCGACGGCATTCTGGTCAACAAGCTCAACAGCACGCCGGACGGTCAGTTCCAGACCTACGCCACCGAGACCGGCGCGTACATCCGCGACCACTTCTTCGGCGACGACCAGCGGCTGCGCGCGATGGTCGAGAACATGACCGACGACCAGATCCTGCACCTGGGCCGCGGCGGTCACGACCACAAGAAGATCTACGCGGCGTACGCGGCGGCCAAGGCGCACAAGGGCCAGCCGACGGTGATCCTCGCGCAGACCGTCAAGGGCTGGACCCTCGGTCCGAACTTCGAGGGCCGCAACGCGACCCACCAGATGAAGAAACTGACGGTCGACGACCTCAAGGGCTTCCGCGACCGGCTGCACCTGCCGATCCCGGACAAGGACCTGGAGGACGGCGCGCCGCCGTACTACCACCCGGGCCCGAAGTCCGAAGAGATCCAGTACATGCACGACCGCCGCAGCTCGCTGGGCGGTTATGTCCCCTCCCGGATCGTGCGGGCCAAGCCGCTGCCGCTGCCCGACGACAAGGCGTACGCCGGCGCCAAGAAGGGCTCGGGGCAGCAGAAGATCGCCACGACCATGGCGTTCGTGCGGGTCCTGAAGGACCTCATGCGGGACAAGGAGATCGGCAAGCGCTTCGTGCCGATCGCGCCCGACGAGTACCGCACCTTCGGTATGGACGCGTTCTTCCCGTCGGCCAAGATCTACAACCCGCTGGGCCAGCAGTACGAGTCCGTGGACCGCGAACTGCTCTTGGCCTACAAGGAGTCGCCGACCGGTCAGATGCTGCACGACGGCATCACGGAGGCGGGCTGCACCGCCTCGCTGATCGCGGCGGGTTCGGCCTACGCCACGCACGGTGAGCCGCTGATCCCGGTCTACGTCTTCTACTCGATGTTCGGGTTCCAGCGGACCGGTGACCAGTTCTGGCAGATGGCCGACCAGCTCGCGCGCGGCTTCGTGCTCGGCGCGACGGCCGGCCGTACGACACTGACCGGCGAGGGCCTCCAGCACGCCGACGGCCACTCCCAGCTGCTGGCGTCGACCAACCCGGCCTGCGTCTCCTACGACCCGGCCTACGGCTACGAGATCGCGCACATCGTCAAGGACGGTCTGCGCAGGATGTACGGCGAGAACTCCGAGGACATCTTCTACTACCTCACCGTCTACAACGAGCCGATCCAGCACCCGGCGGAGCCGGCCGACGCCGACGTCGACGGCATCCTGAAGGGTCTGCACCGCGTCGCCGCGGGCGAGAAGGGCCAGCATGCGGCCCAGATCCTCGCGTCGGGTGTCGCGGTGCCGTGGGCGATCGAGGCCCAGCGGATCCTCGCGGACGAGTGGAACGTCAAGGCGGACGTGTGGTCGGCGACCTCCTGGAACGAGCTGCGCCGTGAGGCTGTCGAGGTCGAGGAGCACAACCTGCTGCACCCGGAGGAGGAGCAGCGCGTCCCGTACGTGACGCAGAAGCTTCAGGGTGCCGAGGGCCCGAAGGTGGCGGTCTCGGACTGGATGCGGTCCGTCCCCGACCAGATCGCGCGCTGGGTCCCGGGCACGTACCAGTCGCTGGGTGCCGACGGATTCGGCTTCGCGGACACCCGTGGCGCGGCACGTCGCTTCTTCCACATCGACACGGAGTCGATCGTGCTGGGCGTGCTCACCGAGCTCGCCCGGGAGGGCAAGGTCGACCGCTCGCTGCTGAAGCAGGCGATCGACCGCTACCAGCTCCTGGACGTCACGGCTGCCGAGGCGGGCGAGGCCGGCGGCGACGCCTGACCCACCCGCGCGGCCCGTGGCCGCCTCTTCCGCCGCGCCCCCGGCCAGCGTTCGTCGCCGGCCGGGGGCGCGGCGCTGTACGCCCCGGTGGTGTGGGCCGTGACCCGGCGTTCAGCGCTCCCAGACCTTGAACGCCCTTACCTGGTACGGCGATCGGGGCACCCAGCTGCCGCCACCCGGGTAGGTGTCGAACTCGCCGGTCTCCGCGCATTCCGCGCTCTGGTACGTGGTGACCGGCCGGCCGGTGCGATTGGCGAACGACAGCGCACCGTCCCCCTGGGGCAGCGCGACACAGCTTTCGATGTCGGTGTCGGACAGTTCATGGGTCTGGCGCTTGCCGGCGAAGTCCGCCGCGGGCCACAGACACAGCTGGCCGGCCGCGCAGTCACCCGAGGCGGCAGCGGTGCGGCCGCCCGGTGCCGCGTGCGCGGCCGGGGTGCCCAGGGCGGACGGGGTGAGGAGCGCCGCGGCCAGAGCGGCGAGACCGGTGAGAAGCGTGGTGGTGTGGAACATGCGCGGACGCAGCATGGGAATTCCCCCGTGAAGGTAAGGCCGTACGGCGATGACGTCCTGCCGCGGGCCGGGCCCGCGGCGGGTTCTTCATCGAGCTTCACGAGTGCGCGGCGCGGCTGCCAAGGCCCTGCCGGTGAGTCCATCCGGATCGGGGATGTGGACGGCCGGCGGGCGGCGGGAGCGGTCCGGCGGCCTCGGTGTTGACGGGCGCCCCGGTGGCCGGGCGGGCGGCAGAACCGCTTCTTCATGGGCGGGACGGCGGATCGCGGTGCGGGCTGCGCCGTCCCGCCCCGGTGGTGCCCCCGCCGGTTCCCCCGGCCGCCTCATCCGGATGAGCGATTCGGCGGTGGACGCGGTGGCCAGATGGCCCTTGGCCGGGGAGGCGGGGGCCGTGCGATGGTCCGCGGGCGCCGGTTGACGCGTCGGATGCCCTCCGCTCCCCCTCGACCCCGTACCGGGTGCCGTGCGCGCCCCCTCAACAACGGCGCGCGGCGGGCCGAGGAGATACCTCGACCCGCCGCGCGCGGGTGCTGCCGGGTGCCGGTGGGCGGCGGGGTCAGATGTGACCGACGCCCGCGCCCGCCTCCGCGTTCGCACCCCGCTTGGTCAGGGTGGCGACGACCGCCGCGACGATGGCCACGCCGCAGGCGACCGTGAAGGCCAGGCCCATGCCGGAGACGAAGGTGTCGTGGGCGACGGAGGTGATCTTCTCCGCGAAATGCGGCGGGGTGTGCTGCGGCACCGGCGCGATGCCGGCGGAGACGGCGTCGGACAACTGGGACGCCTGCGCGGGCGGGACCGGCGGGAGGCCGGCCGCGTGCCAGTTGCCCGGGAGGTCGTTGTCGACGCGGGCTGCCATCACGGCGCCGAGTACGGCCGTTCCGAGGCTGCCGCCGACCTGCATCGCGGCCTGCTGCAGACCGCCGGCGACGCCGGACAGCTCCAGCGGGGCGTTGCCGACGATGACCTCGGTGGCGCCGACCATGACGGGCGCGAGGCCCAGGCCGAGCAGCGCGAACCAGACGGACATCGGGCCGGTGCCGGTGGTGGTGTCCAGGCTGGACATGCCGTACATGGCCACCGCGGTGAGGACCATGCCGCCCACCAGCGGGATCCGGGGGCCGAACTTGGTGATCAGTGCGCCCGCGAGCGGCGAGCCGACGATCATCATGCCGGTGAGCGGCAGAAGGTGCAGTCCACTGTCGACGGGACTCATGCCGTGCACGTTCTGGAGGTAGAACGTCACGAAGAACAGGCCGCCCATGAAGGCGAAGGCCATCAGGACCATCAGGATCGTGCCGGCGGTCAGCGGCACCGAGCGGAACATCCGCAGCGGGATGAGCGGCTCGCGCACCCGGGTCTCCAGGACGGCGAAGAGTGCGAACAGCACCACCGAGCCGATCAGGAAGCCCAGGGTCCTGGTGTCGCCCCAACCCCAGTCCGAGGCCTTGATCAGCGGCCAGATGAGGCAGAACATCGCGCCGGAGAGCAGGACGATGCCGGGGATGTCGAAGGAACGGGGGGCGTTCACGGCGCGGTGGTCCTTGAGGATCACCAGACCCAGGACGAGCGCCAGGATGCCGACCGGGACGTTGATGAAGAACACCGACTGCCAGTTGACGTGCTCGACCAGCAGGCCGCCGACGATCGGTCCGCCGGCCGTGGAGGCACCGATGACCATGCCCCAGATGCCGATGGCCATGTTGAGCTTCTCTGCCGGGAAGGTCGCGCGCAGCAGTCCGAGCGCGGCGGGCATCAGCAGCGCGCCGAACAGGCCCTGCAGGACGCGGAAGACGATGACCAGCGTGACCTCGCTGGAGAAGCCGATCGCACCGGACGCGGCGGCGAAGCCGACGATGCCGATGAGGAACGTCTGGCGGTGGCCGAAGCGATCGCCGAGCTTGCCCGCCGTGATCAGCGCGACCGCGAGGGCGAGCATGTAGCCGTTGGTTATCCACTGCACGTCGGCGAGCGACGCGCCCAGGTCCCGCTTGATGGCCGGGTTGGCGATGGCGACGATGGTGCCGTCCAGGGCCACCATCATGACGCCGATGGCCACGGAGAAGAGGGTCAGCCACGGATGGCCTCGCAGCCCCTTGGGGGGCTCCGGTACGGGAAGTTCCGGCGCGGCGTCGGCAACCGGGGTCTGAGAACTCATACAAGGAGACTAATGTCAGCCACTGACAGTTGACAAAGCTATTCAACAGTCGGTAACTGTCATTTCGCTCACAGATATCCTGAGCAGCGAGAACACCATGGAGAGGCGGCGCAGGATGGCCACCGAGACGCCGCAGGCGACATCCCCGGGCGGACTGCGGGAACGCAAGAAGCAGCGCACCCGCGACGCCCTGATCCGTGCGGCGCTGGAGCTGTTCACGGAACAGGGGTACGAAGCGACGACCATCGACGAGATCGCCGAGGCGGTGGACGTCTCCCAGCGCACCTACTTCCGGTACTTCGCCAACAAGGAGGAGGTCGTCTTCGCCGTCCAGGAGATGGTGGAGGCCCGGTTCCTCGAGGAGCTGCGCGGGCGTCCCGCCACCGAGGCCCCGTTGACGGCCCTGCGCAGGGCCGTCATGACCGCCTGGGACGAGATCGGCAGCGCCATCGAGTCGGTGGTGCCGGTGGAGCTCCACATGCGGTCGTACCGGATGATCGAGTCCACCCCCGCGCTGATCGCCGCACATCTGCGCCGCTCCTCCGACCTGGAGGAGCAGATAGCGCGCCTCATCGCCGGACGCGAGGGGCTGGACGCGGACGCCGACCCGCGCCCGAGGGTGGTGGTCGCGACGTTCTGCGGCGTGATGCGGGTGGCCGGGAAGATCTGGGGCGAGGGGCAGGACTGCAGCGTCGCCTCCATCCGCGAGCTGACGCAGTCCTACCTGGACCACATCGGGCCGGCCATCGGCGACGACTGGCGAAACGGGTGAAAACGGGGCGCACGCCGCGGTGACCTTCCTCACCGGCCGACGGCGCGCGGCACCCCCCGCGGGGCCATCTCATGACGCGAAGTGTGCAGGTCTGCGCGGCTGAACACCGGAAACCGGCACCCGCTGTCCACTTTGGTCGAAATACCCTCCGCGAAACGTGATATGGATCACGGGCGCAGCAGGTACCTTCTCCCGTCTCCTAGGGTGGCTCGCGGTGACTTCCTTCCCGGGCCTCAGCCCCTCCTTCGGTTTCCTGCAGTCCACCGCCTGGCGTGCCGCACTCGCCCTGGTGGTGGTGTTCGTGATGCTTGCCCTGACCGGCTGGACGGCCATCAGAGGCACTAAGGAGGACGCCAACCCGCTGGCCACCGCCAGGACGGCCTGGCAGCACGCCACCTTCCACGGGCGTCCGCTGCCCGACCCGAAGGCCGCTCCGGCCACCGTCCGGGCCTTCTTCGGCACCCTCGACCGGACCGGGCAGTGGCAGCTCGCGGCCCGGTACCCGCTGGTCGTCGGCAACATGGGCGGCGCCCCGGTGCAGCTGCGCTACCGCGCCAACCGGATGGCCATCGACCACGCCCGCGCCATCGAGAAGCAGCGCATGGGCGACCACCGGCTCACGCCCGTCGGCCGTCAGACCGCGGGCTCGCTGATGCACCGCCTCGAGTCGATGATGAGCCCGGGCCGGCAGATCCTCGCCTTCGACCCGGCCGGCGACGGCCGGGCGGCGGAGGTGTTCGGCAATCTGTCGAAGGCCCGCCGGGTCTCCGTCGTGGTGCCTGGTGTGGACACCAACCTGTCGACGTTCGAGCGCACCGCGAAGGCCCTCACCGCGCCCGTCGGCATGGCGCACTCGCTCTACCGGGCCGAGCGCAAGGCCAGTCCGAGCGCTCGTACGGCCGTGATCGCGTGGGCCGACTACACCTCACCGGGCGGGCTGGGGGTCGAGGCCGCCACCGGGCAGCTGGCCGCGACCGGCGCCGTCCGGCTCGAGGGGCTGGTGGCCGCGCTGCCGCCCACCACGTCCGTCTCCCTGTTCTGCCACAGCTACGGGTCCGTGGTGTGCGGTGTCGCCGCCCGGCAGTTGCCGTCCAACGTCGAGGACATCGCGGTGGCGGGCAGCCCGGGGATGCGGGCCGAGAGCCTGGCCGGACTGGGCACCCACGCCCGGGTCTGGGCGATGCGGGACGCCGACGACTGGATCCAGGACGTGCCGTACCTCGAGTTCGGCGGGCTCGGCCACGGCGCCGACCCGGTCGAACCGTCCTTCGGCTCCCGGATCCTGTCCGCGCAGGGCGCCGAGGGACACACCGGCTACTTCGCGCCCGGCACCGAAAGCCTGCACAACTTCGCGCGCATCGGGGTCGGCGCGCTCACCTCGGTGGAGTGCGCCACCGACGACCAGGACTGCCGCGCCGACCTGGCCTGAGGCACACCGGACGCTGCAGTTCCGGTGGCCAGGAGGGTTTTGACGCGCGTAGCGCAAGGTGCCCGGAAGGGGGACGGGCGGGCGACCGCCCGCATACGATGAGCCGCATGGGTGATGTGCTGGCCGGTTTTCACGCCGTCTGGGAGTTCGACACGGACTCCGTACTCATCCGCTTCGAACGGGGGATCCGCAGGCCGAAGCTGTTCCAGGCGCTCGGCGAGCGACGCATTCCGTACGAGGCGTTGAGGTCCGTCGAGCTGACCGAGGGGAGACGCGGCACGGTGGTACTGCACGCCGTGCCTCGGCGTGGCGCCGATCCTTTGATGGAGGCGGCGGACGGACAGCTCAAGGAGGACGCCGATCCGTACCGGCTGGTGCTGCCGGCCGAGCGCGAGACGCTCGCCGAGTACTACGCCGACGAGCTGCGCACGGCACTGGGACCGGCCGCCGGGGAACCGGCCGAGCGCCATCTGGTGGCCGCGCCGGAGCCTCCGCTGCATTTCAAGGCATACGACGGCAAGGCGTCCTTCGACGGCGCCTCGGTCGCTTTCCGGTGGTTCTGGACGGGGGCCTCGTCGGCGAAGTGGAAGTGCGGCGACCAGAGCTTCACGGTCGGCGAGCTCTCCGGGGTCGAGTGGCGCTCGCCGGAGGTCTTCAACGGCCATCTGCGGCTGCTGGAGCGCGGGGCGGCGCGCGAGGCGGGGCCCGACGCGGCCGACCAGGATCCGGCCTCGGTGGTCTTCGGCCTGGGCTACGGCCCGGTCCATGAGTCGCTGCCGTTCGCGGCCTCGGTGCTGCAGGCCGTACGGGCCGCGGAGCCGGCGCCGGACGCACGGGACCGCGAGCGGGTGGGCCGGGCCGGGGAGACCCGCCGGGACCCGGCCGACATCGCGGACCGCATACGTCATCTCGGTGAGCTGCACGACGCGGGGCTGCTGACGGACGACGAGTTCAGCACCAAGAAGGCCGAACTGCTGGCGGAGCTCTAAGGAACGAGCGACCCGCCGCCCACGGCGCGGGGCGGCCCACACGTCATACCGTGGTAGGGCGTGGAGGCCGGGACCCAGGTATGACGCGCCGACGCGGCCGGCCCGCATACATTGATGGCGCGATGTTCAAGCGATCTCTCACCTCGGAACGCGAGTCGGCCAGCGGCCGGGCGCCGCATGCGACGCGGCAGGCCCTGCACGCCCCCGCCGTCGAACCCGGCCGGCCGGCCGGCCCCGCCGCTCCCCTGTTCGGCGCCGTGGAGAACCGCCGGCTGCGGTGGCTTCCCCATCTGATCGCCATGGTGTTCGCCGTCGCCCTGTTGCCGTCGAGCATCAACGTCCTCAGCAACGACTACGGGATGAGCGGCGGGCTGGCGGGCGGGCTGGCCACCGCCCAGACGGTGCCGCTGCTGCTCGCGGTGACGCGGCCGTTGCAGGCATGGTGGGTGATCTTCCCGGCGCACGTCATCGCCGCGCTGGCCCTCACCGGCGTCGACGGCGTCGCGGGGCGCGCCTGGCCCTGGCCGCCCACGGCGATCGTCGGGTATCTCGTCCTGATGCTGGCCTTGTCGCTGCGGGAGCGGCGACGCCTCCTCATCGCCGTATGGCTGACGACCGGAGCGGCCGGCATCCTCTCCGAGCTGATCGCACCGCGACAGAGCATCGACACCTGGGTGCTGCTGTTCGTGCTCGCCGGGGTGATGCTGCTGTTCGGGGCCACCCTGCGGGAACGGGGCGACGCCCAGCGCAAGTTGCTGGAGCAGGAGACGATCAGCGTGGCCGAGCGTGCCCGCCGGACGCTGCTGGAGGAACGCACCCGTATCGCCCGTGAGCTGCACGATGTCGTCGCCCACCACATGTCCGTGATCACCGTCCAGGCCGACAGCGCCGCGTACCGCATCAGCGGGATACCGCAGGAGGCCCAGGAGGAGTTCGGGGCGATCGCCGCGACCGCGCGGGAGTCGCTGGCGGAGATGCGCCGGCTGCTGGGCGTGCTGCGCAGCGAAGAGAGCGAACGGGACGGCGGCCCGGAGAAGACTCCGCAGCCCGGGACGGGACAGCTGCCGAAGCTGGTCGAGGGGACCGTGCGGGCCGGTGTGCCGGTGGAGTTGGCGCTGCCGCCTCAGCCACTGGCGCTGGAGCCGGCGGTGGACCTGTCGGCGTACCGCATCGTGCAGGAGGCGCTGGCCAACGTCGTGCGCCATGCCCCCGGTGCGCGGACCCGGGTGTCGGTGATTCCCGCGTGGGACGGTTCACGGCTGACCGTGCTGGTCGTCAACTCCGCCCCGCCCGCGCCGTCCGCGCCGCTGGAGCACGAGGGGACCGGGCACGGTCTGATCGGCATGCGCGAGCGGGTGCGGCTGGTGGGCGGCGAGTTGGACACCGGGCCGCTGCCGGGCGGCGGGTTCCGGGTCGCCGCGCTGCTCCCGCTCGCGGGGCCGCCGCCCGCACCGCCCACCGACCCGCAGCTCTCCCACGACGCCTCGTCCCCTGCCGCCCCTCCCTCCTCTCCCCTCCCAGCTAAGGACTCCGGCTCCGCATGACCACTCGGGTGATCATCGTCGACGACCAGGCCATGGTGCGGGCGGGTTTCGCCGCGCTGCTCGCGGCGCAGAGCGATATCGATGTGGTCGGCGATGCGCCGGACGGCGCGCAGGGCGTGGAGCTGAGCCGTCGGGTGCATCCCGATGTGGTGCTGATGGACGTGCGGATGCCGGAGATGGACGGCCTCGAGGCGGCACGCCGGCTGCTCGATCCGCCCGTCGGTGTCAGCCACCGCCCGAAGGTGCTGATGCTGACCACGTTCGATGTCGACGACTACGTCTACGAAGCGCTGCGCGCGGGTGCCTCCGGGTTTCTGCTCAAGGACGCACCGCCGGCCGATCTGATCTCCGCGGTCCGCGTGGTGGCGGCCGGTGAAGCGCTGCTCGCACCGTCGGTGACCCGCCGGCTGATCGCCGACTTCGCGCGGCAGCGACCTGCGCCGCGCAAGGACCGTACGTCACTGCGGCTGAACGGCCTGACGCCCCGCGAGACGGAGGTCCTGGAGCTGATCGCCCGCGGGCTGTCCAATCAGGAGATCGCCGATTCCCTGGTGCTCGCCGAGCAGACGGTGAAGACCCATATCGGCCGGGTGCTGGCCAAGCTGGATCTGCGGGACCGCGCCCAAGTGGTGATCTTCGCCTATGAGTCGGGCCTGGTGACCCCCGGGGAACGGTGACGGCCGGCGGGCGCGGCGGACAACTCCCCTCCTCAGAAGGCGTGTTCGGCAGTCGACCCACTCCATCACCCCGCCCCTGAGCGGTCGCCCCCCGCCCCTCCTCCCCGAGGACGAGCAGTGCAGCCGGCCCCCTACCCCAGTATCACCCGGCAGTTGGCTCCGCGGTGTGACGCCACGTCACCCACCTCCTTTCTACGTTTCCCTCCGCCACACCACCGGAAGAGGGAGACACCACCATGTCCGTGCTGCGCACCGCGGCGCTCCGCAGCAAGCGCACGATCGTCGCCGTCGGGCTCACGGTGGCCGTCGTCGCCGGGACGGGCGGCTGGGCGGCCGGATCCGCGCAGACCGCCGTCACCGGCCCCGCACCGGGCGCCGCCGCCTGGCGGGCGGACCACTCCCTGGACCGGCCGCTGCCGGACCCGGCGAAAGCGGCACCCGCCGCCGTCGCCCGCTTCTTCGCCTCGCTGACCCGCGCCCAGCAACACACCCTCGCGGCCCGCCATCCGCTCACCGTCGGCAATCTCGACGGCGCGCCCGTCCCGCTGCGGTACGAGGCCAACTCCCTTGCCCTGAAGGCGGAACGGCGCCACCGGCTCGCGCAGGCCACCGACCCGGCCGGCACCCTCCAGGACCACCGGCAGGCCAGGAAGGCGGCCGGCCGGTGCGCCGAGCTGCTCGCACCCGGTCGGCGCATCCTCGCGTTCGACCCGCGCGGCCGGGGCCAAGTGGCGGAAGTCCACGGGGACTTGACACGCGCCCGGCATGTTGCCGTGGTCGTGCCGGGCTCCGACATCGACCTGGGCTCCTTCGACCGTGCGCGGGACCCGTACGGCACTCCGACCGGCATGGCCACGTCGCTGCGCCGGCAGATGACGGCCGAGGCGCCCGGCGCCCGCACCGCCGTCATCGCCTGGGCCGGGTACACCACCCCCGTCGGTCTCGGCCCGGACGCCGCCACGGGGCGGCTGGCCGAGGCGGGGGCGCCGCGGCTGGCCCGTTTCCTGTCCGGTCTGGCGGCCGTCGGCGCACCGGCCCCGGCCGTGCTCTGCCACAGCTACGGCTCGCTGGTCTGCGGGGCGGCCGCCGCACGTACGGACCGCGATGCGATCGCCGACCTGATCGTCTTTGCGTCACCGGGGATACGGCACGACAGCGCGGCGGCCCTGCACACGTCGGCCCGGGTGTGGGCGGCCCGGGACGCGTCCGACTGGATCGGCAACGTCCCGCACGTCGAATTCCTGGGCCTGGGCCACGGCGAGGACCCCACCGATCCCGCCTTCGGTGCCCGCCGCGTCCCGGCCGCGCGGGCCAAGGGCCACACCGGCTACCTCGCCCCCGGCACCGACTCCCTCCGCAACTTCGCCGCCATCGCGCTGGGCCGCTACGCCGACGTGCGCTGACACCGACGCCCGCGCCGCCCGCTCCCACCGACCTCACACAAGGACGCCGCATGGCCACCACCGCACTTCTCGTACCCGACGGCCGGATCGGCCGGGTGGGCCGGGCCCGTCGTTCGATGCGGGCCTCGCTCGCCGGGACCGTCCGGGCGATCGAGCTCCGGACGCCCGCCCACCGTGACCGCGCCATCGACGGTCTGCGGGCCCTCGCCCTCCTCTCCGTGCCGGCCGGCCACTGGCTGCTCGGCGGCTTCACTCGCGATCCGGACGGCGCGCTGCACAACGCCAGCCCGCTGACGGCCCTCGGCTTCCTGGCACCACTGAGCTGGGTGCTGCAGATGCTCGGCATCTTCTTCCTGGTCGGCGGCCATGCGTCGGTGCTCTCCTACCGGCGGGCCGTGGAGCGGGGCGAGCCCACGGCCCGGTGGCTGGGCGGGCGACTCGCCCGGCTGGGACGTCCGGTGCTGGGGGTGACCGCCGTATGGGCGGCGATGCTGCCCGTGCTGTACGGGATGGGAGTGCCGGCCGCGACCCTGCGGACCGGCGCGACGCTGGTCGTCCAGCCGTTGTGGTTCGTGGGCGTCTACGCGGGCGTGACGGCACTGACACCGTACTGCGTGCGCGCCGCGCGGCGGGCGGGGGTGTGGGCCGCGGCGCCGCCGTTGGCCGTCGTCGGCGTCGTCGACTTCCTGCGCTACGGGCCGTCCGCCGATGCCGTGCCGTCCTGGTTGAGCCTGCTCAACCTCCTGCCCGGCTGGCTGTTCGCCTATCAACTCGGCGTCAGCTGGGGCGAGAAGAGGCTGGGCAGGCGTGCGGCGTGGGTGCTCCTCGCCGGCGGCACGGCCCTGTTCGCGCTGCTTCTGCTCGCCTTCCACTACCCCGCGAGCATGGTCGGCGTCCCCGGCCGGGCGCGTACGAACTCCCACCCGCCGTCGCTGCTCGTGCTCGCCCTGGCCGCCGCGCAGTCCGGCGCCGCCGTCCTGCTGCGGGACCGGGTGGCCGGCCTGTTGCGGCGGCCCGCCCTGTGGGCGCCCGTCGTCGTCATCAACCTCTCCGCGATGACGATCCTGTGCTGGCATCAGACGGCGATGCTGACGGCGGCCGTCCCGGCTTCCTTCCTGGACGCCGTGCCGGGGCTGACCGTCGTCCCCGACGCACCGGGCTGGATATTCGCCCGGCTGGCCTGGATGCCGGTCTTCGCCGTCGCGCTGATCCTCATCGCGCGCTCCGCCCGCCGCTTCGAGGCACCGTGGACCGGCGTGAGCGTGCTGCGCCGGGGCGCGGCCGCGGTGCTCGCCGCCGGGTTCACGGCCTTCGCGCTGGGCCTCGCGTGACACCGCGCCGGATATGGCGCGGCGGGCGGCGCCCCGCGGGAGCCGCCGCCGGCCGGGCCGTTACTCGCGTCCCGCCGAGGTGTGCGACATGTCCGCGTACCGCGCGCCCGCCACCTTCCCGGCGATGGGCTCCAGCAGCGCCAGGTCCTGCTCGGTGAGCCGGATCCGGGTCGCGGCGGTGTTCTCCTCGATGCGCGTGCGCTTGCGAGTGCCGGGGATCGGGACGACGGCGAGTCCGCGGGCCGCCGCCTGCTGCTGCACCCAGGCCAGGGCCACCTGGCCGAGGGAGGCGTCGTGCGACTCGGCGACCTGGCGGACCGGGTCGAGCAGAGCGGCGTTGGCGGCCGCGTTGTCGCCCGTGAACCGGGGCTGCTGGCGGCGGAAGTCGTCGGTGCCCAGTTCCTTCTCGGCGTTGACGAAGGAACCGGTCAGGAAGCCGCGGCCGAGCGGCGAGTACGGGACGACGCCGACACCGAGCTCCGCCGCGGCCTGCACCACGCCGTCCTCGATGTCCCGGCTGAAGAGCGACCACTCGGACTGGAGGGCCGCGATCGGGTGGACCGCCTGGGCGGCGCGCAGTTCGGAGGCGGTGACCTCGCTCAGGCCCAGGTGCTTGACCTTGCCCTCGGCCACCAACTCGGCCATGGCGCCGACCGACTCCTCGATCGGGACCTGCGGATTGCGGCGGTGCATGTAGTAGAGGTCGACCTCGTCGACGCCGAGGCGTCGCAGGCTGCCCTCGATGGCCGCGCGGATGTAGGGGCGGTCGTTGCGGATGGTGCGCTTGGTCGGGTCGTCCGGGTCGGGGGAGATCGCGAACTTGGTGGCGAGCACGACCTCGTCGCGGTGTGCCTGGATGAAGGGGGCGATGAACTTTTCGTTCTCGCCCATGCCGTACATGTCCGCGGTGTCGTAGAGCGTGACGCCCAGCTCCAGGCCGCGCTCCAGGGTGGCGCGCGCCTCGTCGGAGTCCGTGGGGCCGTAGGCGAAGCTCATGCCCATGCAGCCGAGGCCCTGGATCCCGACCTGCGGGCCGCCGGTGCCGAGTTCTACGGTGTCTATCTTGTTGCCGGTCATGGAGATCTCAGAACCTTTCGGACGCCCGGCGGGCGTCGGCATAGATGTCGATCTTGTAGTCGAGGACGTTCAGGGTGCTCTGCAGTTCGGTGATCCGCTGCCGGACGTCCTCGCGGTGCGCGGTCAGCAGCTGCTCGCGTTCGGCGAAGGTGCTCTCGCCCTCCCGCACCAGCTCGGCGTAGCGGACCATGTCCGCTACGGGCATGCCGGTCAGCCTCAGCTTGGACACCAGGTTCAGCCAGTCCAGGTCGCGGTTGGTGAAGCGGCGCTGACCGGTGTGGGTGCGGTCCACGTGCGGCATCAGCCCGATCCGCTCGTACCAGCGCAGGGTGTGGGCGCTGAGGCCGGTGTGCTCGGCCACCTCGCTGATCGTGTACTGGTCGCGGCCGGTCGGCCGGAGGTGGACGGGCGACGTCGCGCAACCGCTCGGCGATGCCGGTGCCTCCCTGGGGCGGTGTACCTCCGGCTGCTCCGGCTGCCGGCCCGGCACACCGGCCGTCCCCGCGCCGGCCACCACCGGCTGGCCCTGCGTGATCACCGTCATGCTGCGTATCCCCTCTTCACCGGAGGACTCCCCCGTTTCTCCGGACGGTGAGGTCACCGTCCGGTTCGTGTCCCTGTGGAGCGGCCCCGGCGACGCCTCGCGCGTCGGCGCCCCTCGACATCCCCAACGCTAGAGACCTTGAGTGCACTCCAAGCAAGCACGGATCGTCGCCGGACTTGACCGGAATTTGAGGCCGCGAGGGCACGCCGTAGGCTCGGGCCATGCAGAGCCTGCGGATGATAGAGAACTGGCCGGTGCCCACCGCTGCGGCCGCCGTCGTACGCGCCGACGGCACGGTCGCCGGCTCCTACGGGCCGCTGGAGCACCGGTTCCCGCTGGCGTCCGTCACCAAGCTGATCGCCGCGTACGCCGCGCTGCTGGCCGTCGAGGAGGGCGCCGTCGAGCTGGACGAACCGGCCGGCCCGGAGGGATCGACCGTCCGCCATCTGCTCGCGCACACCTCGGGGCTGGCCTTCGACGAGCAGCGCACGATGGCCGAGCCGGGCACCCGCCGGCTGTATTCCAACGCCGGCTTCGAGACGCTGGGTGACCACATCGCCCGGGCGACCGACATCCCCTTCCCCCGTTACGTCCGCGAGGCGGTGCTGGAACCGCTCGGCATGACGGCGACCGAGCCGACCGGCTCCCCCGCCAAGGACGGCGTCTCGACGGTCGCCGACCTGATCCGCTTCGCGGCGGAGCTCCAGGCCCCGCGGCTGCTCGCATCGCAGACCCTGACCGAGGCCACGTCGGTGGTCTTCCCCGGTGTGACGGGTGTGCTGCCGGCCTACGGCCACCAGAAGCCCAACGACTGGGGGCTGGGCTTCGAGATCCGGGACGGCAAGGCACCGCACTGGACCGGCTCCACCTCCTCGCCCCGCACCTTCGGGCACTTCGGGCAGTCGGGCACGTTCCTGTGGGTGGACCCGGAGGCACGGGCGGCCTGTATCGCACTGACCGACCGGGCCTTCGGCCCCTGGGCGGTCGAGGCCTGGCCGCCGCTGACCGACGCGGTGCTGGCCGAACTCCGCGGAGCAGCCGGGCCGGGTCAGCCGTAGTCCGGGCCGGGCTCCGCCCGCATCTCCCACACCAGGCACTCCGCGGCCGTCAGACCCCGCAGTTCCACGCCCTGGCCGTGGGTGATCCGCGCCGCGTCCCCGGCCGCCAGCCGCCGGCCGTCGATCTGCACGGCTCCCCGTACGACATGGACGTAGGCCCGTGCGGCATCCGGGACGGCGGTGCGTTCGTCCGCGGCGAGGCGGCGCAGATGCAGCATGGCGCCGGCCCGGGGAAGGGCGTACGGGGTGCCGTCGGCGATGCCGCGCACCACCTCGTACGCCGGCTCGCCGCCGAAGGAGACGGGGGCCAGCCACATCTGGACGAAGCGCAGCGGCGCCGGGCCGTCGTTGCGCTCGATGTGCCGGACCCCGCCCGCGGAGCTGAGCCGCTGGAGGTCGCCCGGCCGTACGGTGGTCTCGTGACCGGCCGAGTCGCGGTGGGTCAGCTCGCCCTCGACGACCCAGGTCACGATCTCGGTGTCGCTGTGCGGATGCTCGTCGAAGCCGGCACCGGGCACCAGCCGCTCGTCGTTGCAGGCGATCAGCGACCCGAAGCGGAGATTTTCCGGGTCGAAGTGCGGGCCGAAGGAGAACGCATGCAATGTCTCGATCCCGACCTCCGGGTCGCCGCCCCGATAGCGTTCGTCTGCCCTGCGCACCTCGATCATGGCGTCACCGTAGCCCCGCCGCGTCAGCTCCTCATCCCGATAGTGCAGGCTTGTCCCCGTGTCTGAACCCGCATCGCGCGACGCGCACCCGCACTCCGCGACTCTCCGCCGCCTGGAGAAGTCGTCCGGCAAACTGGCGGCCGCGGCCATCGCCCGCATGGATGCCACGCTGCCGTGGTACCGCGCGATGCCACCGGAGAACCGCTCCTGGATCGGCCTGGTGGCGCAGGCCGGTATCGCCGCGTTCACGGAGTGGTTCCGGCACCCGGAGACCCCACAGGCGATCAGCACCGACGTCTTCGGGACGGCGCCGCGCGAGCTGACCCGGGCGATCACGCTGCGGCAGACCGTGGAGATGGTCCGCACGACGATCGAGGTCATGGAGTCCGCGATCGACGAGGTCGCGGCGCCCGGCGACGAGTCCGTGCTGCGCGAGGCGCTGCTCGTCTACGCGCGGGAGATCGCGTTCGCCACCGCCCAGGTCTACGCACAGGCCGCCGAGGCGCGCGGTGCATGGGATGCCCGCCTGGAGTCATTGGTGGTCAACGCGGTGCTCTCCGGGGAAGCGGACGAGGGGGCCCTGTCCCGGGCCGCGGCCCTGGGGTGGAACTCCCCCGAGCATGTGTGCGTGGTGCTCGGTACGGCGCCCGACGGGGACAGCGAGCTGACGGTCGAGGCGATCCGGCGGGCGGCCCGGCACGCCAAGCTCCAGGTGCTGACGGGGGTGCTGGGGACGCGGCTGGTGGTGATCGCGGGCGGCTCCGACAATCCGGTCAAGGCGGCGAAGGCGCTGATCGGGCCGTATGCGGCCGGGCCGGTGGTGGCCGGGCCGGTGGTCTCGGACCTGCTGGCGGCGACCCGGTCCGCGCAGGCCGCGGCCGCCGGGCTGCGGGCGTGCGCGGCCTGGCCGGACGCCCCGCGGCCGGTCCTCGCGGACGATCTGCTGCCGGAGCGCGCGATGGCCTCCGACCCGGTCGCGCGAGACCAGCTGGTGGAGGAGATCTACAGACCGCTGGAGGAAGCGGGATCGGCGCTGCTGGAGACGCTCAGCGTCTATCTGGAACAGGCGAGCAGCCTGGAGGGCGCGGCGCGGATGTTGTTCGTACACCCCAACACCGTGCGCTATCGGCTGCGACGTGTGACAGACGTCACCGGGTGGTCGCCGTCCGATGTGCGCTCGGCCTTCACCCTGCGTGTCGCGTTGATTCTGGGGCGTCTGGCTGACGGTGAGGCGCAGCTCTAGACTTTTGTCCGACACCAACAATTCCCCCGATGGTTCTTCGTCCCTGTCCCCACGGGCGGGCGGGACCGCCCACAAGAGAGAGTGTGAGGGTGCTCGTACTCGTCGCTCCCGGCCAAGGCGCTCAGACGCCCGGCTTCCTGACCCCCTGGCTCGACCTCCCCGGTGTCGAAGACCGGCTCCGTGAGTGGTCCGACGCCATCGATCTGGATCTGATCCACTACGGCACGAAGGCCGACGCGGACGAGATCCGCGACACCGCGGTGGCGCAGCCGCTGCTGGTGGCGGCCTCCCTGATCTCGGCCCGGCAGCTCTTTGCGACCGGCGAGGACCTCTCCCGCCAGGTCGGCGCCGTCGCCGGCCACAGCGTCGGTGAGCTGGCCGCGGCCGCGCTCGCCGGCACGCTCACCGAAGGCGCCGCGATGAAGCTGGTGCGGCGCCGCGGGCAGGCGATGGCCGAGGCCGCCGCCGTCACCGAGACCGGCATGGCGGCGCTTCTGGGCGGCGACGAGGCCGTGGTGCTGCCGCATCTGGAGCAGCTGGGCCTGACCGCGGCGAATGTGAACGGCGCCGGGCAGGTCGTCGCCGCGGGCACCGCCGAGCAGATCACCGCGCTGACCGAGAACAAGCCGGAGGGCACCCGACGGGTCGTGCCCCTGAAGGTGGCCGGGGCGTTCCATACTCACCACATGTCGCCCGCCGTGTCGGTCCTGGAAGCCGCGGTCACCGAGCTGCCGGTGGCCGACCCGCACACCCGTTACGTCTCCAACAGGGACGGCCAGGTGGTCACTTCCGGCCAGGACCTGGTGCAGCGGCTGGTGGGCCAGGTGGCCAATCCGGTGCGCTGGGACCGGTGCATGGAGACGTTCAAGGAGCTCGGTGTCACCGCGCTCATCGAGGCGACCCCCGGCGGCACGCTGGTCGGGCTGGCCAAGCGCGCGCTGCCCGGTGTGGCGACCCTCGCGCTCAAGACCCCTGAGGACCTCGACGCGGCCCGCACGCTGATCGCCGAGCACGCTTCTCCCTCGGCCGAACAAGGAGCCCCAGAAGCATGACCGCGAAGATCAAGCCCACCAAGGGTGCCCCGTACGCGCGGATCATGGGCGTCGGCGGCTACCGCCCGACCCGTGTGGTGCCGAACGACGAGATCCTCAAGCACATCGACTCGTCGGACGAGTGGATCCGCTCGCGTTCGGGCATCGCCACCCGCCACTGGGCGGGCCCGGACGAGACCGTCGCGATGATGTCGGTGGAGGCCGCCGGCAAGGCGATCGCCGACGCGGGGCTGACGCCGCAGCAGATCGGCGCCGTGGTCGTCTCGACCGTCTCGCACTTCAAGCAGACCCCGGCGATCGCGACGGAGATCGCCCACCGCATCGGCGCCGGCAAGCCGGCCGCCTTCGACATCTCGGCGGGCTGCGCGGGCTTCGGTTACGGCCTGACCCTGGCCAAGGGCATGGTGACGGACGGCTCGGCGGAGTACGTCCTGGTCATCGGCGTCGAGCGGCTCTCGGACCTGACCGACCTGGAGGACCGCGCGACGGCCTTCCTCTTCGGTGACGGCGCGGGCGCGGTGATCGTCGGTCCCGCCAAGGAGCCCGCGATCGGCCCGACGGTGTGGGGCTCGGAGGGTGACAAGGCCGAGACCATCAAACAGACTCTCGCCTGGGACGCGTACCGAACCACTCCGGTGCCCGGCGGCGACGGCCCCGAGGAGCGCACCGCTCCCGAGGCCATCCGGTACCCCGCCATCACGCAGGAGGGCCAAGCGGTCTTCCGGTGGGCGGTGTTCGAGATGGCGAAGGTCGCCCAGCAGGCGCTGGACGCGGCCGGAGTCAGCCCGGACGACCTGGACGTCTTCATTCCGCACCAGGCCAATATGCGGATCATCGACTCGATGGTGAAGACTCTGAAGCTGCCGGAGAGCGTGACGGTCGCCCGCGATGTGGAGACCACCGGCAACACCTCGGCCGCCTCGATTCCGCTCGCCATGGAGCGGCTGCTGGCGACCGGGCAGGCCAAGAGCGGGGACACCGCACTGGTCATCGGCTTCGGGGCGGGTCTCGTGTACGCCGCGACGGTCGTTACCCTCCCCTAGGCAAGATCTGCGCAGCGCCGCCCGATTTCTTCGGTGCCGGTCGCTGTGCCAGAGCTTCAACGCTTCACCGTAAAATACGCAGTTTCCCCCAATTGACCGAAGGAGCGCCATCATGGCCGCCACTCAGGAAGAGATCGTTGCCGGTCTCGCCGAGATCGTGAACGAGATCGCCGGGATCCCCACCGAGGACGTCCAGCTGGAGAAGTCCTTCACCGACGACCTTGACGTCGACTCGCTGTCCATGGTCGAGGTCGTCGTCGCCGCCGAAGAGCGCTTCGACGTGAAGATCCCGGACGACGACGTCAAGAACCTCAAGACCGTCGGCGACGCGACCGACTACATCCTCAAGCACCAGAGCTGATCCAGCTCTCGCGCATGTCGCCACCTGGCGGTGGCGCCGTCGATTCAGACCCCTCTACCCGTGGAGTAAGAATTCCCGTGAATGCGACCAATCGCACCGTGGTCGTCACCGGTATCGGCGCAACCACACCGCTGGGTGGCGACAGCGCTTCGACGTGGGAAGCCATGCTCGCCGGCCGGTCCGGTGTCAGCACCCTCGAGCAGGACTGGGCCGCCGACCTGCCGGTCCGGATCGCCGCGCAGGCCGCCGTCGACCCGGGTGACGTCCTCCCCCGGGCGCAGGCCCGCAAGCTGGACCGCTCGGCGCAGCTCGCGCTGATCGCGGCCCGCGAGGCCTGGGCCGACGCCGGTTTCACCGCGAAGGCCGGCGAGGACTCCTCCGTCGATCCCGACCGGCTCGGCACCGTCATCGCCTCCGGCATCGGCGGTGTGACGACCCTGCTCGGCCAGTACGACGTGCTCAAGGAGAAGGGCGTCCGCCGCGTCTCCCCGCACACCGTGCCGATGCTGATGCCCAACGGCCCGTCCGCCAACGTCGGCCTGGACGTGAACGCCCGGGCGGGCGTGCACACCCCGGTCAGCGCCTGCGCGTCCGGCTCCGAGGCGATCGGCTATGCCATCGAGATGATCCGTACGGGCCGTGCCGACATCGTCGTCGCGGGCGGTACGGAGGCGGCGATCCACCCGCTGCCGATCGTCGCGTTCGGCAACATGATGGCGATGTCGAAGTCCAACGACGACCCGCAGGGCGCCTCCCGCCCCTATGACGCCGGGCGCAACGGCTTCGTCATGGGCGAGGGTGCCGGCGTGATCGTCCTGGAGTCGGCCGAGCACGCCGCCAAGCGCGGCGCCAAGGTCTACGCCGAGGCCGTCGGCCAGGGCATCTCCGCCGACAGCCACGACATCGTGCAGCCCGAGCCGTCCGGCAACGGCATCGCGCACGCGCTGCAGAACCTCATCGACTCCAACGACCTCGACCCGGCCGAGATCGTGCACATCAACGCGCACGCCACCTCGACCCCGCAGGGCGACCTGGCCGAGCTGAAGGCGCTGCGCAAGGTCTTCGGTGACGACTTCGACCACATGGCCGTCTCGGCCACGAAGTCGATGACCGGTCACCTCCTGGGCGGCGCGGGCGGTGTCGAGACGGTGGCCTCGATCCTGGCGCTGTACCACCGGGTGGCACCGCCGACGATCAACGTCGAGAACCTCGACCCCGACGCGGATGGCGACATCGTCCAGAACGAAGCCCGCAAGCTGCCCGCCGAGGGCCGGATCGCCGCGCTGAACGACTCGTTCGGCTTCGGCGGCCACAACGTCGTCCTGGCGTTCCGTACGGTCTGAGACCGGCGGTCCGCGGACCGCGGCACGCGCTGAGGGCCCGCCCGGTGTACGCACCGGGCGGGCCCTCGTCGTGCGCCGACGCGGCGCTCAGCCGCCGAAGCTCGCGAAGTACGCCGCGGCGCCGTCCTCGTCGCCGTGGCCCTGCTCCTCCGCCCTGCGGAACCGCTCGGCGGCGGCCTCGGCCAGATCGGCCCGCACGCCCGCTTCGCCGGCGGCATTGAGGATGAGCAGGGCGTCCTTGCGCCCCGCGGAGACCGTGAAGCTCGGCGAGTAGTCGCCGGTGCGAATCAGCTCCGCCTTCATCTGCAGATACGGCACGTCCAGCGGCCCGCCCTCGACCGCGCCCAGGAAGTCGCCCGGGTCCACGCCGAGGCCCTCGGCCAGCGCCAGCGCTTCACCCGCACCGTTGATCAGGGTCAGCACCCAGGCGTTGACGACGAGTTTGAGGCGGCTGGCGGCCCCGCTTCCGGCGTCGTCGCCGACCCACCTCGTGCGGCGTCCGACGATGTCGAAGACCTGGCCGGCCCGCTCCCGCAGGTCCGGCGGCCCGGCCGCCAGGATCATCAACTCGCCCTTCTCGGCGGGCGCCTTGGTGCCCACGACGGGGGCGTCGACGAGGTGCAGCCGGTGTTCGCGGGCGAAGGCGGCGAGCGACGTGAAGGCTTCGGTGCCCACGGTGCTCATCTGGAGCCAGAGGGTACCGGCCGCCAGCTTCGGGGCAGCCTGCTCCAGGGCGTCGAGGACGGCGGGCCCGTCGAGAAGCATCGTGAGGACCACGTCGGCGCCGTCCACCGCCTCGGCCGGGGTCCGGGTGACGCGAATCCCGTCGGCGGCCAGCGGCTCGGCCCTGGCGCGGGTGCGGTTCCAGGCGTGGACGTCCAGTCCGGCGCGGGCGAGGTTGCGGGCCATCGCGGCGCCCATGATTCCGGTGCCGAGCACCGCTACTGAGATGGTGTCAGTCA
The DNA here is from genome assembly GCF_043199095.1 of Streptomyces sp. NPDC048650. Taxonomy (NCBI): domain Bacteria; kingdom Bacillati; phylum Actinomycetota; class Actinomycetes; order Kitasatosporales; family Streptomycetaceae; genus Streptomyces; species Streptomyces sp. NPDC048650. The sequence continues at coordinate 603,802 of NZ_JBICVM010000003.1, read as the reverse complement.
TACCGGAACGCTAGGCCCTTCGGCGCGCTCCGGGTCGGGCGCCGTCCGGCCCGGCACCCGGAAGTCGCTCAGACGACCTGATGGAGCCAGCGGACCGGGGCGCCCTCGCCCGCGTACCGGAACGGCTCCAGTTCGTCGTCCCAGGGCTTGCCGAGCAGTTTGGACACCTCGGCGGCGAGCTCGGTCTCGCCGCGGGCCGATCGGGCGACCGCGGCGCGCAGCCGGTCCTCGGGGATGAGGATGTCGCCATGGATGCCCGTGACGGCGTGGAAGATGCCCAGGTCGGGGGTGGCGCTGTAGCGCTCGCCCTCGGCGGTGGCACAGGGCTCCGCGGTGACCTCGAAGCGCAGCAGATGCCAGCCGCGCAGCGCGGAGGCCAGCTTGGACGCCGTACCGGCCTGGCCCTGCCAGGAGAACTCGGCTCTCCAGGTGCCCGGGGACGCCGGCTGACGGATCCAGTCGAGATTGACGCGCACACCGAGGACGCCCGCCACCGCCCATTCGACGTGCGGGCACAGCGCGCGCGGAGCGGAGTGGACGTACAGAACGCCACGTGTCGTCACCGGGACCTCCAGTGCGGTTCCAGGTTCGCCTTCCCCAGCGGCCTCGTGCCCGTTCCGGTTGCGGCCGGGACAGCTGACATTCTGCCCCAGTGATCACTTCGGCACCAGCATGCGAGGTGACCTACAGTAAACACCATTAGCCGTAATTTGCCGCAAATGGGACAGGAAATGACGTGATGTAATTTATCTGTGCCGGCTGCACTTGCCGCTTTGCGTCACCGCCCGGCAGGCACGGGGCAAAGCTACCGTGCGGCGCGGGGCGAGGGGTGACGTACCGTCGGTACCCGAAGAGATATCACTCGCACGCCTGAGGGGACAGGGGATGACGCAGATCGATCGGCCCGTTCCCCCTCGGCGCCACCGATCCGCCGGCCTCGCCTCCCGTACGGCGGCCGTCGCCGCCGCCCTGATGATCGCGCTCGCCGGATGCGGCGGGGACTCCGCGGGACGGCACCCCGCTCCCAGCACCGAGCCCCCGGCCACGAAGGCGGGGCCCGTCTGGCACACCGACCCCGCCTCCATCGCGGCCCTCGGTGACTCCATCACCGTCGGCTTCGACGCCTGCACCGTGCTCTCCGACTGCCCCGAGGTCTCCTGGGCCACGGGCAGCAACCCCAAGGTGGACAGCCTGGCCAGGCGGCTGGTGAAGAACCCCGCCACGCACAGCTGGAACTACGCCAGGACCGGCGCCCTGATGAGCGAGCTGCCCGACCAGATCACGGCGGCCACGCGCCGCAGGCCCGACCTGGTCACGGTCCTGATCGGCGCCAACGACGCCTGTCGCAGCGATGTGCGGACGATGACGCCCACCCGCAGCTTCCGCGCCGGCTTCGAGCGGTCGTTGAAGCAGCTGCGGCGCGCGCTGCCGCACACCCAGGTGTATGTGGCCGCGGTGCCGGACCTGCTGCGGCTGTGGTCGGAAGGGCGCAAGAACCAGCTCGGCAAGCAGGTGTGGAAGCTGGGGATCTGCGGATCGATGCTGCGCAATCCGGACGATCTGACGCTGCGGGCGGAGAAGCGGCGCAAGAAGGTGCGGCACCGGGTGATGGCCTACAACCGGGCGCTGGCGCAGGTGTGCCGTGCGGACGCGCTGTGCCGATTCGACCGAGCGGTCTTCGACTACCGCTTCACAGGGCGCCAGTTGAGCACCTGGGACTGGTTCCACCCGGGCCTGCGGGGGCAGCAGGAGCTGGCGGAGCTGGCTTTCCGGACCATCACACGCGAGGAGTCCCGCGCCTGACGGCTCCGGCGAGGGCGGCCGACGGCCACTCCGGCGGACCCTTGAGCCCGGTGGCAGCTCCGCGCAGGGCTCACTCCGACCTCCGGACCGCAACCCCTTAGGGGCACTGGGTCGTTGTCTCATCCCGCACGGTGACGCGCGCGAGCGGGCGCGGCGGCAGGATCGGTTCCGAGAGATTCGATCGAACCGTCCAGGGGGATTTTCGTCATGGCCCGCACCCGTGCCCTTCCACTCGTTCTGCTCGGCGCCGTGCTGGCCGTGAGCGGGTCGCTGTCCGCCTGCTCGCTCACGTTCGGCCCCACGAAGACGGCGCAGCGCACCTACGCGGTCGACGGCAAGGTCACGGCGGTGTCGGCGACGACGCACGGCGGGGACATCGACATCGTGCCGGTGGCGGCGGGCGGGACGGCCAAGGTCACGGAGAAGTACCGGTACAACGACGCGAAGCCGACCCCCTCACATGCCGTCAGGAACGGCCGGCTCACGCTCGAGGCCGAGGACTGCACGGGTTCCGGCCGGCACTGCGAGGTCTCCTATCGGGTGCTGCTGCCGCGCGGCCCGTCGGTCGACCTGCACACCAGCGGCGGGGACATCACGGTGCGCGGGACCTCCGGCGCGATCACCGCACAGACCAGTGGCGGCGACATCACCGTCGCGGACTCCGCCGTGCACCGGGCGAACGTGAAGACCAGCGGCGGAAACGTGGACATCGGCCTGACCACGGCACCCGACGAGGTGTCGGGGCAGACCAGCGGCGGCGATGTCGTCGTCCGCCTGCCGAAGGGTTCGTACGCGGTGGACGCCTCGACCAGTGGCGGCACCCGCACGGTCTCGGTCCCCACCGATGACGGTTCGGCGCACAAGATATCCGCGCGGACGAGCGGTGGGGACGTGTCGGTGGTGCCGGCCGCCTCCTGAGGCGGCCCGCGCGGCCCGGGCCCGACCCGCGCGGCGGCGCTCCCCCGGCGCGGGCGGCGTCGCGGCCCCGCAGCCGCACGCAGCCGTGATGTGACGGAGCGCAGGCCGAGTGGAACCGTCCGGCGGGTGCGGCGCGGCGGCGTGCGTCAGGCGGTGACCTCTGCCGTCAGCCGGCGGTCGGCGATGCTGTGGGCGGCCTCCACCAGGTAGTCGCCGGGGATGCGACGCCAGCCGCCCGTCTCCTCGTCCCAGATCTCGAAGGCCCGGCCCGGCAGCGGGATCTCGGCCTCCACGCTCTCACCGGGACCGGCCTCGACGGCGGCGAAACCGACCAGCCAGCGGGCCGGGCGCTCGGGGGCGTCTGCGGCCACGTCGTCGGCGTCCTTGGGGGCGAGGTAGATCTGGACGACCTCACGGCCGGCGCGCTGCCCGGCGTTGCGGACGCGGACACGTACCGAGTCCGGGGTGGTGTCCAGCGACTCGTACTCCCAGTCGGTGTACCCGAGGCCGTGCCCGAAGGCGTAGGCGGGGGCTGGACTCGGATTGGGGGCCGGGGTTGGGATTGGGGTTGGGGTTGGGCTCGGGATTGGAGTTGGGCTCGGGATTGGGGTTGGGCTCGGGATTGGGGTTGGGCTCGGGGCGGGGGTCGGGCTGAGGGCCTGGGGTGGGCTCGGGGCCGGGGTGAGGGTTGGGGCGGAGGTCGCGGGTGCGGTGGGGGTGGGGGTGGGGGTGGGGGCCAGGGGGGAGTCGGCGGAACGTCGCTGCCATGCCCGATAGCCGATGAACACGCCTTCTGTGTACGAAAGTTGGCCGTTCACGGGGGTGACGTCGGTGACCGGGGCGTCCGCCAGGCGGGCCGGCCAGGTGGTGGGGAGGCGGCCGCCGGGTTCGTGCGCGCCGAGGAGGACGTCGGCGAGTGCGGCGCCGGCTTCCTGGCCGGGGAACCAGGTCAGGAGCACGGCCGGAACCTGTTCGCGCCAGGGCAGTTCCACCGGGGAGCCGCAGTTGACGACCACGACGGTGTGCGGGTTGGCCGCGGCGGCCCGGGTGACCAGCTCGTCCTGGCGGCCGGGGAGCTTCAGGTCGCTGCGGTCGAACCCTTCGGACTCGACCTCGTCCGTGGTGGCGACGACGACGACGGCGACATCGGCGGCGGCCGCCACGCGGACCGCCTCCTCGATCTCGGCGTCGGGGTCGAGCTGCGGTTCTCTGTGGCCGAGGGTGAGGTTCAGGGCGGCGATGTCGTCCAGGCCGCTGCTCAGCGGGACATAGCGCAAGGTCACCGCCAGCGTTTCACCGGCCGTCAGGGGTACGGTCACCCGCCGCTCCACGGGGTTCAGGAAGCCCTCGAAGGGGTCGCTGCCGGCCGGCGCGCAGTCCGCGTCGAAGACGGCTGTGCCGTCGACCGTCAGCCGGAGGGAGCCGGCGCCGGAGACGGCGAGGGTGTGGGCGCCGGTGACCTGCGGGGTGAAAGCGCCGGTCAGTTCGACGGCATGGAGGTTTCGCGGGGTGACGCCCTCGGGGAAACTGCCGATGGCGTACACCTTGCCGTCGAACTGTGGTGTTTCGGCAAGGAGTCGGCCGTCCGCCGCGAGGTAGCGGGCGCGCAGCGTGAAGCCCTCGCGGGCCTGCGGGACCCGGGTGCGGGGGTCGGCGCCGAGGGCGAAGGTGACCTCGACGTCGTCGGGCAGCGCGGCGCGCAGCCCCTCCAGCGGGGAGACGATGTGCTCCGGGAAGACGGTGGCGGAGCCGCCGCCGAGGACGCGGGCGTCACGGGCGGCCGCGCCGATGACGGCGACGCTGCGGATCCTGGCGGCGTCGAGCGGGAGCGCGGGCCGCGCCCGTGGGACCGTGCCGTGCGCCATTTCCTCCCGCGCGGCGCCCGTCGCCTCCACCTCCCCGACGTCCGTCGTCCCCTCCCGCGCGAGGGCCACGGGTTCGTTGCGCAACAGGACGAAAGCCCGTCGGGCGAGCTCGCGGGCCAGTTCCCGGCCGTCGATCCCGCGCGGGACGTCACGCGGGGCGACGGCGGGCGGTGCCCCCTGGAGGCATCCGGTCCGGGCGGCCAGCCGCAGCACCCGGCGCACGGCGTCGTCCACCTCCGCCTCGGTCACCTCACCCGCGCGGACCGCCTCGGCGAGCGGTGCGCCGTACACCGCACGGGGGCCGGGCATCGCCACGTCCAGACCGCCGCGCAGTGCACGTGCGGTGTGGCGGGCCGCTGTCCAGTCGGAGACGTTGCAGCCGTCGAAGCCCCACTCGCCGCGCAGGACGTCCTGCACCAGATGGCGGTGTTCGGTCATTGTCGAGCCGTTGACCTGGTTGTAGGCGGTCATGATGCCCCAGGGGCGGGCGGTTTCGACGATGTACGCGAAGGGCGCGAGGTAGAGCTCGCGCAGCGGGCGGGTGGCGATGCGGTTGTCGACGGTGAACCGCTCGGTCTCGGCGTCGTTGCCGACGAAGTGCTTGACCGTCGTTCCGACGCCGCCGTCCTGAACACCGCGCACATACCCGGCGCCGATGGCGCCGGTGAGCAGCGGGTCCTCCGAGTAGCACTCGAAGTGGCGGCCGCCCAGGGGTGAGCGGTGCAGGTTGACCGTCGGCGCGAGGAGGACATGGACGCCCTTGCGGCGGGCTTCCTGGGCGAGGAGGCGGCCGGTCCGGCGGGCGAGTTCGGGGTCCCAGGTGGCGGCGAGCGCGGTGGGCCCGGGGAGGGCGACGGAAGGGTCCTCGGCGCTCCAGTGGCGCCCGCGTACGCCGATCGGGCCGTCCGACATCACCAGCGACTTCAGGCCGATCTCCGGTACAGCCGGCAGCGTCCACATGTCCTGGCCGCACAGCAGCCGGGCTTTGGTGTCGAGGTCGAGGGCGGCCAGCGCCCTTTCCACTGCCGCGGTGCAGTCGTACGGATCGGTCATGCAGCGCTCCCTGGGTGGACGTGAGGCCCTGGCCGAATCCTTACCTCTTCGCCGGGTGGACGGTAGGTGACGTAATAATTCCGTTACCCGCCTGTGGAGTCTGTTCGGAGGGGGTTACCCTCTGCCGGTGACTGCACGAGATCAGGGTGGGCGCCGCGGCGGCGGGCGGCAGGCGCAGCGCGCGGAGCGGCGCGAGGCGATCCTGGAGGCCGCCATGGAGCTCATCTCCGAACGGGGCTACCGCCGGACGTCGCTCGCCGCGGTGGCCGAGCGTGCCGGGCTCACCCAGCAGGGGCTGCTGCACCACTTCCCCACCAAGGAACTCCTGCTGGTCGCCGTGCTGGAGGCCCGCGACCGCTGGGACCTGGCCTCTTCGGCGGCGGTGGCCTCGGGCTCCTGGCGCACCGACGCCCTCGCCCAGCTCGTCGACTACAACGCCACCCGCCCCGGCGTCGTCCAGACCTATACGGTCCTGTCCGCCGACAGCGTCACCGAGGACCATCCGGCCCGGTCCTTCTTCGAGTCCCGGTTCCGTGCCGTGCGGGAGGCGGTGGCGAGCGTGCTGCGTGCCGAGTTCGGGGACGCGCTGCCCGGCGGGCTGACGCCGGAACGGGCGGCGCCGCTGCTGGTGGCGGTGATGGACGGGTTGCAGTTGCAGTGGTTGCTGGATCCGGAGGACGTGGACATGTCGGCGGCGTTCCGGGACTTCGTGGCGCTGCTCAAGGGTGGTTCGGGCTGATCCACCGCCCACCCGGCGCGGGCGACCGCGGCGGGCGGCGCTACCGGCGGGGCTTGAGGCAGGACGTGGTCGTCCCGCCGGGGCCGTAGGAGAGATCGGCGTAGAACTCGCCGTCGGCGCACGTCGACTTCGGTTTCTCCAGCCTGCGGGTGACCTGGTATTCGGCGTCGGCCGACCCGCAGTCCACGACCCGCAGGTCCTGATCCTGCCAGTCGCCTTCGTTGCGTACGCAGTTGCCGATTTCGAGGGTCGGCCGCTTTTCGATGCCGGTGGGGGTGTCGTCCTTCGACGGGCCGACGATGATCCCGATGACCGCCAGTACGGGTATCGCCACCAGCGCGAGCGCCACGAGCGCCGCCGGCACCAGGCAGATCAGGGCCTCGGGCCGGCGCAGCAGAGGTTTGCCCGGATCGAGGGCGGGGCGAAAGCCGCCGGTGGGGGCGGGCAGTGTGCGGAAGCGTGCGCGCGGCCCGAGGTTGGCGAGCAGGGTGATCGGCGTGATGACCACGGACAGTGGTCCCCACCAGCCCTGCCACAGGGTCTTCGCGGACATCTCACGGTAGGTGGCCAGTCCGCAGGACCGGCAGAACATGCCTCGGCGGCTCAGGAACCGCATCAGGACGATCATGCCCTGATGTCCGCGCACGGTGGCCTGCACGGCGGGCAGCGCTCCGCAGATCTGGCAGGCGTGCGCGGCGTGGCTCGGGGCGTGCGGCTGCGCGTACGGGGTGGCGGGGTACTGCGGCGCATACGGGGGCGCGCCCTGCGAGGGCCCGTACGCCCCGTATGCGCCCTGCGGGGGCCCGTACGGGGTGCCCTGTGGCGGGGTGGGAGGGTACGGGCCCTGCGGAGGTGGCGGGGTGGCCACGGAGATCCCCCTCGGTCTCACGGATGCCGCCCGGTCCGACGACGACGCAGACCCTACCGGTCGCCTCCGGCCGCACTCCGCCGTCGTAGTGCCAGGTGCGCGACGACGCCGAAGACCAGTCCCCAGAAGGCCGATCCGATGCCGAGGAGGGTGACCCCGGAGGCGGTGGCCAGGAAGGTGATCAGGGCGGCCTCGCGGTCCTTCTCCTCCTTGACGGCGCCGGTCAGACCGCCGGCCAGCGCGCCGAGCAGGGCGACCCCGGCCAGCGCGGCGACGAGTTCCTTGGGCAGGCCCGCGAAGAGGGCGACGAGGGTCGAGCCGAAGGCCCCGATGAGGAGGTAGAACGCTCCGGACGCGACGCCGGCGACGTATCGGCGTCCGGGGTCGCGGTGTGCCTCGGGGCCGGTGCAGATGGCGGCGGTGATGGCGGCGAGGTTGACGGCGTGGGAGCCGAAGGGGGCGAGTGCGGTGGAGACCAGGCCGGTCGAGCCGATCAGCAGGCGGTCGTCCGGGCGGTAGCCGGAGGCGGTGAGAACAGCGATGCCCGGGGCGTTCTGCGAGGCGAGCGTCGCCAGGGTCAGCGGGACGGCGATGCCGATGAGGGAGGCGAGGGAGAAGTCCGGGGTGGTGAGGTGCGGCCGGGCGAGCTCGATGTGGTCCAGGTGGACGTGCAGGCGTGCGGTGGCGGCGGCGCAGGTCACGCCCGCGACGAGGGCGAGGAGCACGGCGTAGCGGGGCAGCCACCGCTTGCCCAGGAGGTAGGCGAGCAGGACGGACCCGGCGATCAGCGGTGCGCTGCGGAGAGAGGTGAACACGCCGGTGCCGAAGGTGAAGAGGATGCCGGCGAGCATGGCCGAGACCACGGCCGGGGGTATCTGCCGCATCAGCCGTCCGAAGACGCCGGTCAGTCCGACGAGCGTGATCACCACGCCGGTGACCAGGAACGCTCCGACGGCCTCGGGGTAGGAGTAGGCACCGAGGCTGGTGACCAGGAGCGCGGCGCCCGGTGTCGACCAGGCGGTGATGACCGGAGTCCGGGTGCGCAGGCTGAGGGCCAGGCAGGTCAGGCCGCTGCCGAGGGAGATGGCCCAGATCCAGGAGGTGGTCTGTGCCGCGTCGAGGTGCCCGGCGGACGCGGCGGCGAGCACGATGACCAGGGGGCCGGAGTAGGAGACGACCACGGCGACGAATCCGGCCAGCACCGCGGAGAGGGAGAGGTCGTGCCGGAGCCGGCGGCGCGGTGGGGGGTCCGTGGTGGCGGGGGCGTCACGGGTGGTCGCCTCCTGATGTCCGGGCCGGCCGGATTCGCCCGGCGGGTCGGTTCTTCCCCCGGGTGGGTCGGCTTCCCTGGGCTTGTCGGCATGGGAGGTGGTACCGGTGTCCGAGCTCAACGCACTTCCCCCGTACGGGTGATCGACTTGTGGTCGGCTCCAGTATCGGTAGCGACTCCGCCGGTGGGCGCAGATCCCGCAAACCCGGGGCATCATGGCCGAATGATCATCGCTGCCGCACAGTTCGCGTCCGTACCGGGCGACATCGAGACCAACGCCGCGCGGATGGCCGCGCTCGTCACCGAGGCCGCCGGGCGCGGTGCCGGGCTCGTGCTCTTCGCCGAACTGGCCCTGACGCACTACGACCTGACGGCGATAGCCGGCGATCCGGAGAAGTTGGCCGTCACTCCGGACGATGCCCGGTTGGCGCCCGTCCGGGACGCCTGCCGGACGTCCGGGGTCGCGGCGGTGGTGAACGCGCCCGGGCGGACGGCCGGCGGGGGCACGCCCACCATCGCCTCGTTCGTCTACGGGCCCGACGGGGCGCTGGTCACCCGCTATGACAAGCGGCATCTGTTCGGGCCGGAGAACGAGGTGTTCGCGCCGGGGACCGCAGACGGCCGGTTCGTGCTGGGCGGGGTGCGGTTCGCGCTCGCCACCTGCAACGACAACAATTTTCCGGACGTCGCGGCGCGGGCCGTGGCGGACAACTGCGGGGTGTATCTGGCCAGTTCGTTCCACGGTACGGCGGAGCGGGTGGCGCGGTATGCGGATCTGGCGCGGGAGAACGGGCTGCAGGTGCTGCTGGCCAACGGGACGGGCGTCGGGAGCCCGGGTCCGGCGTGCGGGCTCAGTGGTGCCTGGCTGCCCAGTGGGGAGCGGGTGGCGGCAGCCGGTGCGGGTGCGGGTGCGGGTGCGGGTGCGGCCGACGGTGGTGCGGAACTGGTGCTGGCCGATGTGCGGGACCGGATCACGTTGATGGGGGATCCGGAGATCGCCGCGATCGGGGTCAGGGAGTGCGGTGACCCTCTGGTGGACGTGCGCGCCGCGACGCCGGCGCTCCTGGTGGCCGGGGGACGGCGCGACGAGCGGGGCGCCTTCGCGTATCTGCGCCAGGGCGTGCTGCGGCGGCTGTTGGAGGCGCAGGAGGCGCTGCCGGCCGGGCTGCGGCTGGAGTTCGTGGAGGGCTACCGTCCGCCGGGGCTGCAGCGACGCTACTTCGAGGAGTACGCGGCGGAGCTGCGGGCCGCCCGCCCCGACTGGGACGCCGCGCGCGTTCACCAGGCCGCCGGCCGGTACGTGTCCCCGCCGGACATCGCGCCCCACAGCGCGGGCGGCGCGGTGGATCTGACCCTCGTCACCTCGGACGGGGGGTATGTCGACATGGGGACACCCATCAACGCCTCCCCGGAGGAGAGCGACGGCGCGTGCTACACCGGCGCGGCCGGTCTGACGCCCGCCGCCCGGGAGAACCGGCGGGTGCTGGGCGCCGCGCTCGGCGCCGCGGGCCTGGTCAACTACCCCACCGAGTGGTGGCACTGGTCCTACGGCGACCGCTACTGGGCGCTGGCCACCGGTGCGGACCACGCCCTGTACGGGCCCAAGGAGCTGGGGCGGTGACGCCGCCGGTACTGCTGGGTGATGCGGAGGTCCGGGACCGGCTGGACCCGGCGCGCGCCCTGGCGGCGGTGCGGCAGGCGCTGCTCGACCACCACGCGGGGCGGCTGGCCGCGCCGCCCCGGGTGCGGGCCGGGCTCGGCGACGGGGAGCTGGTGTTCACGGTCGGCGCGCTGTCCGGGGGCGGTGGCGGACGCGGGCTGCACGGCTTCCGGGCGTACGGCACCGGGGAGCGCGGCGGCGCGCAGCTGGTCGCGGTGTGGGACAGCGCGAGCGGGGAGCTGGCCGCGGTGGTGCACGGGCAGGAGCTGGGGCCGCGGCGGACCGGGGCGATCGGTGCGGTGGCGGTGGAGACGCTGGCCCGTCCCGGTGCGGAGCGGTTCGCGGTGATCGGGACGGGGCCGCAGGCGTGGGCGCAGCTGTGGGCGCTGTCGGGCAGCCGGACGCACCGGCCCGCGGAGGTGGCGGTGTTCGGGCGGCGGACCGGCCGGGCGGAGCGGTTCGCGGAGCGGGCCCGGTCCCGGCTGGGGCTCGCCGTGCGGGTGGCGGGCTCGGCGCGGGAGGCGGTGACGGGCCGTGAGGTGGTGATCGTGGCGACCGACAGCCCGACACCGGTGCTGGAGGCCGACGCCGTCGCCCCGGGCACGCATGTGAGCACCTTGGGCCCCAAGACCACCACCCGCTACGAGCTCCCGGTGGAGCTGGCCGCGCGGGCTTCGGTCATCGTCACCGACTCCCCCGCGCAGTGCGGGAGTTACGGCACCGATCATCTGCTGGGCCCGGCGCCGGTGGCCGGGCTGGGGGCGGTGCTGGCGGGCGCCGCCCGGGGCCGCGGCGGCGCCGACGACATCACCTTGTTCTCCTCGGTCGGCCTGGCCGGCACGGAGGTGGCGGTGGCGGCGGCGCTGCTGCCTCAGGCTCCGGGGAACGCCTCGAGTTCCGCCGGCGTCGGGTAGGACGGCTGCGCGCCCGGCCTGGTGACCGCGGCGGCGCCGACCCGCACCGCGTAGCGGGCCGCGTCGGGGAGCGCGTCGCCGCGGGCCAGGCGGGTGGCCAGGGCGCCGGTGAAGGCGTCGCCCGCGCCGGTGGTGTCCACCGGCGTGACCCGTACGCCCGGGACCTCGGTCACCTCGGAGGCGTCGAGCACCAGCGCCCCGTCACCCCCGAGGGTGATGACCACCGAGCGGGCGCCCTTCTCGCGGAGCGCCTTCGCCCACTGTGCCGGCGCGCCGTCGGCGAGCCCGGACAGCGAGCGGGCCTCGTGTTCGTTGACCACCAGTGGGTCGGCCGCCGCGAGGAGTTCGGGTGCCAGGTCGTCCGGGGCCGGGGAGGGGTTGAGCACGACACGGGTGCCGGCGGCCTGGGCGGCCTCGGCGGCGGCGCGCACCGACTCCATCGGGATCTCCAGCTGGAGGGAGACGACCGCGGACGCGGCGATGACGTCCGCCGCGGCGGCCACGTCGTCCGGGGTGAGGGCGGCGTTGGCGCCGGGCGAGACGACGATGCTGTTGTCGCCGTCCGGGTCGACGATGATCATCGCGGTGCCGGTGCGGGCTGCCGGGTCGACGATGACCGACGCGACGTCGGTGCCCGCGTCACGCTGGGCGCCGAGCAGCAGTTCGCCGAACGCGTCGCCGCCGATCCGGGCCAGCAGGGCCGTGCGCCCGCCGAGCCGGGCGGCTGCCGCCGCCTGGTTGGCTCCCTTGCCGCCGGCCGACTCGACGAGGTCCGTGCCGAGCACGGTCTCGCCCGCGCCGGGGCGCCGCTCCACCCGGACCGTCAGATCCGCATTGGCCGAGCCGACCACCAGGACCTCGTACATACGCCGCTCTCCCATTTCTTCTCACTTCGTTGCCCGGCGGCCCGGACCGGTCCGGGCCGCCGCCTTGAGCCGACTTCCGCGCTTCTCCGCGTCCGGCAGCCGTCGCCGGTCGTCCGGCAGCCGTCGCCGGTCGTCCGGCAGCCGTCGCCGGTCGTCCGGCAGCCGTCGCCGGTCGTCCGGTGGACGTCCGATCGTCCGGTGGACGCCCTGCGGCCGTCCGGCGGCCGTCCGGCGGCGTCGTCAGCCGCCGAACTTCGCGGCGTTCTTCGCCGTCACCAGCACCACCGGCACCTTGACCGTCTGCGGCAGCTTCTCACCGTGGGCGGCCTTCAGCGCCCAGTCCACGGCCTGCTTGCCCAGGAGTTGCGGCTGCTGGGCGACGGTGGCGGTCAGAGTGCCGCCGCGGACCGCCTTGACGCCGTCCGGGGTGCCGTCGAACGCCACCACCTTGACGTCCTTGCCGGACCGCGCACCGAGCGCCTTGGAGGCGCCCAGCGCCATCTCGTCGTTGGCGGCGAACACCCCGGAGATGCCGTGGTGCGCCTGGAGCATGTTGGACATCACGTCCATGCCCTTGGTGCGGTCGAAGTCGGCGGGCTGGCGGGCAACCACCTGGATGCCGGGGTACTTCTTGATGCCCTCCGCGAAGCCCTGGCCCCGCTCACGGGCGGCGGAGGTGCCCGCCTGGCCCTCCAGGAAGACCACCTTGCCCTTCCCGCCGAGCGATTCGGCCAGTGTGCGGGCGGCGAGGCGGCCGCCGGCGACGTTGTCGGAGGCGATGGTCGAGCCGACCTTCCCGCCATTGACGCCACGGTCGATGGAGATGACCGGCACCTTCGCCCGGTTGGCGACGCCCACGGCCGGCACGGCGGCGTCGGAGTCGACCGGGTTGATGATGGCGGCCTTGACGTTCTGGCTGGTGAACGTCTCCATCTGGTTGATCTGCTGGGTGGGGTCGTTCTGCGCGTCGGTGATGTTGATGTGCAGTCCCCGCGCGTCCGCCTCGGCCTGCGCGCCTTCCTTGATACCGACGAAGAACGGGTTGTTCATCGTCGACAGGGCGAGCCCCAGGTCCGTGTTGCCGCCGCGGTCGCAGCCGGCCAGCCCGAGGGCGAGGGTCGCGGCCAGCCCGGCCGCCAGCGACATCCTGACCCGGGCGCTCATCGCGCGCTCCGGCGCCGGAGCGTGTCCAGGAGGACGGCCAGCGCGATGACCAGCCCGGTGGCCACCTGCTGCCAGAACGCCGAGACGCTCAGCAGGTTGAGGCCGTTGCGCAGCACGGCGAGGATCAGCGCGCCGATGAGCGTGCCGGACGCCTTTCCGGAGCCGCCCGACAGGCTCGCCCCGCCGATGACGACGGCGGCGATGGCATCGAGTTCGTAGCCGGTGGCGGCCTGCGGCTGGGCGGAGGTGAGCCGGGCCGCGAGGACGATGCCGGCGACCGCGGCGAACAGGCCGGACAGCGCGTAGATGACCAGCTTGCGGCGCTTGACGTGGATGCCGGAGAGGCGGGCCGCCTCCTCGTTGCCGCCGATCGCGAACATCGCGCGGCCGGAGTACGTACGGGCCAGGATCAGTGCGGCGATCAGCCCCATCGCGATCATGACGAGTACGGGGGCCGGCAGCCAGCCGCCGAGGGTGTCGCCCAGCGCCCCGACCGAGCCGGGGAAGGGGACCGGTGAGCCGCCGGAGATGACCAGGGCCAGGCCGCGGCCGATGGAGAGCATCGCCAGGGTGGCGATGAACGCGGGCAGTTTGCCGTAGGCGACCAGCGCGCCGGAGACCAGCCCGGCCAGCACGCCGACCGCGAGGCCGAGCAGCACCGCGCACCACACGGGCAGGCCCTGGTCGGTGGCCGCCCAGCCGACGACGATGGCGGAGAGCGCCGCGACCGATCCGACGGACAGGTCGATGCCCGCCGAGACGATCACGAAGGTGACGCCGAAGGCGAGGATCGCGGTGACCGACGCCTGGACTCCTACGTTGAGGAGGTTCTGGCCGTTGAGGAAGTCCCTGGACAGCACGGCCATGACGACGACCAGGGCGATCAGGCCGCCCAGCGGGCCGTTGCGCAGGACCGCCCGGGAGAACCACGGCGCGAGGCCGTCCCGGTCCGGTGCCCGTCCCGCCGCCTCGGCGGCGGCTCCCGTCTTCAGCTCAGCGGACATCGGAGCCCTCCTTCGCGCTCTCGTGGGTGTTCTTTGCGGGCGCCCGGACGGCCAGTTCCATCACGGCGTCCTGGGTGGCCTCTTCCGCCGACAGCTCACCGGTCAGCCGGCCCTGCGACATCACCAGCACCCGATCGCTCATCCCGAGCACCTCGGGCAGATCGCTGGAGATCATCAGGACCGCGTGCCCGGACGCCGTCAGATCGTTGATGAGCTGGTAGATCTCGACCTTCGCGCCGACGTCGATGCCGCGCGTCGGCTCGTCGAGGATCAGCAGCCTGGTGTCCGTCAGCAGCCACTTGCCGATGACGATCTTCTGCTGGTTGCCGCCGGAGAGCGTCCGGGCGTGCTGCGCCAGGCCGCTCATGCGCACCTTCAACTGCGCGGCGACGGTGGCCGCTTCGCGCCGCTGGGTGCCGCGGTCCACCAGCCCGCCGCGGGTGTCACGGTCGAGACGGGCGAGAGTGAGGTTGTCCTGGAGGGACGCGTCCAGGACCAGACCCTGGCCCTTGCGGTCCTCCGGGACGAGGCCGAGCCCGGCGCGCATCGCGGCGCGGACGTCACCGCGGGCGAGCGCCTTGCCGTCGATCTCGACCGTGCCGGCGTCGTAGCGGTCCACGCCGAAGACGGCCCGGACGACCTCGGTACGGCCCGCGCCCACCAGTCCGGCCAGGCCCACCACCTCGCCGGCACGCACCTCGAAGCCGATGTCCTCGAAGACCGGCCCGGCCGCGCCGCCGTGCCGGGTCAGGCCGCGGACCTTCAGCAGCGGAGCGCCCGGCGCGTCGGGGCGGCGGCGCGGGTACTGCTCGGCGATGTCCCGGCCCACCATCAGGCGGATCAGCTCGTCCTCGGCGGTGGCGGCGGGCACCTCGGCGACCGAGCGGCCGTCGCGCAGGACGGTGACGCGGTCGCCGAGGGCGCCTATCTCCTCCAGGTGGTGGGTGATGAAGATGATGCCGACGCCGGATGCGCGCAGTTCGCGGACGATCGCGAAGAGCGTCTCGACCTCCTCGGAGGTGAGGACGGCCGTCGGTTCGTCCATGATCAGGACGCGGG
Organism: Streptomyces sp. NPDC048650; assembly: GCF_043199095.1. NCBI lineage: Bacteria > Bacillati > Actinomycetota > Actinomycetes > Kitasatosporales > Streptomycetaceae > Streptomyces > Streptomyces sp. NPDC048650. The sequence goes on along the minus strand of NZ_JBICVM010000003.1, from coordinate 588,619 downwards.
TGTTGAGGCTGAGGGCCTTGGCGATCTCGACCATCTGGAGCCGGGCGATGCCCAGTTCGGCGACCGGGGTGTCCGGTGAGACGTCGAGGCGTACGCGGCGCAGGAGTTCGGCGGCGCGGGCCCGCATCGTCTTCCTGTCGACGAGGCCGAGGCGGGTGCGTGGCTGGCGGCCCAGGAAGATGTTCTCGGCGACGGTCAGGCCGGGGACGAGGTTGAACTCCTGGTAGATGGTGGCGATGCCGAGGCGTTCGGCGTCCTGCGCGGAGCGGATGTGCACCTCGCGCAGACCGTCGGCGGCGCCCGTGGCGTCCGCGGGTCCTGTGGCATCCGCGGTTCCCTCGCTGTCCGAGGCGGCCCCGGTGCCTGTGGCGGCCGCCAGGATGCGGCCCGCGTCGGGGCGGTGGGCGCCGGAGAGCATCTTGATCAGCGTGCTCTTGCCTGCGCCGTTCTCGCCGAGCAGGACGTGCACCTCACCGGCGCGCAGGCTCAGGTCCACGCCGTCCAGCGCGCGCACGCCCGGGAACGACTTGGCCACCCCCTCCACGCGCAGCAGTTCGCGGCCGCCCGGTACGTCGTCGTTGACGCCGGTCATGCGCTGCCCTCTCTTCCTTCCGGGTCCGGTTCCTCGTACGTGGCTGTTCGTACGGCTTGGTCAGGGGGCGGGCGACTCGCCGCAGGAGCGGCGGGTCACGAGCCGGGCGGGCAGCAGCACCGAGTCGGCCGGTCGGCCCCCGATGCGCTCCAGCAGGGTGTGCACGGCAGCCCGGCCCAGTTCGCGGGTGGGCTGGGCGATGACGGTCAGCGGCGGGTCGGTGTGGGCGAACCACGGCACGTCGTCGTAGACCACCAGCGCGACGTCGTCGGGGACCCGCAGCCCGCGCGCCTTGAGCTCGTCCATCGCACCGAGCGCCATGAGGTTGTCGGTGGCGAGCACCGCGTCCGGCGGCTGGGGCAGGTCCAGAAGGGCGCTCATCACCCGGCGGCCTCCGGTGTGCTGGAGGTCGGGGGTGACGCCGACGCGTTCGTCGGGCAGGGCGATGCCGTGGGCGGCCAGTGCGCTGCGGAAGAGGTCGAGGCGCTCGTCGCCGGTGGGGGTACCGGCCGGGGCGACGATGATCGCGGGTCGGCGGCGGCCGAGGGTGGCCAGGTGGGCGGCCAGATCGGTCATCGCGGCGCGGCCGTCGGCGCGTACGCAGGGGGCGTCGATGCCCGGCACGGTGCGGTCCAGCAGGACCAGCGGGGTGCCGGAGGCGACGACCTCGCCGAGCATCGCCGAGCCGGTGCCGGCCGAGCTGACCAGCAGGCCGTCGATCCGGCGGTCGAGCAGGGTGCGGATGTAGTCGTCCTGCTGGTCGGGGCGTTCGCCGGCGTTGCCGATGACCAGGCTGTAGCCGAGGCTGCGGGCCTCCTCCTCGACGGCGTCGGCGAGTTCGGTGAAGAAGGGGTTGGTGAGATCGCTGATGATCAGACCGAGCGCCCCGGTCCGCGCGGTGCGCAGCGCGCGGGCGACGTTGTTGGGCCGGTAGCCCAGGTCCCGTACGGCGGCCAGCACCCGCTCCCGGGTCTCGGCGACCGGGCTGTGGCCGTTGAGGACCCGGGAGACGGTGGCCACGGAGACGCCCGCCCGCTCCGCCACATCTTTGATGTTCGCCATGGCGCCGTTGCCGTCCTGTCCGGGCGATCCGCTGCGTTGCGGGATCGGCTGCTGTGGGTGACCGGTTTTCGCGCGAAACCGACTGCCGGCCGCTGTCCGTGACCGCTGTGTAATCGATTCCGCGGGTTTCGCGAGAGCTACGTAATCGATTACACGGCGGTTGCGTCAAGACATCGCGAAAGTGGCCTGTGTCACAAACGGCCGAGGGCCGCACTCCGGAGAGGAGTGCGGCCCTCGACTTCGGGCTCTACGGCAGCAGGCCGGACGCGTCAGGCGACGGTCAGCTTGACCTCGATGTTGCCGCGGGTGGCGTGCGAGTACGGGCAGACCTGGTGCGCCTTCTCCACCAGCGCCTTGGCGGTGTCCGCGTCGACGTTGGGGATCGAGGCGGAGATCTCGACCGTGAGACCGAAGGCGCCCTCGGGCGTCTTGCCGATGCCGACCTTGGCGGTCACCCGGGAACCGGAGACATCCGCCTTCTCCTGGCGGGCGACGACGCTCAGCGCGCCCTGGAAGCAGGCGCTGTAGCCCGCCGCGAAGAGCTGTTCGGGGTTGGTGCCGGCGCCGCTGCCGCCCTGCTCCTTGGGCGGGTTGACGACCACGTCGAGCTTGCCGTCGTCGCTGGCGACGCGGCCGTCGCGGCCGTTCTCGGCGGTGGCGACGGCGGTGTAGACGACGTCGACAGTCGGGATGGACATACAGAATCCTCCTGTGATTCGCCGCGACTCGCGCCCACGGATCGCGGCGGCCTGCCGACGAGCCTAACGGGCCGGAGCAAGGGGGCTCGGGGAGGGAGGCCCGTGGACCGGCAGAGGCGGCACGGAAGGGGAGCGCCGAGCGGCAAGGGAGCACGGCCAGGCGGAGCCGGCACGGGGTGCGAGACCCCACCACTCCCGGCCGATCGGCCGCGGGTGGGAGGCCCCACCACTCCTGGCCGGTCGGCCGCGCCGCCGCCCGTCACCGGTCGGTCGCGGCCGGACGGCGGTGTGCCCCGCGGTCGTCAGCCGTCGATGCTCACGATCATCTTGCCGGTGTTCTCGCCGCGCAGCAGCCCCAGGAACGCCTCGACGCCGTTCTCGATGCCGGAGACCTTGGTCTCGCTGAACTTCAGCTCGCCGGAGCGGATCCAGGCGGAGGCCTCCTCGACGAACTGCGGCTGCAGCGCGGCGTGATCGCTGACCAGCAGCCCCTGGAGGCGCAGCCGCTTGCCGATCACCATGGCGAGGTTGCGCGGCGCCGGGGTCGGCTCGGTGGCGTTGTACATCGAGATCATGCCGCAGATGGCCACCCGGCCATGGACGTTGAGGGCGGAGATGGCCGCTTCGAGGTGGTCGCCGCCGACGTTGTCGAAGTAGACGTCGATGCCCTCCGGCGCGGCCTCCTTCAACTGCTTGGCGACGTCGCCGTTCTTGTAGTTGAAGGCGGCGTCGAAGCCGTACTCCTCGACCAGGAGCTTGACCTTCTCGTCGGAACCGGCCGAGCCGATGACCCGGGAGGCGCCCTTGAGCCTGGCGATCTGGCCGACCTCGCTGCCCACCGCGCCGGCCGCGCCGGACACGAAGACGGCGTCGCCCTCCTTGAAGGACGCGACCTCCAGCAGGCCCGCGTAGGCGGTCAGGCCCGGCATGCCCAGCACGCCGAGGTACGCGGTGAGCGGTGCCAGCGACGGGTCCACCGCGGCGGCGCGCTTGGCGTCCACGACCGTGTACTCGCGCCAGCCGAGACCGTGCAGCACATGGTCACCGACGGCGACGGAGTCGGCGCGCGAGGCGATGACCTCACCGACCGCGCCGCCGTCCATGGGCTGGTCGAGCCGGAACGGCGGGAGGTAGGACTTCACGTCGTTCATCCGGCCGCGCATGTACGGGTCGACGGAGAAGTGCAGGTTGCGGACGAGGATCTGGCCCTCGTCGAGCTCCGGCACCGCGGCCTCGCGCAGCGCGAAGTCGTCCGGGGTGGGCCAGCCGTGCGGGCGGGCGACGAGGTGCCATTCGCGGCCGGTTGCGGGCAGAGCGGACATAACGCGATCCTCCAAAAGCTTCAGGTGCTGAAACAATGATGCTCCTCGATATTTCATGTTGTCAAGTAATTGGTTATCCTGGAGCCATGACAGCCCGCGCAGACTCCTTGACCGTCGAGGTCGTCGACCTGATCGGCACCGTCGTCGCCCGTTACTACGAGGAGTACGAGCACGCCGCGGCCGAGCACTCCCTGACCGGCGCGCAGGCGCGGGTCCTCAGCCTGCTCACCGTCGAGCCCCTGCCCATGCGCAAGGTCGCCCAGCGGCTGAAGTGCGAGCCGTCGAACGTGACGGGCATCGTCGACCGCCTGGAGTCCCGCGGCCTGGTGGAGCGCCGCCCCGACCCGGCCGACCGCCGCGTCAAGCTGGCCGCACCGACCGACGAGGGCGTCCGCACGGCCGAACGGCTGCGCACCTCCCTGGACTTCGCGCGCGAGCCGCTCGGCCAGCTCACCGTGGCCGAGCGCACCCTCCTCAAGCAGCTGCTCCAGCGAATGCTGGGCATAGCTCCGCAGTAGCCTCGCGCCCTCCCCGGCCCCTCCTCCGGGCACCGCCCCGGGGCGGGAATTGGCCCATGCCGGAAGGCGGCGAATGTCCCAGGTGGCCGGGCCGGACGCGCTCTAACCTGATCCCTATGACGTCCCACGACTCCCGAAGTGCGCAAGGCGCCCGGAATCCCGAGCGCCCCGCCGTCGATTTCTACTTCGACCCCATCTGCCCGTTCGCCTGGATCTCCTCCCGCTGGATCCTGGAGGTCGAGCAGCACCGTGACCTGGACCTGCGCTTCCGGGTGATGAGCCTGTCGGTGCTCAACGAGGGCCGTGCGGACCTGCCCGAGAAGTACCGCGCGCTGCTGGACGAGGGCTGGGGCCCGGTGCGGGTGTGCATCGCGGCCGCCCAGGAGCACGGCGAGGAGGTGCTGCGTGATCTGTACACGGCGCTCGGCACCCGCATCCACAACAACGGCCGCGAGGACACCGACGCCGTCATCGCGGAGGCACTCGCCGAGGTCGGGCTGCCGGCCGCCCTGGCCGGCGCCGCGGAGCGGGACGCGTACGACGATGCGCTGCGCAAGAGCCACCACGAAGGCATGGACCCGGTCGGCGAGGACGTCGGCACCCCGACCCTCCACATCGACGGCGCGGCGTTCTTCGGCCCGGTCCTGATGGCCATCCCACGCGGCGAGGAGGCGGCACGGATCTTCGACGGCGCCCGCCTCCTGGCCGGTTACGACAAGTTCTTCGAGCTCAAGCGGACCCGCACCGGGGAGTTCGACTTCAGCTGACGCCCTCGGGGGCGGCCGGCACGGATCCGCCGGCCGTCCCCGTGCCCGCGCCGCTCGACGCCGTGCCCGCGCCGTTCGCCCCCATGTCCGCGCCACCCGCCGTCCGCACCCCGCGCAGCAGCGTCGACGCCGGTACGGCCGCGCCCACCATCACGCCCGCTGCGCCCCGTACGGCTCGACGGACGACGGGACATCTGATGCGTACGGGGTAAACGACAGGGGTGACACGGTAAGCAGGCTCCGCTCACGGTGCAAACATCAGGCACAGCAAGGGAATCGGCAGTGCGTCACACCAGTGCGACTCATTGCGGGCGGCCCATTGCTGACGGCGCATTGCCGGCGACCCTGACGGAAGGCCCACTGTTACGCTCACAGCCAGTGAATCCCCCTGGTGCACTAGTACGGAGGACGCCCCGTGGACCAGTCCGCCCCGCCGCCCTACCGCCGGATCACCGACGAGCTCCGGCGCCGCATCGACATCGGCGAGCTGGCACCGGGCGACCGGGTGCCCTCGACCCGGCGGATCACTCAGGAGTGGGGTGTGGCGATGGCGACCGCCACCAAGGCGCTGACGGCCCTGCGGCAGGAGGGACTGGTCACCGTCGTCCCCGGGGTGGGAACGGTGGTCGCCGAGGAGCGGCGGGCCGCGCGCGTCGAGCCGGTGCGCGAGCGGCGGCCGCGCGAGGGTGACACGGGACTGAGCCGCGACGCCGTCGTACGGGCCGGGCTCAAGATCGCCGACGCCGAGGGGCTGCGGGCCCTGTCGATGCGCCGGGTCGCCGCCGAGTTCGGGGTGTCGTCGATGGCGCTCTACCGCCATGTGGCCAACAAGGACGAGCTGGTGCTGCTGATGGCGGACGCCGCGTTCGACGGTGTCGATCTCCCCGACCCCGCGCCGGACGGCTGGCGGGACCGGATGGAGGCGGGTGCGCGGCTGCAGTGGGCGCTCTACCAGCGGCACCCCTGGCTGGCGCAGTATCTCTCGATCACCCGGCCGCAGCCGACGCCGCGGGGGATGGCACTGATCGAGTGGACGATGGCGAGGGTGGCGGGGATGGCTCCGCTGACGCTGATTCACATGGCCATCACGCTGCTGAACTACGTCCGAGCCACGGCGGCCGGATTCGAGGACGACCGGGAGGCCGAGCAGGAGTCCGGTATGGACCGGAACCAGTGGATGGCCTCCATGGAGCCGGTGTTCGACGGGATCCTCCGGTCCGGCGCGTATCCCATGTACGCGGGAATCGACGGGACCGAAGGGGACGAGGTGACCCTGGAAACGCTCTTCGAGTTCGGCCTGGCCCGCCTCCTGGACGGCATGGAGACGCTGGTCGAGGGCCGGGCACCGAGCCCCGGCGGACCCGCCTGAGCCCACCACCGCCCACCGGCCCCGACCCTCGTAAGGCGGCCGCCCTCCCCCTCCCCGGCATCGGACCACCGCCCCCTCCCCCTGAGGCAGTTGGGCGTCGAGCCCTCCTGGCCCGCCGGTGCCCGGTCGCCCCGCGCGGCCGGCTTCCACGACCATGTCCCTCATGGCCCCCACCTCTGACAACGCCCCGCCGGCCGGCTCCGCCGCCGCGTCCGGCCCGTCCGGACCCGTCGCCTTCCAGCTCGTGCTGCTGCGCCGCATGGCCGACCACCAGCCCGGCCTCGTCGAGGACGCGCTGCGCACCCTGCGGGTCTCCCGCGCCGATCTGCACGAGGCCAACCGCCGCTGGCAGGCGCGGATGCACGCGCCACGGGCACCGGGCGGCCTCCAGCCCTACCGCGCCCTGCTCGGCGCCCCCGAGGAGGTCGCTGCCCGCCGCCTCGGCGATCTGACCTGCGAGGCCCTGACCTGGCCGGTACCGCTGTGGCCCGATCTTCGGTTCGAGGTCCTGACCGCCGCCCGGGGCGCCGTCTGGAACGCCTGGCTCGTCCGAGCCCCCGGCGCCGCCGCCCCTGCCCTCCGCACGACCGCCGACCTCACCCCCTGGTCCTGCACGGTCGACGAGGTCGCCCGGGCCTTTGCCCCGGCCCGCCCGATGGAAGGCAGCGCCCCCACCCGCTGGGCCCTGGCCTGCACCGTTCCCGACCCGGACCCGGATGCCGAGCCGCACGCCCTGGTCACGGAATTCACCTGGGGCCTGTTCCAGCGCCTGGTGGACTGACGCCGCCACCACCGGCCCACCGCGTCCCTCGACCGGACCTCCCCGGCGCGCAGCCGACGGCCGCCCGCCACAAGATGGCCGGGAGTGACCTTTGTGAACACTCCACCCATCCGGCCCAAAGGGGAGGAATCCGTCATGAGCATAAGCATCGCCCAGCTGCGGCGCTGCTCCGTCGCCGTCGACCTCGGCGCGGCCCGCACGCGGGTGTATGTCAAGAACCAAGGAATGATCGTCGACGAACCGTCGGTCGCCGCCGTCAATGTACGCACCGGAGCACTACTGGCCGTGGGCGCACAGGCAGAGGTGATGGACGGCCGCACCCCCGACCACATCCGCGTCGTGCACCCGATCTCCGGCGGCACGGTGGTGGACATCGAAATGGCCCAGCGGCTGCTGCGCAACCTGGTCGGCGACAAACTGCGCAGGACCTGGCGACGCCGGCCCTCGATGCGGGCCGCGGTCTGCATGCCGCACGGCAGCGAGCCGCTGGCACAGCGGGCCGCCGTGGAGACACTGACCGGCCTCGGCGCCCGCCGGGTGGAACTGGTCGACACCCTGATCGCGGCGGCCGTCGGCAGCGGCCTGCCGGTGGAGCAGCCGGAAGCGACCATGATCGCGGTGTGCGGATCGGCCACCACACAGATCGCGGTGCTCTCGCTCGGTTCGATAGTGGCCGCGGAGACCGTACCGGTGGGCGGCAACGCCATCATCCACGCGGTCATCCAGCACATGCGGCTGCACCACGAACTGATGCTGCCCGGTCAGGCCGTACGCCCCCTCCAAATGATGCTGGCCGGCGACGACGCCCTCGCCTCCTCGGCCGAGGTGCACGGGCGGGACGTGGTCAGTGGCCTGGCGCGCTCGGTACGCGTGGACACCGAACGGGTCCTGAAGGCCATCACCACCCCGCTGACCGCGATCCTCGACGGCATCGGCGCCGTGCTGCGCAACTGCCCGCCGGACCTGGTGGCCGACCTCGGGGAGCGCGGCCTCATGCTCGCGGGCGGCTGCGCGCTGACCCCCGGCCTGCAGCCGATGCTCCAGCAGGCCACCAGCATGCCCGTACATGTCGCGGACCGCCCCGACACCTGCGCCGTGCACGGGGTGGGCGCCATGATCGAGGGCAAGGTGGAGCCCTTGCACCTCGACCCGATGGCCCCCTAGGACGTCACCGCCGGCCCGTCCGCATCACCGGCTCTGCACGCCGACGACTCCGGGCGCCGATCACAGACTCCGGGCGTTCCAGGCGACGACCGCCGGCCGGTCGTGCTCGGTCCCCAGGACGCCGACCGCCCCGGTCTCGAACGTGAACAGCCCGCCCGCGGCGGCCGGCAGGCCGAGCCGACGAGCGGTCAGCACGCGCAGGAAGTGGGCGTGCCCCACCAGCGCCACGTCCCCCTCATCCGCCTCCAGCTGCGGCACGATCCGCGCCAGCACCCGGTCGGCACGCGCCCCGACCTGTTCGGGCGACTCCCCCGGGTGCTCGGCAGGCCCGGGGGCGACGCCATCACTGAAGAGATACCAACCGGGCCTGCTGCGGTGGATCTCGGCGGTCGAGATGCCCTCGTAGCCGCCGTAGTCCCATTCGTGCAGGCCCGGTTCGACCTGCGGCTGCGCCAGCCCGGCGAGCTCGGCGGTGCGCAGCGCTCGCCGCATCGGGCTGGCGTAGACCTGCCGGATCTTCCGATCCGACAGGAGCGGGCGCAGGGCGCGGGCCTGCTCCTCGCCGGCCGTGGTGAGCGGCAGGTCCGTGCGGCCGGTGTGCCGGCCGTTCCGGCTCCACTCGGTCTCACCGTGCCGGATCAGGAGCAGTTCGCTCACTTCTCCTGCGCCTGCTGTCCCTGCTCGGCCTGCTCGGACTGCTGGGCCTCGGCCACCGACGCGCGCACCTCGTCCATGTCCAGACCGCGGGCCTGGCCGATGACGTCCTCCAGGGCGGCCTCCGGCAGAGCTCCGGGCTGGGAGAACACCGCGATGTTGTCGCGGACGATCATCAGGGTGGGGATGGACTGGATCTGGAACGCCGAGGCCAGCTCGGGCTGCGCCTCGGTGTCGACCTTGGCGAACACCAGGTCGTCGTGCTTTTCGGAGGACCGCTCGAAGACCGGGCCGAACTGCTTGCACGGACCGCACCACTCGGCCCAGAAGTCGATCAGGACGAAGCCGTTGCCGGAGACGATCTCGTCGAAGTTTTCCTTGGTGAGCTCTACCGTGCTCATGCGTGCTTCCCTGCTTCCGGTCTGCGTTCGATGTCCGTTTGGTGTCCAGCTGCGGTAACGGCCACCTTCCGTGCCGTATTCCGCATACCGAACCGTCCCGCACCCCTGCCCATCGCACACCGTCCTAGACATCCGATCCGGGTGGCGAACCCCACTCCGCCGGCCGCCGGCCGACACCCCTCGCGACCGCCTCCCCGACGGCGCCCGCAAGGCCACGCCCACCGGCCCGCGCATCCCCCTGACCACCGAACGGCCGAGCCCCCGCCCGATGCCACATCAGCAGAGCCACCGGACCTCGGGTTTGCCCCTGCCCCCCGACCCGAGCCGCCCGCCGGCGCCGTGCGCGGCAGTGCCGGCGAGGGCACCGCCGCCCCGACTCCGCCCTTCCCGCCTTCCGGCCCTCCGGCCGTCCGGCCACCGTTCATCCGGACGATCACGATGACCTCGACCATCAGGAAAGCTCCTCTCCCGCCGGTGCTTCCATGGTGCGCCGCGGTGGATCGCCGGGCCACAGGAGCGCCACAGCCGCCCCCGGCTCGCACCGCCACTGAATGGGGCGCCACCCGTCCGAATGCCCGTCGCCCTCCCTGAGCGACTCCACCACACGCCCCATCCCACATGCCCCACCCAACACCCCCCACCCAACACTCCCCGCATGTCGGGCAATTGAGGTCCACGTCCCCTTCGAGGGAGCCACGGGCACGGCGCCGCGCGGGCCCCTCCCCCATTACCGCCGAAGGGCCACGCCCCCGGCGGCGCCCCGACGGCCGGGGCCGCCTCGGCGCCGAGGCGACATGCCGTCAGCCCACCCGCCCGACCGCGGCGATGACCGCCCATCTCTCCGCCCCGCACCCCGGCGGTCATGGTGCGGCCCGGCGCACTGACGCACCACGACGTCCGCGGCGCGCGACCGGGGCGCTTCCGTCACGGCGACCGCTCGTTGTACCGGCGTCACATCTTCGACACGGGGTTACCCCGACATTGCACTGGGTAGCCGATGCGTGACCATACGTAACGACGTGAAGGGAGGTGCGCGGCAGCCGCAAAGTGGCCCGAACAGAATCGAGGGCCGCCACGCGATGCGTGACGACCCTCTTCCGTGCGCTTCGCCCGGTCTGATCGTTTCTTCGCTACCGGGCTGTGGTGGGGCGGGTGGGACTCGAACCCACGGCCGACGGATTATGAGTCCGCTGCTCTAACCGGCTGAGCTACCGCCCCCTCACGGCGCGCCGCGCACATTTGTGCGCGCCGTCTGCCGCAGCATAGCCGCTCATACGATCTGCTGCCCGTGTGGGCTTCCGTTGGGCTGCCCGCTGCGACCATGCATGCCCAAGAGGACTTCGATCACCGCCGGTTCGGTTCCACGGCACAAGAAAAAGGACCCCTTCCGGGGTCCTCGTTCTTTCTGCTCCCCCGACTGGACTCGAACCAGTAACCCTCCGGTTAACAGCCGAATGCTCTGCCAATTGAGCTACAGGGGACCGAGCTCCCCCGACTGGACTCGAACCAGTAACCTGCCGGTTAACAGCCGGCTGCTCTGCCAATTGAGCTACAGGGGAATGCTCTGTGTGCCTCGAATGCGTCCCCGTCCGGGCCTCCGGACGGCGCGCGCTCGCTGCGACACATACATTAGCGCAAGCAGGGGGGTGCTCCGCCAATCGGTATCCCCCGGGAGACCTCGGGTGATCTCCGGCTGTGCAGGGTAGGCGGGCGACACAGCCCGGCGGTCCGGCGCATACCGGTACCGGACGGGATCGAGCGGCATCGGAGCGCGGCGGCTTCGGCAGCGGCGCGCGGGAGCGACGAGAGGGATAGGTGGAGCGATGCGCTACCGGCTCACGTTCATCGCGGGACTGACCATCGGATATGTGTTCGGCGCGCGGGCCGGCCGGGAGCGGTACGAGCAGCTGCGCAAGGGCGCCCAGCGGATCGCACAGAACCCCGCCGTCCGGAACACCGCGGAGTCCGCGGCGCTGAGCGGACGCCATGCCGCGTCACGCGCCTTCGGAACGGTTTCGGCCAAGGTCGGCGACCGGCTGCCGCCGTCCGTCACGGACCGGGTCCGCTCGCTGCGCGAGCAGCGTTCGTCCGACGAGGACGACTGGGGCACCACCAACACCTGAGCCCGTCGGGGACCGCGCGGCGGGCGGCGGACGGCGCGGCTGCCGGGGTGGCCTCCGGGGCAAACCCTGACTCTCTCCTCATGCGTCCCATGGGGCATTCTGGGGTTATGGGGATAGTCGCCGGGCTGGACAGTTCGTCCGCAAGCACACAGATCGTGGTCTGCGATGCGGAGACGGGTGCCGTCATCAGGCAGGGGTATGCGCCACACCCTGTCGAAAAGGGACCCGAGGTCGATCCGCAGGCATGGCTGATGTCGCTGGGCGAGGCGGCGGGCAACGGCCTGCTGGAAGGCGTTCAGGCGATCGGCGTCTCGGCGCAGCAGCACGGACTGGTACCGCTGGACACGGAGGGCAACCTCGTCCGGCCGGCGTTGGTCGGCAACGACAAACGCGCGCAGAGCGCGGCCGCGGACCTGGTGGACGCGCTGGGCGGGCGCACGGCGTGGGCACAGGCCGTGGGGGCGGTGCCGCAGGCGGCGCATCCGGTGACGAAGCTGCGCTGGCTGGCACGTACGGAACCGGAGAACGCGGCGCGGATCGTGGAGGTCATGCAGCCGCACGACTGGCTGGCCTGGCAGCTGCTGGGCCGGCCGGCGCGGCGCACGACGGACCGGGGCGGCGCCTCGACGACGGGCTTCTGGTCGGCGGCGACCGAGTCGTACCGGCCCGATCTGATCGAGTTGGCGTTGGGCCATCAGGTGCGGCTGCCGGAGGTGCTGGGGCCGTCGGGGACGGCCGGCTTCACCCCGGAGGGGCTGCTGATCTCGGCGGGGACGGGCGAGACGATGGCGGCCGCGTTCGGGCTCGGCGTCGGAGAAGGGGACGCCGTGGTGTCGCTGGGCGCCTCGGGGTCCGTCTTCGGGATCCATCACGAGGCGCTGGCGGATCCGTCCGGCACCATCACCTCGTTCGCGGACGCCACCGGGCGCCATCTGCCGGTGGTGCACACCACCAATGCGGTGCGGGTGCTGCGGGGTGCGGCGGAGATGCTCGGGACGGATCTGGAGGGGCTGTCCGAGCTGGCGCTGAAGTCGTCACCCGGTGCGTACGGCATGGTGATGCTGCCGTATCTGGAGGGTGAGCGGACGCCGTATCTGCCCCACACCGCAGGGTCCTTGCACGGGATGCGGCGGGAGAGCATGCGACCGGAGCATCTGGCGCGGGCGGCCGTGGAGGGCATGCTGTGCGGCCTCGCGGATGCGCTGGACGTGCTGCGCGGGCGGGGTGTGGCGGTGCGCCGGGTGTTCCTGCTGGGCGCGGCCGCGGAGCTGGGCGCGGTGCAGGCGGCGGCGCCTGGGCTGTTCGGGGTGCAGGTCGTGGTGCCGCAGCCGGCCGACTACGCGGCGCTGGGCGCGGCACGGCAGGCTGCATGGGCCTGGGGCGTCGCGCACGGCACGCTCGCCCGGGCCACGGAACACGTGCCGGGCGGCGGTTCCGCCTGGGTCGACCCGCCGGTGTGGCCGGCTGCCGCGAGCCAGGTCTTCGAGCCGGGTGACGAGCTGGCCGTCGGCCAGGCGGTGCGCCAGCAGTACGTGTCGGTGCGTGACGAGACCCACCCGGGGGCGTTCGGGGCGGAGTCCTGAGCCGTTCGGGGCAGCGGCCGGCCGTCAGTCCAGGTAGCCGCGGAGCTGGTCGGCGAAGGCGTGGTCGCGGAGTTTGTTGAGGGTTTTGGACTCGATCTGCCGTATCCGTTCGCGGGTCACTCCGAAGATCCGGCCGATCTCCTCCAGGGTGCGGGGGCGGCCGTCGGCGAGGCCGTAGCGGAGCTGGACGACCTTGCGTTCGCGTTCGCCGAGGGTGGACAGGACCGCGTCGAGGTGTTCGCGCAGCAGGAGGAACGCGGCGGATTCGACGGGTGAGGCGGCGTCGCCGTCCTCGATGAGGTCGCCGAGGGCGACGTCGTCCTCCTCGCCGACAGGGGCGTGCAGGGAGACCGGTTCCTGGGCCAGGCGCAGCACCTCGCTGACGCGTTCCTCGGTGAGGTCGAGGTGGGCGGCGACTTCTTCCGCTGTGGGTTCGTAGCCGCGTTCCTGGAGCATCCGGCGCTGGACGCGGATCACGCGGTTGATCAGTTCGACGACGTGGACCGGGACGCGGATGGTTCTGGCCTGGTCGGCGAGGGCGCGGGACATCGCCTGACGGATCCACCAGGTGGCATACGTGGAGAACTTGTAGCCGCGGGCGTAGTCGAACTTCTCGACGGCGCGGATCAGGCCGAGGTTTCCCTCCTGGACGAGGTCGAGCATGGTCAGGCCGCGGCCGACGTAGCGCTTGGCGACGGAGACGACCAGGCGGAGGTTGGCCTCGATGAGGCGGCGTTTGGCGATCCGGCCCAGGACCACCAACCGGTCGAGGTCGTGGGCGAGTTGGGAGGCGAGGTCGGGGGTGCTGGTGAGCTTTTCCTCGGCGAAGAGGCCGGCCTCGACGCGGCGGGCGAGTTCGACCTCCTCGGCGGCGGTGAGCAGCGGGATCCGACCGATTTCGCGGAGGTACTGGCGGAAGAGGTCGGACGAGGGGCTGCCGGTGTCGGGGCGAGACGCGGACCTCGGGGGCTCCGGGGGGATCTCCTCGGTGAGGCTCTCGGCGGCCGGCGATCCGGGCTGCTGCTCCACGGTGACCTGCCCGGCCGGCCCCGGGGGCGGTTCGGCCCGGGACGTCTCGGGATGGGCGGGCGCGTCGGAGAGGGTCTGGCTCTGCACGGGGGCGACCTCCAGGGTGATCGCGGCTGAAGCGGCAGAAAGGCCGGGAACGGCTGCGGCCGAGCCGCACGCCGCCCCGTCATGTCGCGGGCGGCCGCGCGGGAGATCCACGATCCGTCCGGGCGGATCCGCCGCGCTCCGAGGACTCAGGCACCGCTCCTCAGTGTGGAGTACGACACATGCCCGCCACGAGGGGCGTGCGACCACTTTCTGAGTTCGTTCCGTGACCGAGCGGCTACGGCGGGGGGTCGCGTGCGTCCCAAGGGCCGTAAGGGGCGGGGGAACAGATCCCGTAGGGGTTGGCGGCGCCCCCTGCGAGGCCGCAACGCGGGGGTGCGGGGCGGTATTCCTGATGGGCGGGGTCGCGGTGTGGCCTGCGGGGTGGCTGCTGTAGCCGCTGCAGGGGCCGCGTCGGCGGGGCGCGCGGCCAATGCGGGCGCGTCGACGGGCGCGTGCGCCAGGGTGGGCGCACCGACGGGGCAGGCGCCGCGGGCCGGGCTGGGCGCTACGGCACGGCCGCACCTGGGGAACGGGCGCTGCAGGGCCGCCGGGGGGACAGGCGCTGCAGGGCCGGGGCAGGGCGCAACAACACGGCCGCACCTGGGGAACGGGCGCTGCAGGGCCGCCGGGGGGACAGGCGCTGCAGGGCCGGGGCAGGGTGGGCACTACGAGGCGGCTGCGTCGGCGGGAGGGGTGCGGCACGGCCGGGGTGGGTGGCCGGGAGGTGGGTGGCCGGGAGGTGGGTGTTACAGGGCGGCGTAGCCGCGTTCGCGCAGGGACTGGCCGTACTGCTGGAGGACCCAGAGTTCGTTCTGGACGGCGGTGAGGTGCTCGGGGTCGGCGCGGGGGCCCAGACGCTGGAGGGTGCCGCGGATTTCGGTGACGCGGCGGTTGACGGCGGCGAGGCGGACGGCGACCAACTGGACGCCCGCATAGGCGTCGTCGGGATCGCGGCGGGTGTGCAGGGGCTCGACGGCGAGCTCGGTGACCATGGCGCGGACGGTGTCGTCGGCGGCGGCCTCGCGGACCCGGGGGACGTACCCGCCGTCGGCCGCGCCCGCCGCGGCGCCGCCGGCGTCCTCGATGCACTGGCGGACCGTGGCGTACGGCGGGGCGGTGAACTCGTCGACGCCGTAGGCGTCGAAGGCCGGGGAGACCAGGTCGGGGCGCTGGAGGGCGAGCTTGAGGAGCTCGCGTTCGACGCGGTGGGCGGGGCTGCGGAGGTTGAGGGCGGGGCCGCGGGGGCCGGGCGCCGGACGGGCCTGCTCGGGAGCCGGGGCCTGGCCCCCGCGGCGCGCCTGGCCGCGACCCTGGTCGGGGCCGCCGTCACGGCCGCGCTCGCGGGCCCAGCGGGCGAGCTGGCCGACCCGGCGAACGACGAACTGGGTGTCGAGGATGCCGAGCATGCCGGCGAGCTGGACGGCGGACTCGTGCTGGATGGAGCTGTTCTTGATGTTCGCGACGATCGGTGCCGCTTCGTCGAGGGCGGCGGCGCGGCCCACGGTGGTGTCGAGATTGTGCCGGGAGACGACATGGCGCAGGGCGAACTCGAAGAGCGGGGTGCGGGTCTCGACGAGGTCGGCGACGGCCGCGTCGCCCTTGGCGAGGCGCAGGTCGCAGGGGTCCATGCCGCCGGGGGTGATGGCGATGGAGGTCTCGGCGGCGAACTTCTGGTCGTCCTCGAAGGCGCGCAGGGCGGCCTTCTGGCCGGCGGCGTCACCGTCGAAGGTGAAGACGACCTCGGAGCCGGAGTGGTCCATCAGGAGGCGGCGCAGGATCTTGATGTGGCCCTCGCCGAAGGAGGTGCCGCAGGTGGCGATGGCGGTGGTGATGCCGGCGAGGTGGCAGGCCATGACGTCGGTGTAGCCCTCGACGACGACGGCGCGGCTGGTCCGGGCGATCTCCTTTTTGGCGAGGTCGATGCCGTAGAGGACCTGGGACTTGCGATAGATGGGGGTTTCGGGGGTGTTGAGGTACTTGGGGCCATTGTCGTCGTCGCGGAGCTTGCGGGCGCCGAAGCCGACGACCTCGCCGGAGATGTCGCGGATGGGCCACATCAGGCGGCCGCGGAAGCGGTCGATGGGGCCGCGGCGGCCTTCCTGGGCGAGGCCGGCGAGGATCAGCTCCTTGTCGCTGAAGCCGCGGCCGCGCAGGAAGCGGGTGAGGTGGTCCCAGCCGGCCGGGCTGTAGCCGACGCCGAAGTGCTGGGCGGCGGCCTGGTCGAAGCCGCGCTCGGCGAGGAATTTCCGGCCGATCTCGGCCTCGGGGCCGTCCAGCTGCTCGATGTAGAACTGGGCGGCGACCTTGTGGGCCTCCACCAGGCGGGTGCGTTCGCCCTGCTGGCGGCCGGGGGTGTAGCCGCCCTCTTCGTAGCGCAGGGTGATGCCGGCCTGGGAGGCGAGGCGCTCGATGGTCTCGGCGAAGGAGAGGTGGTCGATCTTCATGATGAAGTCGACGGTGTCGCCGCCCTCCTGGCAGCCGAAGCAGTGGTAGAGCCCCTTGGCGGTGCTGACGTGGAAGGAGGGGGACTTCTCGTCGTGGAAGGGGCACAGGCCCTTGAGGTTGCCGCCGCCGGCGTTGCGGAGCTGGAGATACTCGGACACGACGGCGTCGATCGGGACCGCGTCCCGTACCGCCTTCACATCGTCATCGTTGATCCTGCCAGCCACGGGGGAATTCTACGGCCGGGGTCGGACAGTCTCCGCCGCCCGTCCGGTCGCACCGCTGCCGGCCGGTCCGGCGGCGGCCCCTCAGCAGCCCGTCATCAGCTCCGCGAAGCGGTCGAGGCCGATGTTGCCGCCGGAGACGATCACTCCGATCCGGTGCAGGTGGGGGTACCGCCCGGGCACGGCGGGAAGGTCGACGCGGCGGGCCAGCAGGGCGGCCAGGGCGCCGGCGCCGCTGGGTTCGATGACGATCTTGAGGCGCTCGAAGGCCAGCTTCATCGCGGCGCGGATCTCGTCGTCGCTGACCAGGACGACGGAGTCGAGGAGCCGGCGGTTGATGGCGAAGGTCAGCTCGCCGGGCACGTCGACGGCCTGGCCGTCGGCGATGGTGCGCGGCACGGGGACGGCGACCCGGTGGCCGGCGGCCAGCGAGCGCAGGGTGTCGTCGCCCGCCTCCGGCTCGACGCCGATCATGCGGATGCCGGGCACCAGGGCGGTGGCGACGGTGGCCGCGCCCGCCATCAGGCCGCCCCCGCCGATCGGCGCCAGCAGCGCGTCCAGCGGGCCGGTCTCCTCGATCAGCTCGAGGGCGGTGGTGCCCTGTCCGGCGATGACGTGCGGGTGGTCGTACGGCGGGATCAGGGCCAGGCCGCGTTCCTCGGCCAGCCGGCGGCCGAGGGCGGCGCGGTCGCCGGTGTAGCGGTCGTAGGTGACGATCTCGGCGCCGTATCCGACGGTGGCGTCGAGTTTTTCGCGCGGTGTGTCCTCGGGCATCACGATGACGGCCCGGCTGCCCAGCTCCCTGGCGGCCAGGGCGACCGCCTGGGCGTGGTTGCCGGAGGAGTAGGCGACGACACCGCGGGCCAACTGCTCCGGTGCGAGCCGGGAGACGGCGTGGTAGGCGCCACGGAACTTGAACGCGCCGACCCGCTGGAAATTCTCGCACTTGAGGTGGACCTCCGCGCCGACCAGCGCGTCCAGCGTCCGCGAGCGCAGCACGGGCGTGCGGTGGGCGATGCCCGACAGCCGGCCGGCGGCGTCCCGGACGTCCTCGAGGGTGACGGCCGGGACGGCGGCGCCGGCGGGGCTGCGGGTCATGCGGGCACGCTACGGGAGCAGCGACTGGAGCGGTACGTCCGGATCGCCCAGCGCGTCGGGGTCCAACGGCCGGCCGCTGCGGATCAGTTGCTGGACCGTTGCGGCGACGTCCCAGACGTTGACGTTCATGCCCGCGAGCACGCGGCCCTCGGCGAGCCAGAAGGCGATGAACTCCCGCTTGGCGACGTCGCCCCGGCACACCACCTGGTCGTAGGAGCCGGGCGGGGCGTAGCCGGAGTACTCCATGCCGACGTCGTACTGGTCGGAGAAGAAGTAGGGGATGCGGTCGTAGCCGACGTCCTGGCCGAGCATGGCGCGGGCGGCGGCCGGGCCGCCGTTGAGGGCGTTGGCCCAGTGTTCGACGCGGATGCGGCTGTCGAGGAGGGGGTGGTCGGCGGCGGCGACGTCGCCCGCGGCGTAGATGTACGGGTCGGAGGTGCGCAGGGCGGCGTCCACGGCGACGCCGCCGCCGTTCTCCGGGGCGGCCAGGGCGAGTCCGGCCTGTTCGGCGAGGGCGGTGCGCGGGGCGGCGCCGATGGCGGCGAGCACGTCGTGGGCGAGGTGTTCCTCGCCGTCGTCGGTGCGCACGGCCAGCACCATGCCGTCCTGGCCGACGATCTCGGTGAAGCGGGCGCCGAAGTGGAAGCGGACGCCGTGTTCCCGGTGCAGGTCGGTGAAGAGGCCGCCGAGTTCGGGGCCGAGGACGCCGTGCAGGGGGGTCGGCGCGGCTTCCACCACGGTCACCTCGGCACCGTAGGAGCGGGCCGCGGCGGCGACCTCCAGGCCGATCCAGCCGGCGCCCGCGATGACCAGGTGGCCGTTGTCGCGGCCGAGGGCGGCGAGTACGCCGCGCAGCCGTTCGGCGTGGGCGAGGCGGCGCAGGTGGTGCACCCCGGCCAGGCCGGTGCCGGGGATGTCCAGACGACGGGGTTCGGCGCCGGTGGCAAGCAGCAGCTTGTCGTAGGCGATGAGGGTGCCGTCGCCGAGGCGTACGGTCCTGGCCGTGGTGTCCAGGTGGACGGCGGGCTGGCCCAGGTGGAGTTCGATGTGGGCCTGGGCGTACCAGCCGGGTTCGTGGACGAAGACGCTGTCACGTTCCTCCTTTCCCAGCAGGTACCCCTTGGAGAGCGGGGGGCGTTCGTAGGGGTGGTCGCGCTCGTCGCAGATGAGGATCACCCGGCCGGTGAAGCCCTCCGAGCGGAGTGTCTCGGCGGCCTTCGCGCCGGCCAGGCCACCCCCGACGATGACGAACGTCTGGTGTGCGTCGACCACTTGTTTCCTCCTCGTTGCGGTGCCGTACGGCCGCTTCCGCGTCCGTGAACGCCCCGGTGCTGCCCCGTCTGTTCCTTGTCCCCGTTCGATGATCCGGGTGTGGTCAGGGTTCCCCGTCCGAAACAGTCGTGTTCGAGCGTCCCGCACGGAGGGTGATGGGGGAAGGGGGGGCTTCCTCCCCAGGGTCACCCTGGGTTGCGCTGGGCGTTACCAGGGGGGCGGGTGAGGTGGGCGTGCAGAGAGCGCGCGGAGGCGTCGGTGAAGGACGCGATCTGGTCGATGACGGCGCGCATCCGGGCGGTGTCGTCCGCTGCGGTGTCGAACAGTGAACGGAACTGCGGATCAAGGCCGTAGGGGGCGCGGGCGAGCAGCGCCTCGGCCAGTTCGGAGATCACCACGCGCTGGTCGGCGCGTACCGCCTCCTGGTCCGGACGCTGCATCACGTACCGGTCGGCGACGGCTTTCAAAACGGCGCATTCCAGCCGGGTTTCGGCCGGAACCACCAGCTGGGCCGCGTAGCGGGTGAGTCGCCCGGGGCCCCACTCGGCCCGGGTCGCGGTCTCGGCGGCCAGGCAGAAGCGGCCGATCAGCTGGCTGGTGGCGTCCTTGAGCCGGGCCTGGGCGAGCGCGGATCCGTCGTAGCCGTGCGGCCACCACTCCTGCTCCAGGAGGCGGTCGAGGGCGGCGGCCAGCTCCTGGGGGTCCGCGCCGGGCGCGTAGCGCTCCGCGGCGACCGCGAAGATCTCGGCGCGTTCGGCGTCGGCGAGCAGGAGGTTGGGGTCGAGGTGGCCGGCGTGCAGCCCGTCCTCGACGTCGTGCACGGAGTACGCCACGTCGTCGGACCAGTCCATGACCTGCGTCTCGAAGCTGCGCGCGGCGGCGGGCGCGCCCTGCCGGAACCAGTCGAAGACCGGCAGGTCGTCCGCGTAGACGCCGAACTTCGGGGACGCCGGGTCGGTGGGGTGCGCGCCGCGCGACCAGGGGTATTTGGTGGCGGCGTCCAGGGCGGCGCGGGTGAGGTTGAGGCCGACGCTGACGGTGGCGCCGTCCGGGGCGGACACGAACCGCTTGGGCTCCAGACGGGCCAGCAGCCGCAGCGACTGGGCGTTGCCCTCGAAGCCGCCGCAGGGCGCGGCCACTTGGTTGAGCGTCTGCTCGCCGTTGTGCCCGAAGGGCGGGTGGCCGAGGTCGTGCGCGAGGCAGGCGGCCTCGACGAGGTCCGGGTCGCAGCCCAGTGCGGCGCCGAGTTCGCGGCCGACCTGGGCGCATTCCAGGGAGTGGGTCAGTCGGGTGCGCGGGCTGGCGTCCCAGGCGTGGGTGAGGGTGCCGGGGGTGACGACCTGGGTCTTGCCGGCGAGGCGACGCAGCGCGCCGGAGTGCAGGACCCGGGCCCGGTCACGCTGGAAGGCGGTGCGCCCGGGGCGTTTGTCGGGTTCGGCGACCCAGCGTTCGGCGTCCGTCTCGGTGTAGCCCAGGGTGCCGGGGGCCTGGCCGGTTGTCGATGGTGTGCCCGTCATACAGCGACGGTAGCCGCCCTGCTGCCGTGCGGGTCGGATCCGCTACGTGCCAGGAGCGCCCGGTCGTAGCGGTGGAGCACGAGACGGGCGAGCGCCGGGTGGTCGCCCAGGGGTTCGGCGGCGATGCCGGGGGCGTGCGCGGCGCACTGGGCGGCGAAGCGGCCGGGCGCGGTGAAGCAGGCGGCGACGGCGATCCGGTCGTGGCCGCGGGCGGTGAGCAGTCGGACGGCTTCGGGGACGGTGGGGGTGGCGGCGGAGGCATGGGCCGGCAGGACGGGGATGCCGCCGAGGCGGGCCGAGAGGAGCCGGGCGATGTGCCCGGTGTCGGCGGTGGAGCGCGCCGCCCGGGAGCCGGCCGAAGCCAGGACGACGGCGGTACGGCGCGGGTCGGGGGCCGCGGGGAAGCCGGCCTCCAGGAGGCGGTCGTGCAGCGCCCGGGCGAGGAGGGGGTGCGGGCCCAGCGGCGCGGCGGTGCGGCCCGTCAGATGGGGCGCGTCCGCCAGAGCGGCGGGCAGGTCGTGGGTGACGTGGTGGCCGTGGCCGAACAGCAGCGGTACGAGGACGGCCGCGCCGCGCAGTTCGGCGAGGGTGTCGGCGAGCAGCGGCCGGTTCAGCTCGATGTGGGCGAGCCGTACGGTCAGGCCGGGGCGGAGGGCGCGGACCCGGTCGAGCAGCGCGCGGACGGCGGGCAGGGCGCGCGGGTCGCGGCTGCCGTGGGCGACGGCGACGAGCGCGGGTGGCTCGGGGGCGGTGGCGGCGGGGCGTGGCGGGCGCCGGAAGCCGTGCAGCCGGACGCGGCTGAGCCGGGTGCTGAGCTCGGTGGTGATCTCGGTGGCGAGGCCGGCCGCCCCCAGGGGTGTCCGGTCGGGGTCGGCCTGGGCGGTGGCGTCGTCGCACGGGGCGGGGCGGGTCGGGGCGGCCGGCGAGGCGGGCTGGTGCGGTATCGACTCCGTCATGGCGGGAGCCTGGCACCGGGGCGTTGCGGTTCCGTTTCCCCGCGGGGAACTGCGTGTACCGTCCGGCCGCCGGGGACCGCGGCGACCGTGAGAGGGGCGGCGCCGGCGTGCGGGGCCCGAGGCGGCCCGGTGCCCGGACACGTGCCCGGACACGCCCCCGCCGCCCGCCCGCCCGTCGCGGGCCGGGCGGGCGGGGGCCGCGGCCTCAGCGCGCGTCGACTTCCTTGAGGTAGGCGGCGCGGGTCGCCTCGTCCAGGAACGACGCCTTGAAGGAGTTGCGGGCCAGGGTGCGCAACGTCTCGTCGTCGAGGCCGAGGGCGTCGCGGACCGCGGTGAAGTTGTCGTCCGCGTAGCCGCCGAAGTAGGCGGGGTCGTCGGAGTTGACGGTGACCATCAGGCCGGCGTCCAGCATGGCGGGCAGCGGGTGGTCGGCGAGGTCGTCGATGACGCGGAGCCGGACGTTGGACAGGGGGCAGACGGTGAGCGGGACCTGGTCGGCGACCAGCCGGGCCACCAGCCGCTCGTCCTCCAGGCAGCGCACCCCGTGGTCGACGCGGTCCACGCCGAGGACATCCAGGGCCTCCCACACATAGGCGGCGGGCCCCTCCTCCCCCGCGTGTGCCACGCACTTGAGTCCGGCCTCGCGGGCCAGCGCGTAGACCTCCTTGAACTTCGACGGCGGGTGCCCGACCTCCGCCGAGTCCAGGCCGACGGCGGTGATCCGGTCGAGGTGGGGGCGGGCCGCCTCGAAGGTCGCCAGGGCCGATTCGGCGCTCTCGTCGCGCAGGAAGCACATGATCAGCCGGGTGGTGATGCCGTAGGTCTCCGGCGCGGCGTCCAGCGCGCGGGCCAGGCCGCGGATGACGGTGCCGATCGGGACGCCGCGGGCGGTGTGGGCCTGCGGGTCGAAGAAGATCTCGGCGTGCCGGACACCCTGCTCCCTGGCGCGCGCGAGGTAGGCGTCGGCCAGGTCCGCGAAGTCGTCCTCGGTGCGCAGTACGGCCATCAGCGCGTAGTAGAGGTTGAGGAAGGACTGCAGGTCGGAGAAGGAGTAGGCGCGGCGCAGCTCGTCCTGGGTGGCGTACGGGAGCGTGACGCCGTTGCGCTCGGCGAGCGCGAACGCCAGCTCCGGTTCGAGGGTGCCCTCGATGTGGAGATGCAGTTCCGCCTTGGGCAGCGGGCGCCTGGCAGCGGAGGCGGAGGGGGAGGAAGGCACGCGGGTCACACCTGATTCTGCGGTTCGGGAGGGATCGTCTTCTGCGGTTCGGGGGAGAGCGTCTTCTGCGGTACGGGGGAGATCGTCCAGGTTAGCGGTGGCGTGCTCCGGAGCCGCGGCGGCACCCTCGCCGGCGGGCCGGCGGGAGTGCGCGAGGGCCGGGGCGGACAGCCAGCGGCCGCCCTCGATGCGGGTGCCGGTGGCGCGCAGGCGGGCGGCGAGCGGTTCGGCCGCCAGATAGACCCAGGCCCGGACGGTCCGGCCGTCGCGGCACACGGCCTCGGTCGGCACCCGCTCGTAGAGGTTCGCCGGGTCGCCCGGGGTGTAGCCCTCCAGCCGGTCCAGTACGGCGCACACCTCGTCGTATCCGGTGTCGCGCGGCCGTACGAGGGTGCCGTGGACCACCGCGTCCGGGGGCCCGGGGACCGCGTACGGATAGCCGGGGCCGTCGTAGAGCAGCGCGCCGCGGATCCGGGCCGGTTCCTCGGCGGTGGTCCGGCCGCGCAGCGCCCAGGCGTGGTGGGCCTCGCCGGGGCGCAGGGTGCCGTAGACGAAGAACGGCAGCCGTTCGGGCTCGGTGGTCATCGGCGGTCGGTCCTCTCCGGTGTGCCGGTGTGCCGGGTGTCTGGGCGGCCGCGGCGTCGTGCTCCTGCTGCCACCTTGCCAGGCGAGGGTTGCAACCATCACCGGCCGGCGGGCGTCGCAGCTTGGGACATCGGTCATCGGCACCCGCCACGACCGGGAGCGGGGCAGGGATGCAGAGGAAGGTGCCGGATGTGGCGCGGCGCATACGCAGCGGGGTGCGCCGCGTACGGCTGCCGCGGACGCGGCGCGGACAGCGCCGCGCCTTCCAGGCGGTCGTGGCACTGGTGGTGCTCGCGCTGGCGCCCGCGACCTGGATGAACGCGACGGCCGGCCCCCGTGTCCGCACGGTGGCGCAGACACCCGCCGCGCCGGTGGCTGTCGTCTTCGGCGCGGGGCTGTGGAACGGCGCGCCGTCCCCCTACCTCGCCCACCGGCTGGACGCGGCGGCCGATCTCTACGGCCGCGGCACGGTGCACGCCATCCTGGTCACCGGCGACAACAGCAGCCACGACTACGACGAGCCGGACGCGATGCGGGCCTATCTGCTGCGGCACGGCGTCCCGGCCAGGAAGATCGTCAGCGACTACGCGGGCTTCGACACCTGGGACTCGTGCAGCCGCGCCCGCCGGATCTTCGGCGTGCGGCGGGCGGTGCTGGTCAGCCAGGGCTTCCACATCCGGCGGGCGCTGGCGCTGTGCCGGGCGGCCGGGATCGACTCCTACGGTGTCGGGGTCGCGGCCACGCACGACGTGACCTGGGCGTACGGCGGGGTGCGGGAGATCTTCGCGGCCGGGAAGGCGGCGGCCGACGCCCTGCTGCGGCCCGATCCGCACTTCCTCGGGCCGCACGAGAAGGGCGTTGCGGAGGCGCAGCGATAGCGCCTCCGCGGGTCGTCATTCCTGCCCGGAGGCGCGGGCGTAGAGCGTGAGGATGTCCGCGCCGAAGTACGGGCTGTAGGAGATCCGGTCGCTGTGCGGGCCGCTCGGGCCGCCGCCGTTGAGCCCGCCGATCAGGCCGATGATGCGGCCGGTCCGGGTGCGCTCGTCGTAGTTCGCCAGCCAGGGGCTGCCGGAGGTGCCGCCGTAGAACCCGCCGCACTCCATGCGCAGTTGGCGGGTGCCGGTCAGCCGGGCGGTGCCGGTCGTGCAGCGGACCGCCCGGTCCTGCGGGTCGTTGCGGACGCTGGGGTAGCCGATGACGGTGACCTGGTTGCGGTAACCGGGGGTCGGCGACAGGGTGTTGCCCCCGGTGACGGACTCCAGCTCGCGGCCCCGGTTGTCCGGTTGGACGGTGGCGAAGGCGAAGTCGTGGTCGGCGGCGTCCCCGGTGGTGCCGCGGTCGGCGTACTCGAAGGTCTCGCCGAGCGCCCACACGCCGTAGGGCTGGGTGTCGGCGCCGGCGGTGTACTGCGGCACGAAGGCGGCGCGGGAGCCCGGGTTGCAGTGGCCGGCGGTGAGGATCAGGTTGTGGTTCGGGCTGTGCACCACGCTGGCGGTGCAGTGGTGTGCCTTGGCGTCACCGTCGACGGAGAACAGCACACCGACGGAGGGAATGCCCGCGAAGTGCCGTGCGGTGGGGGCGCCCTGGGTCGCGGCGGCGGAGGGCGCGGGTGAGGGCCGGGGCTTCGTCCCGCCGGGCGCGGACGCTATGGCGGCGGCCATCCGCTGCGGTGTCCAGAAGGCGGCGGCGTCCTGGCTGTCCCAGGTGTCGCGGGCGGGGCCGTCGTGGTCGCCCGCGGTGTCGTTGCTGTTCCAGGTGTTGCGGGCGGGCCCGTCGTGGTCGCCGTCGGCCGCGCGGCCGACCGAGGCCGTCGTCAGGCCCAGTGTGACGCCGAGCGCCACGGCCGCCGCCCTCCCCCATCGCTGTCGCATCAGCTGGTCTCCTTGGTGATCCAGTCCAGATAGCCGGCGCCGCCCCGGGTGATCGGGGTGGCGATGATCTCGGGTGTGTCGTAGTCGTGGGCGGCGAGGAGGTAGGCCTCCAGTGCCGCGTAGCGCGCGGCCGACGTCTTGAACAGCACCTGCCACTCCTGACCGGTCTCGACGGCGTTCTCCCACCGGAACACCGAGGTCACCGGCGCACTGACCTGCGCACAGGCCGCGAACCGGCCCTCGATCGCGCCGCGCGCCAGCAGCTCGGCCTTGCGCTCGCTGTCGATGGTGGTCATGACGGCCAGGAATCGGGCCGACTGCCCGGCCGGATCCGGCAGTTCGGCTGGGGGGAACGGTTCGGGGTCGGCCACGGGTGCGCATCCTTCGCGGTGGGGGACGAGGTCGTCCCGGACGGCGTACGGGGTGATCGCCTCGCATCGTACGGTCGTGATCATCGTCCCTGCCGGGACGGGCCGCCCTTGGAGGGCAATACACCCCGACGCCCCGCTTCGTCAGCGAACACACCGGCCCATACCGGAACGCCCCGGTTGCGTCCACCCGTGCAGCGGCAAGGATGGAAGGGGAGGCCCGCCGCCGGTTCGCACGAAAGGCCCGCACCATGACCGACCTGAAAGCCCTCACCCGCGACCAGCTCGACGACGCCAGGGCCGCCACGCACGGCCGCAGCGCCCACCTCTTCCTGCACGACGGGCCGCTGCGGCAGACCGTGATCGCGCTGATCGCCGGCGCCGCGCTGGACGAGCACAACACGCCGCCGGCAGCGAGCCTGCAGGTCCTGAAGGGGCGGGTGCAGCTGACCCGGCCGCACGGGGACCAGGAAGTGACCGCGGGTCAGGTCATCGCGATCCCGCACGAGCGGCACGGCCTGCGGGCCGTCGAGGACTCGGCGGTACTGCTGACGGCCGTGACGGCGGTGGCGCCGCGGCCTCGGGGTGCGGCGCCGGCGGTGGCGGCTCGCGGCTGAGCCCGGGCCGGGCCCCGCACTCACCCCGCACACACCCCGCACGAGCCTCGCGCGGGGGCTTTCGGCATGCGGGAGTGCGGGCGCGCCGGCATGGCGGAGTGCGGGGCCCCGCCCCCTTCCCTGCCGTCATGGTCTGCTGAATGTTCCGTGGCGTCGCCGCGCCTCAGCCGGCCAGCCACTGGTCGAAGGCCAGCTTGCCCAGCAGCCCGACGACCACGACCACCAGCACGCCCCGGACGAACCCGGTACCGCGCTTGAGCGCCATCCGGGCTCCCACCAGGCCGCCGACGAGGTTGAACAGCGCCAGCAGCGCACCGAGTTGCCACAGCACGGTGCCCTGGATCGCGAACATGCTCAGCGCGCCGATGTTGGTGCAGACGTTGACGACCTTGGAGGTCGCGGAGGCGGTGACCAGGTCCATGTGCAGGATCGCGGCCAGGGCGATGATGAGGAAGGCCCCGGTACCGGGGCCGATCAGGCCGTCGTAGAAGCCGATGCCCAGGCCCGCGACGAGCACCGCCGCCAGCATCCGCTGCCGGGTGACCGGCCCGGACGGCGCGGGGGCGGTCCCGAAGGCCGGACGGAAGAGGACGAAGAGGAGCACGGCGAGGAGGACGGCCATGATCAGCGGCCGGAGCACCGCGCTGTTGATACCGGCCGCGAAGAACGCCCCGCCCAGCGATCCGCCGAGCGCGGCGAGACCGATCCGCAGCGCCATCCGGACGTCGATCGGCGCCCTGCGGACGTAGGTGGCGGCCGCCGCGGTGGTGCCGACGATCGCCGTGGACTTGTTGGTGCCGAGCACATAGGCGGCGGGTGTGTGCGGCAGTCCGACCAGCAGGGCCGGCAGGAGCAGCAGTCCGCCGCCGCCCACCACGGCGTCGATCCAGCCGGCCGCGAGGGCGGCCGTGCACAGCAGGCTCAGCGTGAGCAGTGATATGTCAGAGGGCACCGGCCGATCCTACGAACGTCCGCCGCGCGACGGGGTGATCGGCGCCACTCTGCGGGGCGGTGGGCGGCCGCCACGCACGGTTTCCGGTCGGCCCGGCCCTCTAGCCTGGGGCGCATGGGGAACGAAAGACTCTTTCCGATCGGCGGGGATCTGTCGGTGCGGCGCCTCGGGTTCGGGACCGGCGCGCTGGTGGGGCCCGGGTACTGGGGAGCGCGGCACGAGGACCCGCAGCGGGCCGTCGCGGTGCTGCGGCAGGCCGTGGAGCGCGGTGTCACCCTGATCGACACCGCCGACAACTACGGGCCCGACGTGGCCGAGGAGTTGGTGGCGCGGGCGCTGCATCCGTATCCGGCGGGGCTGGTGATCGCCACCAAGGGCGGGGTGGTCCGTACCGGGCCGGACATCTGGCACATCGCCGGGCGGCCGGAGCGGCTGCGCGCCATGTGCGAGGCAAGCCTGCGGCGGCTGCGGGTCGAGACGATCGACCTCTACCAGCTGCACCGGTTGGATCCCGAGGTGCCGATGGCCGAGCAGCTGGGGGCGCTGACGGAGCTCCGACAGGCCGGGAAGATCCGGCACATCGGGCTGGACAGCGTCGGTGTGGCGGAGCTGGCGCGGGCGTCGGAGTGCGCGCCGATCGCGTCCGTGCAGAACCGCTACCACCTGATGGACCGGGAGTCGGAGGACGTGCTCGCGTGGTGTGCGGAGCGCGGCACGGCGTTCCTGCCCTGGTTCCCGCTGGGGCACGGGGCGTTGACGGGCGCGGCCGACGCGGCGCTCACCGGCGTCGCGCGGCGGCACGGGGCGACCACCGGCCAGGTCGCACTGGCCTGGCTGCTGCACCGCTCCCCCGTGCTGCTGCCCACCCCGGGCACGGGCTCGCTCGACCACCTGGCGGAGAACCTCGACGCGGGGCACCTCGCGCTCACGGCCCAGGACATGGCGCAGTTGGACGCGGCCGGGTGACCCCTACGGCGCGGCCTGCGGCGGGGGCGCCGTGGGCACCGCCGGGCTCCGGTCCGGGGCGGGCGGGGCCGCCGGGGCCACCGTGAGGGAGAGCAGGGTGGCGGTGACCGCGCTCGCGCCGGCCAGGCATGCCGCGAGCTGACGGCGGGCCCGCAGGGTGGCGGTCGGGATGACGTGCGGCTTGCGATGTCTGGCCATGGGGAGTCCGGGTCCTCGGGGTGGGACGGTACGGGTCAGAAGGTGAAGTGCTCCGCGTGGATACGGGATCCCGGCACGCCCGCCCGGCGCAGCGCGGCGGTCGCGGAGCGGGTCATGCCGGGCGGGCCGCACAGATAGACGTCGTGCTCGGGCAGGTCGGGCACGAGGTGGCGCAGGGCGCGCGGGGCCAGCGGGTCGAAGGGGGCGTCCGAGGGGCCGAGCAGATAGTGGAGGGCGGCGCCGCGGGCCGCGGCGATCGCTTCGAGTTCGTCGCGGAGCACCAACTGGGCGGCGTCGCCCGCCCGGTAGAGGAGGGTGAGGTCGCCGGGGGCGCCGGGGAGCGTTTCGAAGAGGGCGCGCATCGGGGTGATGCCGACGCCGCCGGCGAGCAGGAGCACCTTGCGGCGGGTGCGCCGGTGGGCGGTCAGGGCGCCGAACGGGCCGGTGGCCAGGACCCGTACGCCGGGGCGCAGCCGGCGGATCCGGCGGGTGTGGTCGCCGCACGCCTTCACGGTGATGCGGAGGGTGTCGTTCCGGGGTGGGGCGGAGAGGGAGAAGGGCAGCGACGTGCGCCACAGGCGCCGGTCCAGGAAGCGCCAGCGGAAGAACTGCCCCGGCTCGGCACGCAGCGCGTCCAGGCCGAGTCCCTGCACGACGACCGAGACGACGTCCGGCCCCTCGGTGCGGACCTCGGTGATGCGCAGGCTGTGGCGCAGGGCCTGACGTACGGGGACGACCAGGCGGTACCAGACCAGCAGCACGCCGACGGTGGTGTGCAGCATCGTCCACAGCCAGGCGGCGAGCAGGCCGCCGGCCAGGTCGGGGCCGGACAGCTGGTGGGCAAAGGCGAGGGCGGCCCCGAGGTAGGTCAGCAGATGGGCGGCGCGCCAGGTCTCGTGGCGGACGCGGCGACGGACCGCCCGCGCCGAGGTCGCGCCGACGGCGGCCAGCACGGCGGTCCCGGTGGCGGCGGCGGCCAGACCCGGGTAGCCCAGCAGGCCGACCGCGGCGCCGAGCAGGTCGGTGCCGCCGTGCGCGGCGGCGGCGCAGAGCGCGAGCGCCGCGTGGGCGAGGCAGAGGGTGAGGACATGGCGTCCGCCGAGGGAGTGCCAGCGGGCCAGCCGGTCGGCGCCGACCCCGTGCTCGATGGCGGGCACCCGGGCCATCAGCAGCAGCATGACCAGGATCCCGTAGGCCGCGAGCAGTCCGGTCAGATGCGCGAAGGTGGCGAAGAGCGCGTCGAGCCGGAAGGACGGCGCGGCCTGCACCAGCCAGAGCAACCCGACCGCCCCCGCTCCGGCGGCCAGCCCGGTCAGCAGGGCGCGCGGCGGGGTCCGCAGCGGGGGCGCGGGGGCCGGCGGGGTGCACGGCGGCCGGCCGGGGCGGGGCGGGACGGCCTGCGGGGTGAGTCGCGAGTAGAGCGGATGAGTGGTGTGCGGGGTGTCGGCCGGGGTGGTCACAGGCCGAAGCTACGGCCACACGTCCTATCGAAACAGCAGGTCAGGCTCGTTTTCGCGGACCTTAAGGCGGCCTTGAGGAACGGCTGACCGCCCGTTAAGAGTGGCCGCTCGGACCCGGCGGCCCGCCCGGGCCGCTCGGCCCCGGCGGCCCGCCCGCGATCCGGCGTGCCAGCCTCACCGGGCCCAGGGGTCCACCGGCACCACTTCCACCGCCCGCCCCCGCTCGTCGAGCAGCCGCCCCATCAGCTTCGTCTGCCGCAGCACCACCGAACGGTCCCGCAGGACCAGGTGCGGCAGCCGCTCACCTAGCTGGGTCTCCAGCCGCTGGACGTCCCGGATGGTGTGCAGCCACACCGTGAAAAGGAGGTTCTGCGGCCCGGTCACCGAGGCGCAGAGCCGCACCTCGGGGAGGGTGAGCAGGACCCGTACGGCCTCCGCCAGGCGGTCCGAGGGGATGCCCGCCCACAGGGTGGCGGACACCGGCCACTCGGTCAGTTCGCGGGCCACCTCGCAGCGCAGGGCGAGGTCGTGGTCGGCAATCAGCCGGCCCACCCGGCGGCGGACGGTGGGGGCGCTCAGCCCGACGGCCCGGCCCAGCGCCACCGCGCTGCCCCGGCCGTCCCGGGACAGCTGCGGCAGCAGCGCGCGGTCGGGACCGTCGGGGGCCGCGGCGGAGCTGCGGGGCGGGGGCGAGGCGTTCCGCAGCCGCTCGCTCTGGCCGCTGGTCAGGGCGCGGAGCCGCCAGCGGCTGCCTTCGCCGTAGACGCGGGTGGCGATACCGGCGCGGGTGGCGGTGACGCCGGGCAGCGCGGCGATCCGCCGCAGCAGCAGTTCGGAGAGTTCGCCGAGGCCGGGGACGAAGGCCGTGATCAGCAGGTCCCGGCCGCCGGCCATGTGCTCGACGGTGGCGACCTGCGGCAGGGCGGCCAGCGCGTCCGCGACCGCTTCGACGCGGCCCGACCGGCAGTCGATCTCGACGAAGGCGGTGCACAGCCGCTCCAGGAGACGGCGGCCGGGATAGCCGGTGACCCAGGCCAGGCCCGCGTCCTCCAGTCGGCCCCAGCGGCGGGCGGCGGTGACCGGGTCGATGCCGAGGACCGGTGCGAGGGTCTGCCAGGACGCGCGGGGGGAGATCTGCAGCGCGTGGACCAGCTGCGCGTCGAGACCGCCGATGACACCGGTTTCCTGCATGAGGGCCGCCCTGCTGTGTCTTTCCTGCATTCCAAGGGTATTCCGTTCGGCCCGCTCACGGCGCTGAGCAGCATGTCCTCCCAGCCGGGCACGGCACGCCGGACACGGCAGACCGAGGAGGCCCCCGGGCCCCAGTTGGGAAGAGGTTCTCGATGACGTCAGCGGTCTCAGGCAGCGCGGCGGGCGACGCCCGCGGCGCCGGTACGGGGGCACGAACGAGCCCCCATGGGAGCACAGAAGACGCCCTGAACACAGGGGTGAGCAGCCGCCGGGCACTGCTCGCGGCGACCGTGGGCGGCGTCGTCGAGTCCTTCGACTGGACGATCTACGCCGTGCTCGCGCCGTTCTTCGCCCCCCAGCTGTTCCCCGGCGACGATCCGGTGACCGAGCTGATCGGCGCGTACCTCGGCTTCGCGGTCGGCTTCGTCGTGCGGCCCTTCGGCTCGTACGTCATGGGCCGTATCGCCGACTCCCGGGGCCGGCGCTTCGGGCTGACGCTGAGCATGGGCCTCATCTCGGCGGCGAGCGTGCTGATCGCGGTGCTGCCGACCGCCGGGGTGATCGGGGCCGCGGCGCCGGTGCTGCTGGTGGTGCTGCGGCTGGTGCAGGGGCTGTCGATGGGCGGCGAGAACCCGAGCGCCGCCGCGTACGTCACCGAGACCGCGCCGCGCCCCCTGCGCTTCCTCTACAGCGCGATCTCCTACTCCGGCGTGGTCATCGGCAACATCCTCTCCTTCGGTGTGCTGACCCTGCTGCTGACCGCACTGGGCGGGGACGCGGTGACCGGCGGCGGCTGGCGGATCGGATTCCTGGTGGCGGCGGCGCTCGGGCTGCTGGCGCTGTGGATCCGGCGCGGCGCCCAGGAGAGCGAGGAGTTCGCCCGGCAGGCCGACGACGCACCGGCGGGGACGGCGGCCGGGCGGCGCGCGCTGTACCGGGCCGGCGCCCGCAACATCACCGCAGTGTTCCTGATCACCCTCGGCGCGACCGTCGGCTACTACTTCGGCACCACCTATCTCCCGCAGTACGCCCAGCAATTGGGCGTGGTCTCGGACACCGAGTCGGCGGCGACGATGCTGCTGCCGCTTGTGGTGCTGATCGCCGCGATGCTCGGCGCCGGGCGGCTCGCGGACCGGTTCGGCGCGCTGCGCACACTCCGTACGGGACTGGCGCTGCTGGCCCTGGCGACGGTGCCGCTGATGGCGGCACTGGCGCACCGGACGCTGCCGATGTGGCTGGTCACCGTCGTCTATCTGCTGCTGATCGCGGCGCCGATCGGGCTGGCCAACGTGCTCTTCGCGCAGCTGTTCCCGGTGGCGGTGCGGGTGGTGGCGATGGGCGTGCCGTTCACCGTGGCCACCGGTCTCTTCGGCGGCACCTTCCCGCTGCTCGCCCAGGCGCTCGGCAGGGCCGGCCAGCTGACGCTGGTGCCCTGGTGGGCGGCCGGTGCGGCGGCGGTCTCCTTCCTGGGCACATTCCTGGTACGCGCGCCCGCCCCTCCCTTCCCCTCCAAGGAGCTGTCATGAACTTCCGCGACGACGCCCGTGCCCTGTCCGGCGACCTGATACGGCTGCGCCGTTCGCTCCACCGCACCCCCGAGGTCGGCCTCGAACTGCCCCGCACCCAGGAGGCGGTGCTGGCCGAACTGGACGGACTGCCGCTGGAGGTGTCGACCGGCGAGGGCCTGAGCTCGGTGACGGCCGTCCTGCGCGGCGGGCAGCCGGGCCCGACGGTGCTGCTGCGCGGCGACATGGACGCGCTGCCGGTCGCCGAGCGCACCGGCCTGGACTTCGCGTCCGACACCGGCCGGATGCACGCCTGCGGCCACGACCTGCACACCACCATGCTCACCGGCGCCGCCAAGCTGCTCTCGGCGCACCGCGAACGGCTCGCGGGCGATGTGCTGTTCATGTTCCAGCCCGGCGAGGAGGGCTTCGACGGCGCCCGGCACATGCTGGCCGAGGGAATCCTGGACGCGGCGGGGCGGCGGCCGGACGCCGCCTACGCGATCCATGTGATGTCCGCCGGCCTGCCCAGCGGCGTCTTCGGCACCAAGGGCGGCCCGGCGCTGGCCGCGTCCAATGTGCTGCGGGTGACCGTGCGCGGCGAGGGCGGGCACGGTTCGATGCCGCACCGCGCCAAGGACCCGGTGCAGGCGGCCTGCGCGATGGTCACGGCGCTCCAGGCGTGGATCACCCGTGCCTTCGACGTCTTCGACCCGGTGATCCTGACGGTGGGCACCTTCCACGCCGGTACGCAGCAGAACGTCATCCCGGAGGACGCGGTCTTCGAGGCGACGGTGCGCAGCTTCTCGGACGCCGCCCAGGCGCGGGTCAAGGACGGCACGGTCGAGGTGTGCCGGGGCATCGCGGCGGCGTACGGGGTCGGCGTGGACGCGGAGTTCGCCGAGCTGTACCCGGTGACCGTCAACGACCACGCGGAGGCGGAGTTCGCGGCGGACGCGGTCCGTGAGGCGCTGGGCGAGGAGCGCTTCGCCCCGTTGCCGCGGCCGCTGCACGGCTCGGAGGACTTCTCCCGGGTACTGGCCGAGGTCCCGGGCGCGATGCTGACCCTGGGCTCCCCGCCCGCGGGAGCCGATTTCGAGCGCAGCGCCAACAACCACTCGCCGCTCGCCGAGTTCGACGACGCGGTGCTGGCCGACGGGTCGGCGGTGTACGCGGAGCTGGCGGCGCGGCGGCTGAGCCAGGGGTAGACCGGAGCCCGGGAGGCAGCGGTAGCGGGGTACGGCAGGAGCGGGGCGCAGCGGCGGCGCCCCGCTCACTCGTCATGCGTGCCGGGCCCGTCGTCTTCGTGGTCCCGCGCGGCCAGACGCACGCCCCGGCTCTCCGCGACCCGGTACACCTCGGCGAGCGATTCGGCCAGTTCGACGGTCAGCAGATGCAGTTCACCGGACACCCACCGCCGCCCCGCCAGCACGCGCCGCGCCTCCGCGATCAGCTCGGCGGCCAGGCCCAGTTGTGCCGCCTCGACCGTGTCGGCGACGCGGGACACGAAGCCGGTGCCGTCGCCTGCGAGAAAGCACGGTTTGCCGTCCACACTCGCCCACGGCAGGAGCCGCGTGGTGTCCGTCGCGTCCGTCATGTCGTCCGCCTCCTTGAGGTCTCCCGGGGTGACCGGATGTAGTCATTCGGTCACGCGGAAGCGCCGACGGGCAATAGGATCGGGGGACTTTAGCGGCAGCGCACAAGTCTCCTGCCTGCCGTGATGCCGGCCGCGATCACATGGCGAGAGGTCACAGCGTTGGACGAGACAACCCCACCCCAGCACTTGAACCCACTCGAGCGCTTCGGCAGCGACGTCAAACAGGTCCGGCTCGCGCGGAAGATGACGCAGAAGCACCTGGGCAAGGCGGCGGGCTACTCCGAGGCGTACGTCAGCAGGGTCGAGGCCGGAAAGATGCTGCCCCGTCCCGCCGAGAGGTTCGCGAAGGGCTGCGACACCGCATTCGGGACCGGTGAGCTGTTCACGGAGCTGCTGCGGAGGATCGACGAAGGCGACCACCCGTCGTGGTTCGTTCCATATCTCAACCTGGAGCGGAAGGCGTCGCGGATACTCGACTACTCGACGAATATCGTGAAAGGTCTCCTCCAGACGGAGGGTTACGCACGAGCCATTTTCCAGGCGTACTTCTCCCGGGAAGATGCAGAGGTGATCGAAGGCAAGGTGGCGGTACGTCTGCGGCGACGCGAAGTGTTCGAGCTGGTCACCCCGCCGTATCTATGGACCATCGTGCATGAGGCGTGCCTACGGACCGTCGTAGGGGGCTCCGAAGTCATGGTCGGGCAGCTTGAGTACTTACTGTCGGCCGCCGCGTCGCCTCACATCAAGCTTCAGGTCATGCCTTTTGCGGCAGGTGCACCGGCCGCATCTACGAGGCCCTTCACTGTGCTGCGTTTCACGAACTCCCCCACGGTGCTCTACACCGAGACCCGGGTAGGAGGCAGAATGCACGACTCCGCACAAACGGTCGACGCCGCCTTGGACGATTACGATCTGCTCAGGGCACACGCACTGTCCCCTGATCGGTCCGTCTCCCTGATCAAGAAGCTGCTGAAGGAGTACCGCGCATGAGCTCCGACTTGGATCTCGCCAACGCCACATGGATCAAGTCCTCCTACAGCGACGCCAACGGCGGCGACTGCGTCGAATTCTCCCCCGACTTCGCCTGGATCAAGTCGTCCCACAGCGACGCCAGCGGCGGGAACTGCGTGGAATTCTCCCGCGACTTCGCATGGACCAAGTCATCCCACAGCGATGGCGACGGCGGCCAGTGCCTCGAATTCTCCCGGGCTCTGACCGAGGCGCACGGCGCGGTCCCCGTTCGGGACAGCAAGGATCCGGACGGCCCGGTGCTGGTCTTCCCCGCGGGCGGCTGGGCCACCTTCATCTCCGCAGTGAAGCAGGGGCAGTTCGCCGCCTGAGCATGCTCGTGGGTGCCGCTTCACCGGTCGGTTCTTAGAACGTTCTTAAGCCGCCCACATATCCAGTCCCCATGACATCCACCATCCCCCCGCTCCCCAAAACCCCCCGGCGCACCGGCCGTCGCCGCGCCACCCGCATGCTCGCCGCGTCCCTCGCGCTCACC
This sequence comes from Streptomyces sp. NPDC048650, assembly GCF_043199095.1. Taxonomy (NCBI): domain Bacteria; kingdom Bacillati; phylum Actinomycetota; class Actinomycetes; order Kitasatosporales; family Streptomycetaceae; genus Streptomyces; species Streptomyces sp. NPDC048650. The sequence goes on along the minus strand of NZ_JBICVM010000003.1, from coordinate 552,930 downwards.
GCGACCGGCCTCGGCGTCGCCGGATGCGACAGCGCCGCCGCGGGCACCCTGGAGGGCAGCAAGCTGGAACTGCCCGTCAGCGGCGGCACCGCCGTCGTCGACACCGCCTCCCTCGCGGTGAGCGCACGCACCGGCGACGGGCGGCGCCTGGTGCTGTCCGAGGCGGCGGCCGGGGGCGGGCTCGGCAAGCCCGGCCCGGTGACGCGTACGGCGGACGGCGCGCGCTGGAGCTACCCCGCCAAGGGGCTGAACGTGACCGCGAGTTCGGAGCACGGACGGCTGCGGATCAGGCTGCGGTCGGACCGCGACGGTTCGGTGAGCTGGCCGGTGACCGGCACCGACCGGGCCGCCTCCGCCGTCCAGCTGCCGCGCGGCGAGGGCCTGGACATCCCCGTACGCGACGCGTTCTGGAATGCCGGGTCCGAGAAGGGCGGCCTGGACGGCAGCACCGTGGACGTGGGCGCCGAACTCGCGCTCCCCCTGTGGGGCTACTCGCTGGGCGGGGCCAACGGGTCCGGCGGCGGGCACGGCGTCAGCTACCTCACCCCGACCGACATCGGCACCTCGCTGCGCTTCGCCTCCACCGGAGGCCGGCTGCGCGCGACCGCCGCGCACGCCTTCGACGCCGGGGAGGGCACCCGCGACTACGACGTCTCGTTCGCGCTGACCGACGGCAACCCCGTCGCCCCCGCCGCCGACTACCGCTCCTACCTCTCCCAGCACGGGCAGCTCGGCAGCCTGCGGAAGAAGATCGAGCAGAACCCGGCCAACGGCAAGCTGCTCGGCGCCTTCCACGCCTATGTGTGGGGCGAGGCCCGGACCGCGGCCGGGATCGCCGAGCTCAAGAAGCTCGGGGTGGACCGGATGTGGCTCGGCTACGACTCCGGGCCCGACCCCATGAGCGCCGGGGCGGTGCGTGCCGCCAAGAAGGCGGGCTACCTCGTCGGCCCGTACGACTCCTTCGCCAACGGGCAGGACCCCAAGACCGCCGACAGCCCCACCTCGGCCTGGCCCGGCCGGGTCTACCCCGACTTCTGCATACGCAGGGCCGACGGCACCGCCGAGACCGGCTTCGGGGGCCGCGGCTGCTACCTCAGCTCGCGCGCCTTCGAAAAGGCCGAGCCGAACAAGCACTATCTCGCCGACCGCACCCGTTCGATGGTCGCCAACGGCGCGGACAGCTACTTCCTCGACGTCGACGCGACCGGTGAGGTGTTCCGCGACCACGCCAAGGGCCACGAGATGACCAAGGACGGCGACCGCGCGGCGCGGCTGGCCCGGATGCGGCGGCTGTCGAAGAACCTCGTCCTCGGCTCGGAGTCCGCCCAGCCCTGGGCCAACAAGGTGATCGCCTACGACCACGGCTCGGGCACCCCGGTCGCCGACGGCCTGTGGAAGCTGCAGCGCGACCGGGAGAAGTGGGGCGGCTACTTCCCGGAGAACGCGCCGAAGATCTTCTTCAAGCCGGTGCGGCTGCCCGCCGGCCTGGCCACCGCCATGTACGACCCGAAGTACCGGGCGCCCCTCTACGAGACCGCGCTGCACGGCTCGCTGGTCAACGCCGAGCGCTGGGAGCTGTCGTACGAGAAGCTGCCGGCCCAGAAGACCACCCGCGCCCTGCTCGCCATGCTCTACAACACCCCGCTCAACTACGTCCTCGACGGTGCCACGCTGACCAAGGACGGTCCCGAACTCGCCGCGCTGCAGAAGTACTTCGCGCCGCTGCACCGCGCCGCCGGCACCGAGCAGATGACCTCGTTCCGGTACCTGACCGGCGACCGTACCGTCCAGCACACGGTCTTCGGCAAGGGCGCCCTGACCGTCACCGCCAACTTCGGCACCAAGGCCCACGACGGCCTGCCCGGCGGCTGTGTCGACGCCCGGCTGCGCGGCGACGAGCAGCCGCGCCGGCTGTGCCCGGCGCAGCCGAACGGCTGACGGCGGGGCGGCGCCGGACCGGCCGCCCGGCCGGGCCGGCGCCCCTCACACGGTGCCCGCCCGCGCACTGAGGGCAGCGTTCCGCCCGGGAAACAGAGCAGATGCGGGCGGGTAACAGCCGGGAAGCAGGCTGACCGGCATGACCTCCACACCGCCGCACCCCGAGCCCGCGCCAGGCAGCATCCCCACCCTCGCCCTCATCGGCCACGGCATGGTCGGCCAGCGCTTCCTGGAGGAGCTGGCCGACCGCGGTGTCACCGAGCGGGTGCGGGTGGTCGTGCTGTGCGAGGAGCCCCGCCCGGCCTATGACCGGGTCCGGCTGACGTCGTACTTCGCCGGGCGCACCCCGGACGAGCTGAGCCTGGTCGAACCGGACTTCATGGCCCGGCACGGCATCGAACTGCTCCTCGGCGACCCGGCCACCGCCGTCGACCGCGCCGCCCGCACGGTCACCGCCCGCTCCGGCCGGACCGTCCGCTACGACACCCTGGTGCTGGCCACCGGCTCGTACCCGTTCGTTCCTCCGGTGCCGGGCAAGGACAGCGCGGGCTGCTTCGTCTACCGCACCATCGAGGACCTGCTCGCCATCGAGGAGTACGCCAAGGACGCCCGCACCGGTGTGGTGGTCGGCGGCGGGCTGCTCGGCCTGGAGGCGGCCGGTGCGCTCAAGGGGCTCGGGCTGCGCACCCACATCGTGGAGTTCGGCCCGCGGCTGATGGGGCTCCAGGTCGACGAGGGCGGTGGCCGGGCGCTGCGCCGTACCGTCGAGGGGATGGGGCTGGAGGTGCACACCGGCGTCGGCGGCACGGAGATCGTCGCGGACGGCGCCGGAGCCCTCACCGCCATGGGGCTGTCCGACGGCTCCCGTATCGACACCGACCTGGTCGTCTTCTCGGCCGGTGTCCGCCCCCGCGACCAGCTCGCCCGGGACTGCGGGCTGCCGGTCGGCGAGCGCGGCGGCATCGTCGTCGACGAGTGGTGCCGCACCGACGACCCCGCCGTGTACGCCGTCGGCGAGTGCGCGCTGGCCGGCGACGGCCGGGTCTACGGGCTGGTCGCGCCCGGCTACGACATGGCCCGGGTGGCGGCCGACGGCATCGCCCGGCAGCTCGGCGGGGGGCACGGGCAGCCCGCCGGCTTCACCGGCGCCGACCTGTCCACCAAGCTCAAGCTGCTGGGCGTGGACGTCGCGTCCTTCGGCGATGCGCAGGGCGCCACGGAGGGCTCCCTGGACGTCGTCTACTCCGATGCGCGCAGCGGCGTCTACAAGAAGCTGGTGATCGGGCAGGGCGGCGAGCTGCTGGGCGGGGTCCTGGTGGGCGACGCCGAGGCGTACGGCATGCTGCGACCGCTGACCGGCAGCGTCCCGCCGCTGGCGCCCGAGGAACTGGTGCTGCCCGCCGGGGCGGGGGCCCCGGCAGCGCTCGGCCCCGGCGCGCTCCCCGATGAAGCGGTCGTCTGCAACTGCCACAACGTCACCAAGGGCGCGATCCGTTCCGCGGTCACCGAGCACTCCTGCGGCACCGTCCCCGAGGTCAAGAAGTGCACCAAGGCCGGCACCGGCTGCGGCTCCTGCGTCAAGGTGCTGACCACCCTCGTCAACGACGAGCTGGAGGCGAGCGGCGTCAGCGTCGAGACGGGCCTGTGCGGCTGCTTCCCGCACACCCGCGCCGAGCTCTACGAGATCGTCCGCACGCTGGGCCTGACGACCTTCGCAGAACTGCTGGACTCGCACGGCCGCCCGTCGGCCCGCCACCGCGACGGATGCGAGATCTGCAAGCCCACCGTCGGCTCCATCATCGCCTCCCTGGCCCCTTCCGTCGGCGCCGACGGCTACGTCCTGGACGGCGAACAGGCCGCGCTCCAGGACACCAACGACCACTTCCTCGCCAACCTCCAGCGCAACGGCTCCTACTCGATCGTGCCGCGCATCCCCGGCGGTGAGGTCACCCCGGAGAAGCTGATCGTCATCGGCGAGGTCGCCCGCGACTTCGGCCTGTACACGAAGATCACCGGCGGCCAGCGGATCGACCTCTTCGGTGCCCGCGTCGACCAGCTGCCGCAGGTCTGGGCCCGGCTGGTGGCCGCCGGCTTCGAGTCCGGGCACGCCTACGGCAAGGCGCTGCGCACCGTGAAGTCCTGTGTCGGGCAGACCTGGTGCCGCTACGGGGTCCAGGACTCGGTCCGGATGGCCATCGATCTGGAGCTGCGCTACCGGGGGCTGCGCTCCCCGCACAAGCTCAAGTCCGCGGTCTCCGGGTGCGCGCGGGAGTGCGCGGAGGCGCGCGGCAAGGACTTCGGCATCATCGCCACCTCCAACGGCTGGAACCTGTACGTCGGCGGCAACGGCGGCGCCGATCCGCGCCACGCCGACCTCCTCGCGCAGGACCTCAGCGACGCCGAACTCGTGCGCCTCATCGACCGCTTCCTGATGTTCTACATCCGCACCGCCGACCGTCTGGAGCGCACCTCGGCCTGGCTGGAGCGCATCGAGGGCGGCCTGGACCACGTCCGCGACGTCGTCGTGCACGACTCCCTCGGCCTCTGCGACGAGCTGGAGGCCCTGATGGCCGCCCATGTCTCCCACTACCGCGACGAATGGGCCGAGACCCTCGACGACCCCGAGCGGCTGGCCCGCTTCGTCTCCTTCGTCAACGCGCCCGACGCACCGGACCCCTCCGTCCGCTTCGTGCCCGAGCGCGACCAGGTCAAGCCGGACCTGACGCTGCTGGCCGGCCCGACCCTGCCCGTTCGCACCCTGGAAGGGACCTCCGCACGATGACCACCGCCACTGCCCTCGCTCCCACCCACACCGCCACCACCACCGTCGAGATCCTCGGCCCCGACGGCTGGCTCGCCGTCTGCACCCTGGACGACCTCACCCCGGGCCGCGGTGTCGCCGCGCTCCTCCCCGACGGCTCCCAGGCCGCTCTCTTCGTCGACCGCGGCGGCCGGGCGTACGCCATCGGCAACCGGGACCCGTTCACCGGCGCCCAGGTCCTCTCCCGGGGCCTGACGGGCTCCGCCGCAGACCGGCCGTTCGTGGCGTCGCCGCTGCTCAAGCAGCGTTTCGACCTCATCACGGGGGACTGCCTGGACGACCCGGCGGTGTCCGTACCGGCCTTTCGCGTGCGCACCCGGGGGGAGCGGGGCGCCTGACTCCCCTCTCGTTCACGCAACCGCCGGGTTGCACCTCCTGTCCGTACGTGCAACCATCGAGTAGCACGTAAGGACGCTCCACACGCAATGGCGCGCAATGGCACGCAACGGGCAGGAGGCCCCCATGACCAGCGACAGCAACAAGGACCGCATCGAGCGGGAGATCAGCATCGCCGCACCCGTCGAACGCGTCTGGGCGGTACTGACCGAGCCCGAGCACGTCGGCTCGTGGTTCGGCCAGGGCGAGCCGACCCCGGTCGACCTGCGGCCGGGCGGCATCATGCACCTCGACCACGGCGAGCACGGCCAGTTCCCCACGGTCGTCGTGAAGGTGGACCCGCCGCACCACTTCGCGTACCGCTGGGCCAGCGCGTACCCCGGCGACGTGGCGACCGAGCGCAACTCCACCCTCGTGGAGTTCACCCTCACCCCGGAGGGCGACGGCACCCGCCTGCGCGTGGTGGAGACCGGATTCGCCGCCCTCACCATCCCCGAGGAGCGCAGAAAGACCGCCTCCTACGAGAGCCACAGCGAGGGCTGGTCCGGCCAGGTCGAGAACATCCAGCGGTACGCGGAGCGGCTGGCGGCATGACGCGGGAGCCCGAGGGCCACGCGGACGCCGTGGCGGAGGTGCTGTCCGCACTGGCGGACCCGACCCGCCGCCGGATACTCGACGCCCTCGCCGACCGCGGCGAGGCGACCGCCACGGCCCTGGCGGCACAACTGCCGGTCAGCCGCCAGGCCATCGTCAAGCACCTGGGCATCCTCGACCGGGCCGGTCTGGTGGCCGGCCGCCGGGAGGGCCGCGAGTCCCGCTACCGGGTGATACCCGAGCGACTGGGGACCACCGCCCGGTGGATGGACCGGATCGCCGCGGACTGGGACTCCCGGCTGGCGGCCATCAAGCGCCTGGCGGAAGGGAAGTGACGCCCGGGGCGTACGCTGGTGCTCCCCTACCGAGGAGTACGGCGTGACCCGGTGGAACACCAGCCACATCCCCGACCAGACCGGCCGCTCGGTGGTCGTGACAGGCGCCAACAGCGGCATCGGGTACGTCACGGCGCGCGAACTGGCGCGGCGTGGCGCCCGCGTGCTGCTGGCCTGCCGCAACGAAGCACGCGGCATTGCGGCGCTGGACCGGCTGCGCGGCGAAGTCCCCACCGCCGAGGCCGAGTTCCGACCACTGGACCTGGCCGACCTCGGCTCCGTACAGGACTTCGCGGCCGGCCTCGACACCTTCGACAGTGCACGCCTCGACCTGCTCGTCAACAACGCGGGCGTGATGGCGCTGCCGTACCGCACCACCGCCGACGGCTTCGAGATGCAGTTCGGCACCAACCACCTGGGCCACTTCGCGCTGACCGGGCTGCTGCTGCCCCGGCTCCTCGCCACTCCGGGAGCGCGCGTCGTCACCGTCTCCAGCATGCTGCACGCCCTCTCCGACCTCGACTTCGCCGACCTCAACGGCGAGCGCTCCTACCGCCGCTGGATCGCCTACGCCCGCTCCAAGAGCGCCAACCTCCTCTTCACCCGCGAGCTGTCCCGGCGCCTGGCGGCGGCCGGCTCGGGGGCCCTCGCGGTCGCCTCGCATCCCGGCTACGCCGCCACCAACCTGCAGACCACGGGCCCTCGGATGGAGGGCCGCTCCGGCGCCGAACGCTTCGCCGACATCGGCAGCCGCCTCATCGCCCAGCCCGCGGACGGCGGCGCGCTGGGCAGCCTCTGCGCGGCCACCGCACCGCACATGCGCCCCGACTCCTTCATCGGTCCGCGCAGCGGCCTGCGCGGCGCTCCGGCACCGTGCTTCCGCGCCCCGTGGACCAGGAACGACGCCAACGCCGAGCGGCTGTGGAACGTCTCGGAGGAGTGCACCGGAGTGCGCTTCGCGTTCGAGGAGAGCCCCGCGGCGGGCTGACGGGCCGGGCATCGGGGCGCAGCGCCACCGGGGCCGCGCGGGGACGGGCGCGGGGACGGGGTGCGGGGTGCGGGGTGCGGGCGTCAGGATTCCGTGAAGATCTCCCCTCGCACCGCCAAGAGGACGCCAGGGCGGTGAGCGGCCGGGCGGCACGCCCCACACCCTGAGGTGGTCCCACCCCAGTGCCGCACGGAGGTACGCAGAACGATGTCGATGGTGTCCCGGCCCGACAGCCGCCCCGAAGAGCCACCCGATACCGCAGGTCGGGCCGGCGAGCCGCCCGCGGCCCGGACGACGCCCACCGACTCCGGACCCGACTCCGGACCCGACGCCCGCCACCGGCTCACCGCCCTCCAGGGCCTGGCCGCCCTCTCCCTCGACGCCATGGCCTCCGTCGCCTACGGCCCCGAGTCGATCGTGCTGGTCCTGGCGGCGGCGGGCGGCTACGGCCTCGGCTTCACCCTCCCGGTCACCCTCGCCATCGCCGCGCTGCTGGCCGTACTGGTCGCGTCGTACCGCCAGGTGATCGCCGCCTTCCCCGACGGCGGCGGTTCCTACGCAGTGGCCAAGACCCACCTGGGCCGGCGCCCCGCCCTGGTCGCGGCGGCCTCGCTCGTCCTCGACTACGTCCTGAACGTCGCCGTCTCCGTGACGGCCGGCACGGCCGCGCTCACCTCCGCCTTCCCCGCGCTCTACGCGGACCGCGTCGCCATCTGCCTGGCGGTCCTCGTCCTCATCACGGTCATCAACCTGCGGGGCATCGCCGACTCGGCGAAGGCGTTCCTCGTCCCCACCGCGGTCTTCATCGGCGCCATCCTGGCCATGATCGTGGTCGGGCTCCTCCGTGACGCCCCCGCCTCCACGGCCACCGCCGACGGCCACCCCTCCGTCCTCGCCGGGAACGCGACGGCCGTCGGCGCGCTGCTCCTGCTCAAGGCGTTCGCGTCCGGCTGCTCGGCGCTGACCGGCGTCGAAGCCGTCGCCAACGCGGTGCCCTCCTTCCGGGCCCCGGCCGCCCGGCGCGCCCAGCGCACCGAGGTCGCGCTCGGCGCCCTGCTCGGCGTGATGCTGATCGGCCTGTCCGTCCTCATCGGCCGCTTCCACCTCCGGCCGGTCGAGGGCGTCACCGTCCTCGCCCAGCTGGCGGACGCCTCCCTCGGCCACAACTGGGCCTTCTACGTGGTGCAGTTCGCCACCATGGTGCTGCTGGCCCTCGCCGCGAACACCTCCTTCGGCGGCCTGCCCGTCCTGATGGGCCTGCTCGCCCGGGACAACCACCTGCCGCACGTCTTCGGCCTGAAGGCGGACCGCCAGGTCCACCGGCACGGCGTACTGGCGCTGGCCGCCGCTGCCGCGGCCCTGCTCGTCCTCTCCGGCGGCGACGTCAACGCCCTCGTCCCGCTCTTCGCCATCGGCGTCTTCGTCGGCTTCACCCTCTGCCAGGCCGGCATGGTCCGGCACTGGCGCCGCGCACGCGGTGCCGGCTGGCGCGCCAGGGCCGCCCTCAACGGCCTCGGCGCCCTGCTCACCGGGGTCTCGGCCGTGGTCGTCACGGCCACGAAGTTCACCGCCGGCGCCTGGCTGATCGTCGTCGCGCTGCCGCTCCTCGTGGTCGCCTTCGAGGCGGTCCACCGCGCCTACGGCCGGATCGGCGAACGTCTGGGCCTGGGACGCGTCCCCGAACCGCCCCAGGCCGCCCGCTCCCTCGTCGTCGTCCCGGTGTCGCACCTCTCCCTGCTGACCGCCGAGGCCCTGAACGCCGCGGTGTCCCTGGGCGACGAGGTGGTGGCGGTCACCGTCACCCACGGCGACCCCGAGGACCGCCCCGCCGCCGAGGCCCTGCGCCGCGACTGGGAACTGTGGAACCCCGGCGTGGAACTCCTCGAACTCCCCTCCGCGACCCGCTCCGTCGGCCGCCCCGTGGCCGACTACGTACGCGCCCTGGCCGCCCGCCGGACCGGCACCCGCATCACCGTCCTCATACCCGAGGCCGAACCCGCCCACCTGTGGCAGCGCCTGCTCCAGAACCAACGGGGCGCGGTCGTCGCCCACGCGGTGCGCCGCGACACCGACGCGGTCATCTGCCGACTGCGGTTCCGTCTCGCACGGGCGTCCCGGACGTGATGACGGGCCGTTGTCAGTGACGCGCTCTACCGTGACGTCATGGGCCTCACACTGAGCTACGACGACCACTGCACCGAGATCCCCCATCAGGCCGCCCTGCTGGCGTCCTCGCTCACGGACGGCGCCGACCTCGCCATCTCCGTGCCCTCCTGCCCGGACTGGAGCCTCGCCCAGCTGCTGCGGCATCTGGGCGAGGCGCACCGCTGGGTGGCGGAGATCGTCCGCACCCGGGCCACCCAGCCCCCGCCGGACACCGCGCTGCGCGCCCTGCCCCGCGACACCCCCGACACCCCCGCCGAGCTCGCCGACTGGCTCACCGAAGGCGCCCGACTGCTCGCCGACACCCTCCGCGCCGCGGGCCCCGACGCCGAAATCTGGACCCCGCTCCCCTCCGGGTCCCCCCGCTTCTTCGCCCGCCGGATGGCCCACGAGACGGTCGTCCACCGCGCCGACGCGGCCCTGGCCCTCGGCAGGGACTTCACCGTCGAGCACCGGGTCGCCCTCGACGCCCTCGACGAGTGGATGGAACTGGGCTCCCTGCCCGAGATGTTCGACCACCACCCCGAGCGCCGCGACCTCCTCGGCCCCGGCCGCACCCTCCACTTCCACGCCACGGACACCCCACCCGAGGCCGCCGCCGACTGGCTCGTCGACCTCACCGGCGATTCCCTGGCCTGGCGCCGCTCCGCCGAGCCGGCGGCCGTGAGGGTCGACGCACCCCTGACCGAACTCCTGCTGCTGGTCTACGGCCGCCGGCCCGCCGACACCGACGCCTTCGAGATCGACGGTGACGCGGAACTACTGGACTTCTGGCTGTCGCGGGTCATTTTCGCGTGACGCGATAAGAGGTCCGCGGGGGCGGGAACGACTGCAGGCCGTTCGGGGCCGCCCCTCCGCCGAGGGAGCCCTCGCCCACACTCCCGAGGGGGAAGGAGAGGCGGCGACTGCCGGCTTCCGGTCGCCTGTCGGTGCGGCGGCCGCCGCAGGTGGTAGCACCTGTCGACCTGTCAGCACCCTCCATTATCGACCCTTCCCGAATTTTCGGGCCGCAATTACGCAGTTTACGAAGTGGCGGAACTCGACGACCATGGAAATGTAAAGTCGATACATTTTGCCATCGGCACCTCCGTTTCGGGCCAAGATCACTCAGAACCCGGCGCCGGAGAAGACCTCAGGAAGCTCGATGACAAAAAATTCAAACGCACGGCGATGTTCACCGAGTACGAACCGTGCGGTAACACTGGCGCCCTAGGAGGCGCCGCCTGCGCCCACTACCCCGGCGAGCACCTGGATCGCCCGAAAGACGTCATAGAGCGCAAATCCCACGGCGAAATGAAGGCTGGACTGGCCGCCCCGGAGAGCAAATCGGAAATGGAGGTCTCGTACGGAACTACTTATCGCTACGGGCCGTTCGCCGATGGCTCCAACACTAGGACGAAATAGATGCAGCTCCGGAAGAGGATAGGCCAGAACTCACCAAGGAGGCACAAGAAGCTCGTAAGAAGGCCTGGCATGACGAGATGGACCGCGTTCGGGGTGAATTGCTGCGCATTTGGCTCAAGGTGCACGCCTAGCCAACCACGTAGTAATCTTGCCGCCCACGTGCCCCCGGAGAAACTCGCGAACGATCGGAGCGAAGTAACGTGTCCCGCGATACTCTCGCCAGCAAGCTGACCGAGTGGCCCCAAGCGCCGGATCAGCGTCGCATTAAGCTTCCCGTTACCGGGCCGGTTGGTTCCGGTAAGACGCGTTGCCTCAGGCAAGCAGCAGAGACACTTGAAGGCATTTCCACGTATATCGACTGTACTGGCCTCACCGCCGACGAGGTGGCCATCCAGTTGATCGGCAACTGGGGTTTCGACGCGCGCTTTCTGCACACCCACGGCAGCACCGCCCTGGCGAAGCATTCGCATACTGGAGCGCTGACAGGGAAAGGGCAATCATCCTTTTCACCAACGTGCAATGGGCGGGAAGAACGGCTACGTCGAAGGAACCCGAGCGTCTACTGCCGTATGTCATCACCCGCATGCTCAGGAAAAACAAATACCCAGTTGCCGTGGCATTCGAAGTCGATCAGGAACAGGAACGGGTCCGCCTGACGTCGGACCTGCAGGAGAAAGCCCTCTCTCTGCCCGAGTCCCCCGAGTTCTCACGACCTTCTTCAACCGAGCACCTCGCACATTTCCCGCAGTTGCGGGCGCTCGCCGCTGCCGAGACCCGGGAAGTTCCCTTGCCGGCCTGGTCGGTCCTCTGCACGGCCCTCGGACTTCAAAGGGCTCCTGCCGATCTGCACAGGACGGTGAACGCCCTGCCGCAGATGTTGTCGATGCGGACCGACAGCGCGGGAGCTGAATACGTAAGGTTCCGCGTGGAAGGCGTGCGTCATCTCCTGCGCGCCCAACTGCCGCTCAGCCTGCAGGAACACAGCAACATCACCCATGCCCTGCTGGCCGAGTCGCTTCACCTCGGAACCACCGGCCCATGGCGCACGCAGGGCCCGGCCGCGGAGTACGCATTCCACGCGCTCCCCATTCACAGCGCCGCGGCCGATATGCTGATTGCTCTTTCGCAGAACCCTCGATTTCTCGCGAACGTAGACCGGCACGCCCTGGTCACCGGGCTCAAACTCTCCCATCCCCACGGTATTCCTACCGGAAATCCCGCATCCGATGTCCACTACCTAGAGGCAGCAGGCGTCGAACCCGCTACCCACGAAGAGTGGATCTGCTGGCTCCACTGGGCATCGATGAACCGTGGCGCCACCGATTTCGCCGAGGAGCTGGCGCGTTCGGCCGGCGAACTGCCGTGGCTCACCCGCTGGTCGCGCTGGCGCCCGTACGGCATCTTCGGTCCCCGACTGGCTCGAAATCGGAGTCGCGAACGGGGTCGATGTCGTCGTCAGTGCGCGGGAAATCGAAGACAGCGAGATGGACGGCGATGTGGACCCCGAGTCCAACTTGTGTGTCCTGGAAAGTCTGTGGCGCCTCGATGACGGAACACCACTCGGCGGCGCCGCTCAGGTGCAGCTCTACTTGGACGCCGGTGTCACCGTCCGGGCAAGCGGCCGGGCCTTCGAGCCTGTGGAGGAGCCCGATGCCGCGCAGCGGACGCCTGCGCCGAGAGTACCGTCCACCGCTACATGCCGCATCGAGGCACCGGATGGAACTCTGGTCTACGGCGGCATCGGAGGTATCCTCGCCCTCCATGTATTCGATCCGGCACGCGTGACGTCAAGCCCGCAATGGCTTAAGCGTCCATTGCTCAACGCACGCCTCAGCTCTGCGGAGTGGCCGCTGCCAGAGGCACTGCAGGGGAGCGCCTCACCTGGACAGTCCTGGTACGAGGCAGTGTTCGGCTCCGATTCCTGTCACGTCGCGTCCCCCAGCGAACTTCCGGCCGGCATCACGCACGCCGAGTCCATCCAATTCCTCGCCGAGGTCGGACTTCCCGACCTTGATGAGGAACTCCCCTACGTCTCCTTCGTCCGTCCAGAGGCGCTTGCAGAAGTCGCCCGCCCGCCTTGCCGTCCTCTGCCGGTTCCGGCCCGTTCTTCCGTCTGGGCCACTGGACCAGTGTCGACTTGCTCCTGGACGGAGCATCAGGACACATCTACGTTGATGAACGCGGTCGACCCCACCCACGCGTCCCCGCATCCGAGCCCACTACAGTCTGACCACTGACGACCGACAAGCAACGCTCCACCAATCGATGATCGAGTGCGATGACGACGGACAACGCCATGGCTCGCATCGAGTCATGGCTGGACGAGCCGCACCGGCTGTACGAAACCTTCGCGATCCGCGGCGCTGCAGGCAGTGGGAAGACGCAACTGCTGCAGGCCCTGGCGGTCCGAATTCCGAATTCCGTCTTCATCGACTGCCAGGGCCTGACAGCAGAGAGTGTGGCACTGCGCCTGCTGAAGGCATGGCAGGTGGAGTGCGGATCGGAGTCCCTCTTCCATGCCGCACGCAGGATCAAAGATGGCGGTGTGGCGTTGCTCGCCAACGTTCAGTGGGCCGGCCGACTCGTCTCCTCGAACGAATCCAGCCGGATCACACAAAACGTGCTGCGGACCCTCAAAATGGCCGCCCGGCCAGACGTCCGCTTCGTCGTGGAGCGATCCACAGCCAAGAGCTGGGTGCTCGCCCCGACCCGGAACGAACTCGTTCTTTCAGAGGGCTTCGATTCATCAGAGCATGCTGCGCTTCTCGCAGAGCTGCTCGAGACGCACACGGCACTGCAGGCTCTGGCGGCAGCGGAAACCCGGAGCGTGCCGTTGTCCGTGTGGGCGGAACTGTGCCGTGCCCTGGATGTGCCATGTTCGCTGCACGAGCTGGCCGAACTGACGGACTCGCTCGGCGATGTGCTGAGTGTGTCGGATGGCGTTGGTGTTGACCGACGCGTCGCCTTCCGGGCCGAGTCGACCCGCCATCGGATACGGGCTCTGCACCCCGTCGACCACGAGGCCATCGTCGGCTACTTGAGACAACGAATGTCCGGCCGAACGATGCAGGCCTGGGATGCGCTGGGTCCGCTCGGCCACTACACGACAAGGGCATTGCCTCTCCACGCCGCTCATGCGGGAGTGCTGGAGTCAGTGCTGAGTGACGGCGCAGCGCTGGCGAACCTCAACGCATATGGGCTGCTTCAGGGCATGGCCCTCGCCTGGCCGCGTGGTGTCCCTCAGGGTGGTATCGCGATCGATGCCCACTACTTGGGGGAGTTGGGCCTGGCCTCAGCACCACATCAGGAATGGGTGGCGTGGCTGCACCAGGCCACGGTCAGCCGCGGCAACGAGGCGCTCGCCGGGCCGATGGCCGCAGCGAGTGTCGGTCTGCCGTGGCGGACAGTCTGGTCACGCTGTCGCCCCTTCGGCGCATTCGGCTTCTCAGCGCCGCCGTACGAAGAAGATTCTGAGGGAATCCCAGTCAGCCGGTCATGGCCGCACGGCGAAACCGCACCTCCTGTCCGAAATGCCCTCGGAGCAGCCCACCCTTTCAGAGCCAAACGGAAGGCCGATGGGGAGTGGCTCATTGCGGGACCCACGGGGTCCTTTGCCGTGGCCATGGACACAAACCAAGGGGAAAGCGCCCACCTTGAGGCGATGACAGATCATTTCGTCGGCCCGATCACCACAGCGGCCGAGTGGGAGATTCCCACTCCGGCACTCGCTCATGACGCGCCTTCACAATCGTGGCTGGAGGCTACATTCGGACCCCATAGCTGCCGAACGCTATCGGAGGCCGATTTGTCTGACGGACTCCGCGACGCCGACGCACGGCGATTCCTCGCTACGACAGGACTACCAGCGCTGTCCGATCAGCTCCCTTTCATGTCCACCGTGGACCTGCGAGAAATGGGACTTGTCGAGACCTCCTGGCCCGAGGAGTCGTGGAAGCCCGACAGCGACGGCCCGTTTTACCTCCTGGGAGAATGGACGGGCGGCACCATTTTTCTGGACGGCGCTACAGGGACCGTACTTCAGGACTACAACACCGGTTACCGATCCGTCGCGCTGGCTAACAGCCTTCGACAGTTCTGCACCCTGCTTCGCCTGTACCACGAGCTTCTGATCAGCAATTTCAACACGCCACACGAGCACAGGGACGCCCGGAACAGCGTAAGAATATGGGCCGAACAGGTCGATTCCCTAGTGGAAGACGCTGACCATTGGGAGCACGTACTCAACGGTGACCTCGATTCATGGGGCGCGGAATAACCATTTGAGGCGCGGCAGTCAACGAGAAACAGGCCAGGGGGATCAGAGCCCGGTCTCGAAAGCAGAATCCGGGAAACCGTCAGCCGTCGTAGGACCCTCGTGATGCCGACCGGAAGCCGACCGTGAACTCATCCCCATCGGTACAGGACCAGCTTACGATGCTTGCTCTTTACTGGCTCGTACGTCGCAGCGATTTTACTCTTCCTGAGGAATCTCGAGACGCCAGGCGAAGCCTGCGTCACTGGTGTGGGCAGATCTGTTCGGCCAGTCTGAACCACTCGCACTGGGGGCCATCTTCCTTGGCGCGTGGGACAACCCTGAGATTTTCTAACCACCATCGAACGGAACCGATCACGGGAATCTTGTAAACTCCGGGGTTCCGGATATCCGCTTCCCTGTCGGCCGGCCCTCGCCCTCACGTCAGCTCGTCCGCCAGCAGATCCATCAGCAGCCCGTCCGCCCACTGCCCCGTGCGCGGGTCGCGTCCGTACGCCCGCATGATGCCGACTGGCTTGAAACCGACCTTGCGGTAGCTGGCGATGGCGGCGGTGTTGGCTGCGGCGGGGTCGATGGTGAGGCGGTGGTGGCCGCGGTCGTGGATGAGCCAGTGGGCGAGGGTGCGGACGGCGTCGGTGCCCAGGCCCTGCCCATGCCGGGCTGTGGTGAGGAAGATGTCCATGCCGGCGTGGCGGAATTCGGGGTCGGTCTCTTCGGAGAACTGGATGGCGCCGATGACCTCGTCGGGCTCGTCGGCGGGGGTGATGGCGAGCATGTCCGCGTAGTCGTCCGGTGCGGACCACCAAGCGGCGACCGCCGGTTCGCGGACGATGCGGTCGAGTGGCGCGGTGTCGGCATCGGTCGTCGGTCGGAGCGTGACGACCGAGCCGCGGAGCTTCCCCATGGCGTGCGAGGGGGAGGTGGCGGGTGTGGGGGATGTGGAGGATGTGGGCGGCTCGGGGGGCATGAGGGCATTCAACCTCTTTGTCGTGCACGGGATTCCGGGGCGCGGCGCAGGTGGCGGGTCGACCTCCCTTGTCCGTTCCCACAGAGCTTGGTCCGGTAGTGACAATGCGCTGACGGGGGGTAACCACCCGTGGAATTCTTGGCGTATGACGATGCCTCCCGAAGTGCCGTGCGCGGAGTGCCGGGGGACCGGCACCGTCGAGTGGGAGACCCAGGGCGGCAACACCACCACAACGCAGTGCACCCGGTGCATGGGCACCGGGACGATCCCGGCGTAGGAGGCGGACGAGGACGTGACGACCCCGCGTGAGGGCAACCGGTTGCGGGCGCTGCCCACGGAGTACGTCGACAGGGTGCGCTGTACGCACTGCGATCTGCGGACCATGAAGCTGCCGGGCACGGCCGGGGGACTGTGCATTCCGTGCTACGCGCTGGAGCGCCAGGCGGCTCCGCGGCGGACGGGGCAGGGGACGCAGATGGCCAACTTCGTGTCCGACCCGTGCATGGGGTGCGGCTCGCACGCCGTGGACGCCAACGGCTGGGCGTTTTGGTGTGACGCATGCGGGATGCAGGTGGCGGTCGCCTATCCGCAACCGTAGCCGCAGCCGCAGCCGGAACCGGGTGGGCCGTGCCGCGTGAGCCGCAACCGTGCGGCCGGGGGGGCTTCGGCGGGTCGATTCGTGAAGGTGCAATGCGTTCTTCACGTGCGTGGGGCACAGTGGTCGGGCGCACCACCGTTGATCAACGATCACTGCGGGGCTACGACCACAGGGGGCGGATACGGCCATGGCCAACTCCAGGGCGAACGACAGCGGCAGCGGGAGCGGCGGCAGCGACGGCAGCAGCAGCAGCGCCGAAACCGGCAGCGGCATCGGCAGGCGGCGGCTGCTGGCCGCCACCGGCGGCATCGCGGCAGCCGGGGCGCTGGCCGCCTGTGGGTCCAACACCGGGCGTGGCGGCGGCGGTTCGGGGCCGGCGATCAGCCAGTGGTACCACCAGTACGGCGAGCCCGGGACCGAGCGGGCCGTACAGCGGTATGCCGCCGCGTACCGCAAGGCCCAGGTACGGGTGCAGTGGCGGCCGGGCGACTACGACCGGCAGACGGCGGCCGCGCTGCTGACCGACTCCGGGCCCGATGTGTTCGAGGTCAACGGGCCGTTGCTGGAGCAGATCCAGGGCGGGCAGGTCGTGGATCTCACGGCCGAGGTCGAGCCGGTCAAGGACGACTTCCACCAGGCGGCGCTGGCTCCGAAGATCTGGCAGGACAAGATCTGGGGCATCCCGCAGGTCGTTGACATGCAGATGCTGTACTACCGCAAGAGTCTGCTGAAGGACGCGGGAGTCCAACCGCCGCGAACGCTCGACGAGTTGGTGGACGCGGCGAAGAAGCTGACCGACCGCAGGACCAAGGGGCTGTTCCTCGGGAACGACGGCGGGGTCGGGGTGCTCAGCGCGACCCCGCTGCACGCGGCGGGGCTGAGTCTGATCGATGACGACGGCAAGGTCGGGTTCGACGACCCGGCTGCGGCGCGTACGTTCGGCAAGATCCGGCAGTTGTACGCGGACAAGTCGTTGCTGCTCGGTGCGCCGACGGACTGGTCCGATCCGGCCGCCTTCGTCCAGGGCCTGACCGCCATGCAGTGGTCGGGGCTGTGGGCGCTGCCGGGGATCAAGAAGGCGCTGGGGGACGACTTCGGGGTACTGCCGTTCCCGAAGGACGGGTCGGGCGGGAAGCCTGCCGTGCCGGTCGGTGCCTACGGCTCCGCCGTCAGTGCACACAGCAGGCGCAAGGAGGAGGCGAAGGCCTTCGCGAAGTGGCTGTGGGTGGACCGCAGCGACTTCCAGCAGGACTTCGCGCTGTCGTACGGCTTCCACATCCCGGCGCGGCTCTCGCTCGCGAAGAAGGCCAAGGAGTTGCAGCAGGGTGTCGCGGCGGACGCGGTGCGGTTCGCGACGGAGTACGGGCATGCCGAGCCGTTGTTGTGGACCAGCGCGGACCGTACCGCCTATCAGGACGCGCTGAGCCGGATCATCAAGGACGGCGCGAATCCGGAGAGTGAGCTGAAGAGCGTGGTGCGCAAGGTCAACGCCGAGCTGCGGCGGGTCAGGAAGAAGTCCGGGGCGTGAGCGTACGGGCCCCGGGGAGCGCGACCCCCGTAGATGCCACCCGGGCACCTGCCGCCGCCGGGCGCGCCACCCCCGGACGGGTCGCCCGGCTGCTCGGGCCGCAGCGGCGGAACCTGTGGTTCTGGGTCTTCGTCGGGCCGTTCGCGATCGGGCTGGGGCTGTTCACGTACGTGCCGCTGGCCTGGAGCCTCTACCTCAGCTTCTTCGACGCCCACAACACCGTGACGCCCCGCTCCACGGACTTCGTGGGGCTGGGCAACTACACCTCGATGCTGGGCGACGATGCGTTCCTCGGCAGCCTGGGGACGTTCGCGGTGTTCACCCTCTTCATCGTGCCGGCCACCTACGCGCTCTCGCTCGCGCTGGCGCTGATGGTCAACCGGCTGCGCTTCGCCCAGGCGTTCTTCCGGTCGGTGTTCTTCCTGCCGACGGCTTGCTCGTATGTCGTGGCGGCGCTGATCTGGAAGCTGTCGATCTTCAACGGGGTCCGGTTCGGGCTGGCCAACACCGTGCTCGGCTGGTTCGGCGCGGATCAGACGGCCTGGCTGTCGACGACGCACCCGCCGTGGTACTGGCTGGTCATCGTGACCGTACGGCTGTGGCTGCAGGCCGGTTTCTACATGATCCTCTTCCTTGCCGGGCTGCAGAGAATCTCCCCGCAGTTGTACGAGGCGGCCGCGGTGGACGGGGCACGGCCGGGGTGGCAGGTCTTCCGCTACATCACCTTTCCGCAGCTGCGGGCCACGTCGGTGGCGGTGGTGCTGCTGCTGGTGATCAATGCGTTCCAGGCGTTCGACGAGTTCTACAACCTGCTGAGCGATGCCCGGGGCTATCCGCCGTACGCCCGGCCGCCGTTGGTCTATCTCTACTACACGGCCCTCGGGCGGGATCAGAATCTCGGGCTGGGCAGTGCGGGGGCGGTGATCCTGGCCGTGATCATCGCGCTGGCGACGGTCGTCCAGGCCCGCTGGTTCGGCCTGGGCCGCAAGGAGGACTGAGCGTATGCACGATGCCCTGACGCGGGCCGGGCGGGCACTGCGGGTGGTGCTGCTCGTCGTCCTCGCCCTGGTCTTCCTCGTCCCGTTCTATCTGCTGCTGCGCAACGGTCTGGCGACCGAGCGGGAGATCACGTCGCCCGACTGGACGCTCCTGCCCCAGGAGCTCCAGTGGTCGAACCTGACCGAGGTGTTCCGGGATCCCGCCCTGCCCATGGGACGGGCGCTCCTCAACTCGACGCTCATCGCGGTGTCCACGACCGCCGGCACGGTGGTACTGGCCTCACTGGCGGGGTACGGGCTGGCGCGGATCCCGTACAAGCACGCCAATGCCGTCTTCTACGCCGTCCTGGGCACGCTGATGGTGCCGGCGGCCGTGACGTTCGTGCCGAGCTTCGTCCTGGTGTCGTCGCTCGGGTGGATCTCGACGCTGCGCGGGCTGGTCGTTCCGACGCTGTTCAGCGCTTTCGCCTGCTTCGTCTTCCGGCAGTACTTCCTCGGCTTTCCCCGGGAGCTGGAGGACGCGGCGCGGGTCGACGGCCTCGGGTACTGGCGGACGTACTGGCGGATCGTGGTGCCCAACGCCCGGCCGGTCTTCGCGGCGGTCGGCACCATCGTCTTCATCGGGGCGTGGAACGCGTTCCTGTGGCCGCTGGTGATCGGGCAGGACCAGGAGTCCTGGACGGTGCAGGTCGCGCTGTCGACGTTCACCACGGCGCAGAACCTCAATCTGCACGAGCTGTTCGTGGCAGCGGGGGTGTCGATCGTGCCCCTGGTGGTGGTGTTCCTGCTGCTCCAGCGGTACATCGTGGCGGGTGTGGAGCGCAGCGGCATCGACGACTGAGGCCGCCCATGGCCGGTGGCGGGAGGCATGCGGTACGGTGCGAGGCATGAGCAGGTACTCGTTCCTCCGTGTGACGGAGCCGCCCTACGGCGGCCCCCACGGCGAGTGCGCGCCCCGCGGCCTGAGCTTCCTGCGCCGCCGCGGCCGGGTGGGGTCTCCCCCGGCCTGTTGTTCCTGTACGTCCTGACGGGCTGCCCGCAGCGCGCCTGACGGACACGTCCGTACGGGTGCGCCCGTGGGATGTCCGTAGGCGGCCCGCAGCGGTCCTCGGCGTCCGTCCGGCCGCCGGCCGGTGACGTCTCCTTCCCGCTTCCGCCCCGGGGCAGCCGCACCGCGCTTCGCCGTACGTCCACTGCCGCTGCCGCTGCCGCCCCCGCCGCCCCCGCTGCCCTGCCCTCTCCCCTTCTCCCCTTCTCCCCTTTCAGGAGGACCAGTTGACGGCCATCGCCGACCACACCACGACCGCCGCCCCCGCCCTGCGCCCCCACCGGATCCCCGCCGACGGCCTCTACGAGGGGCAGCGCATCCTGCGCCGGACCCCCGACGGCTGGGCGGACCGGCCGTACGAGCTCTTCGAGGTGGTTCCGCAGGCCGCCACCATCGGGGCCGAAATCCGCGGGCTCGACCTGTCCAGGCCGCTCGCCGGGACGCTGCGGGCGGAGCTGAACCGGGCGTTGCTGGAGTGGAAGGTGCTGTTCTTCCGCGGGCAGCATCTCTCCTCGGCGGCGCAACGGGAATTCGCGCGGAATTGGGGAGAGCTGGAGACCAATCCGTTGCTGGCGCGGGGCGATGCGAAGGATGTGGTGCGGTTCGACAAGGCGGCCGGTGCGGTCCCGACGTTCGAAAATGTATGGCACACGGATGTAACTTTCCGCGAACGTCCGGCGATGGGCGCGGTGTTGCAGCTGCGCGAGGTACCGCCGTCGGGCGGGGACACGATGTGGGCCGATATGGCTGCCGCATACGACAATTTGCCGGCGGAAATCCGGGCACGTATCAATTCGGCGCGGGCGGTGCACGACTATCTCCCGGGCTTCGCCCGCTTCTACTCTCCCGCCCAACTGGCGCCATTCCAGGCGGAGTTCCCGCCCGTGGAACATCCGGTGGTGCGGCGGCACCCGGAGACCGGGCGGCGGATGCTGTTCGTCAACGCATCGTTCACCACCCGGATCGCGGGGCTCGCGGAGGCGGCGAGCGACCGGCTGTTGCGGGTGCTGTTCCAGCAGGCTCAGGTGCCCGAGTTCCAGGTGCGGTGGCGGTGGCAGGCGGGCGACATCGCCTTCTGGGACAACCGGGCCACCCAGCACTACGCGGTGAACGACTACGGCACGCACCGCAGGGTCGCCGAACGTGTGGCCATCGCGGGCGATCGGCCGCACTGATCCGGCGGGCCGCCGCCGCGCCTCGCCGTCTCACCCCTGGAGCCCCGCCGGGTGCGCTCCTCTCAGCAGTGCCGCGCCCAGTGGGGTGAGGGTGTGCAGTACGGCGTTGCCCTGACGCAGGGTGAGCAGCAGCCCGGCGTCGCGCAGTACAGTCGCGTGCTGGCTGGCGGAGGCCAGCGAGACATCGACGCGGCGGGCGAGTTCGCTGGTGGTGCAGCCGACGCCGATGCCCTGGAGGATCGCGGAACGGGTCTGCCCGACGAGCCGGCCCAGGGAGCGTTCGGACGGCACGGGCGGGTCCGGGCGCGGGGCCGGGTGCTCGACGGGATAGACCAGAACGGGCGTCAGGTCCGGATTGCGGAAGGTCACCGGGGTGCGGCGACAGAAGTACGACGGCAGCAGCAGGAGGCCGCGGCCGTTCAGATGGAGGTCGCGGTCCACCGGGTAGTCGGCCTCCAGGACGGGCGCCCGCCAGCGGATCATCGGCGGCAGCGAAGCGAGCAGGCGGTCCGCGCCGCCGTCCAGGATGGCCCGGCCCCGGGCGGCCCGGTCGGCCTCGATACGGCCCTGGACGCGCGGCCAGTACGGGGCGACGGCGGCCTCGTAGTAGCGCTGCAGGACGCCGGCGAGGCGGCCCAGCGAGCGGGTGCCGCCCTGGGCCATGTCGGATATCCAGGACGGGAGCGGGCGGGCGGCGGTGGACAGCCGCGCGAGCTCGTCGTGCAGCCGGGCGTCGGGGGTCTCCCGCAGCGCGGCGAGCGCCTCGTCCATGCCGAGGAGCCCTTCGGCGGGCGTCAGAAAATCGGGGAAATAGCCCCGGGTGGGCACCAGTGGTGCCAGCAGACGCGCTTCGCCATTCAACCTTCCACGTGTTTCCGATCGCCATCTGCCGAATGCCGAATCGTCACGTCGGTCGCGTAGCCGGTGAAAGCTCAGAACGGTCTCCCACAGCGCGTCAGGGCGTGCAGCTATGCGTACCCGGGCCAGATCGAGGCCACTGAAATGGACGCGTAACACCGAACCCCCACCTTGGTTTCCACGGTCGACCCCCCGGTACGCCCTGAGTATGCACGCCAACACGCGCGGTCACCATGCCCTTTTGGCCAGAGTTGAAAAGTGTCGCGCCACCGGGCGGGCAACGTGAATGCTGTACTCAATTCAACGGCGAAGCGAACGGAACGGATTGCTCGATCCCGTGGGGGGTGATGGGCAACACAACCGGCCGTTCTGCGATCCCGTTGAGGAGCCGCCTTCCCGCGCCGACCGGGGTGGCGGCAGCTCCCGAGGGGGGAGCCCGGAGAAAGAGCAAGGGCGGTGCCTCCGCACAGGTGCCGCCCTTGCCCGCCGCCGGCCGGTCCGGCGGCCGCGTGATCCGCTCGGGCAACGGGCCGTTCGCGAGAACGCACGAAGGCAGCCCGCCGCAGGTGCGTGAGGCGCCGCGTTGACAGGCGGCCGCCCGGTGCCTGTAATGGACGCGGTGTCGCGTGACGCCGACCAAAGAGCAGTGGGCCGGTCGGCGATCGGGCGAACACCCTTCACTCGAGGGGCCCGCCATGAGTTCATCCTCCGCGCCCTGTACATGACGTAGCGCAGCCGCACGTCGCCTCTCGCCCTCCACACCTCCCGGCACCGTCCCGCATGCCGTCCGCATGCCGTCCGCGTCGCCTTGCCCAACCGCTCGTGCACCGCGGCGAGTTCGGCGGCCGCGGGCATCCACCCGTCCGCGGCCCGTGTCCGGCGAGAGCCGTGCCCTCGCTCCGCCCTGCGCACCTCACCATCCGTCATGTCCCGTCCGCAGCCGCTGCGGACGCACTGCCTCTTCCGGAGACACAGAACCGTATGTCCACGTCTTTCCATCAGTCCGTCATCGAGGAGTTCCGCGCCAACGGCGGCAAGGTCGGTGGCCCCTTCGAAGGCGGGAACCTGCTCCTGCTGACGACCACCGGCGCGAAGTCGGGTACCGCGCGGACCACGCCCCTCGGATACGTCCGGCACGGCGAGGCACTCCTGCTCGTCGGGTCCCACCTCGGTGCCCCGCGGCACCCCGGCTGGTACCACAACCTGCTCGCCCACCCCGTGGTGCAGGTGGAGGTCGGCACCGAGACCTTCCCGGCTCTCGCGGTCCCCGCCGAGGGCGCCCGGCGCGAGGAGCTGTTCGCGCACATCGTGCAGGTGGCTCCCGGCTACGGCGACCACCAGGCCCGGACCACCCGACTCCTGCCGGTCGTCGTGCTGGAGCGCGCGGAGCCCGACGGCTGGGAGGGTCCCCGCGAGGTCGGCACCCTGGCCGACAAGATCATGGAGGTCCATACCTGGCTGCGCGGCCAGTTGCGTCAGGTGACCGCGGAGGTCGATGCCCACTTCGCCGCCCGCGCGGCCCACCAAGGGCCCGGTGAGCCGCCGGCCCCGAGTCTCGGACTGCAGATCCGGCAGCGCTGCCTGGCTTTCTGCCAGGCCCTGGAGTTCCACCACACCAGTGAGGACGCGCACGTCTTCCCCGGCATGGCCCGCTATCACCCCCACCTGGTCGAGACCTTCGACCGGCTCGGCGAGGAACACCGCACGGTCGCGCGCATCCAGAGCGCGCTGGTGGCTCTGCTGGCCGACATCGACATCGCCGATCCTCAGCGCTTCCGTACCGACCTGGAAGCGATGTCGGCGGAGCTGAACGCGCACCTCGACTACGAGGAAGCGTCGATTCTGCCCCTCCTGGCCGAGGTTCCGTGGCCGCCGGCCCGTCCGGTGCAGCCGAGGGAGGACAGGAGGGAGGACAGGAGGGAGGGCAGCGCCTGACGGCGGCAAGGGGCGAGGGCGGCACCTCCGCACAAGGTGCCGCCCTCTTCGGGGTGCCGGAGCCGACAGCCGGGCGGCTGAGGGTTGGGGTGCCGGGCGTACCGGCTCCGGTGGTGCCGCGGGCACGGACGCGCCCGTGTCCGCGGCACCCGTGGGGTCAGCGGCTGTCGCTGCCCTGGGACTCGGCTGCCGCGCGGCCGGCCTCCAGCCGCGCGACCGGAATCCGGAACGGGGAGCAGGAGACGTAGTCCAGGCCGACCTCGTGGAAGAAGTGGACCGACTCCGGGTCGCCGCCGTGCTCGCCGCAGACGCCGAGCTTGAGGTCCGGGCGGGTGGCCCGGCCGGCCGCGACGGCGTTGCGGACGAGCGAGCCCACGCCGTCCTTGTCGATGGTCTCGAACGGGCTGACGCCGAAGATGCCCTTCTCCAGGTACGCGGTGAAGAAGCTGGCCTCGACGTCGTCGCGGGAGAAGCCCCAGACCGTCTGCGTGAGGTCGTTCGTACCGAAGGAGAAGAAGTCGGCCGACTCGGCGATCTGGCCGGCCGTGAGGGCGGCGCGGGGCAGCTCGATCATCGTGCCGAGGGTGAGCTTGAGGCTGACGCCGTGGGACTTCTCGACCTCGGCGATGACCTGCTCGGCCTCCTCGCGGACGATCTCCAGCTCCTGGACGGTGCCCACCAGCGGAATCATGATCTCCGCGCGCGGGTCGCCCTTGGCGTTCTTGCGTTCGGCGGCCGCCTCGGCGATGGCTCGCACCTGCATGGCGAACAGACCGGGGATGACCAGGCCGAGGCGCACGCCGCGCAGACCCAGCATCGGGTTCTGCTCGTGCAGCTTGTGCACGGCCTGGAGCAGCCGCAGATCGTTCTCGTTGGCGTCCTGGCGGGCCTCGGCGAGCGCGACCCGGACCGACAGCTCGGTGATGTCGGGCAGGAACTCGTGCAGCGGCGGGTCCAGCAGCCGTACGGTCACCGGCAGCCCGTCCATCGACTCGAACAGCTCGATGAAGTCGGCCTTCTGGAGCGGCAGCAGCTGGCTGAGCGCGGCGTCCCGGTCGGTGTCGGTGTCGGCGAGGATGAGGCGCTCGACCATCTCGCGGCGCTCACCGAGGAACATGTGCTCGGTGCGGCACAGGCCGATGCCCTGGGCGCCGAACCGGCGGGCGCGCGCGGCGTCCTCGGCGTTGTCGGCGTTGGCCCGTACGCGCAGTCGGCGCATCCGGTCCGCGTACGCCATGATCCGGTGGACGGACTTGACCAGGTCGTCCGCGTCCTCGGCGCCGGCGTGCATCCGGCCCTCGAAGTACTCCACGACCGGGGACGGTACGACGGGTACCTCTCCGGCGTAGACCTTGCCCGTGGAGCCGTCGACGGAGACGACGTCGCCCTCCTCGATGACGGTGCCCTCGTGGGTCGTCATCCGGCGGGCCTTGGTGTCGACCTCCAGCTCCTCGGCGCCGCAGACACAGGTCTTGCCCATGCCGCGGGCGACGACGGCGGCGTGCGAGGTCTTGCCGCCGCGGGAGGTGAGGATGCCCTCGGCGGCGATCATGCCGTTGAGGTCGTCGGGGTTGGTCTCGCGGCGGATCAGGATGACCTTCTCGCCGGACCGCGACCACTTGACGGCGGTGTAGGAGTCGAAGACGGCCTTGCCGACCGCCGCGCCCGGGGAGGCGGCGATGCCCCGGCCGATCGTCCGGGACTGCGCGCCCAGGTCGAAGCGGGGGAACATCAGCTGCGCCAACTGCGCGCCGTTGACCCGCTGGAGGGCCTCGGCCTCGTCGATCAGGCCCTGGTCGACGAGCTGCGTGGCGATCCGGAAGGCGGCACCGGCGGTGCGCTTGCCGACCCGGGTCTGCAGCATCCAGAGCTTGCCGCTCTCGATGGTGAACTCGATGTCGCACAGGTCCTTGTAGTGCGTCTCGAGCGTGTTCATGATCTGCATCAGCTCGTCGTACGACGCCTTGTCGATGTTCTCGAGGTCGGCGAGCGGCACGGTGTTGCGGATACCGGCGACGACGTCCTCGCCCTGCGCGTTCTGCAGGTAGTCGCCGTAGACGCCCTCCTGGCCGCTGGCGGGGTCGCGGGTGAAGGCGACGCCGGTGCCGGAGTCGGGGCCGAGGTTGCCGAAGACCATCGAGCAGACGTTGACCGCGGTGCCGAGGTCGCCGGGGATGCGCTCCTGGCGGCGGTAGAGCTTGGCGCGGTCGGTGTTCCAGGAGTCGAAGACCGCGCGGACGGCGAGGTCCATCTGCTCGCGCGGCTCCTGCGGGAAGTCGCGGCCGGTCTCCTTGGCGACGACGTCCTTGAAGTGCGCGACCAGGTCCTTGAGGTCGGCGGCGTCGAGGTCGATGTCGACGCGGACGCCCTTGGCCTGCTTGGCCTCCTCCAGCGCCTCCTCGAAGAGGTCGCCGTCGACACCCAGCACGGTCTTGCCGAACATCTGGATCAGGCGGCGGTAGGAGTCCCACGCGAACCGCTCGTCGCCGGCCTGCTTGGCAAGGCCGGAAACCGACGCATCCGAGAGGCCGATGTTGAGGACGGTGTCCATCATGCCGGGCATGGAGAACTTCGCCCCGGAACGCACCGATACGAGCAGCGGGTCATCGGCCTGACCGAGCTTCTTGCCCATCTTCCGCTCGAGGGCGTCGAGGTGCTGGGAGACCTCGGCACGCAGTGCCGCGGGCTCGCTGCCGCTGTCGAGGTAGACCTTGCAGGCCTCGGTGGTGATGACGAAGCCGGGAGGGACGGGAAGCCCCAGGTTGGTCATCTCCGCGAGGTTGGCGCCCTTGCCACCGAGGAGGTCCTTGAGGTCCTTGTTGCCCTCGGTGAAGTCATAGACGAACTTCACCGACGCAGACGCGGACGCAGACTGGCTTACGTGGGGATCTTGTGTTTCCGGCACGGGACCTACTCCTCGCCGACGGGCTGCCCTGACGGCGAGGAACATACCCAGATCGAAGGCACATGGGTACGTCCACTCGGTCGACATACGCACGTAACCGGGCGTCCGCCAGCGGATCGCAGGTGATCTTCCGCCATTGAGTGTTTTCAATACCTGAACGCACCGCTCCGCTACGTGTCCACATCCGGCGCATTGCGCCACTCAGAGCAATGATTACCTCGATCAACTGAACACATGACACCTGGCACCCAGTGCCATCATTGGAGAGGTGGAGTCGTGATCTAAATGCTCATGTGAGCGCACCCCCTATCAGGGGTGGCGAGAATCACGCGCTCATGTGTGAGCGGGTTCCATCATTTGGACCCACTTCGGCTGGATGATCAAGGAATGCGTCCACGTCGCTTCCGCCTCGATCCCGTGGTGCCGCCCACGTCACCCGGTGCCGTGCGTCGTCATCCGGCCATAGTGCCCGGGGCGGTGCGGGCATCCCCCCGGGCAACCGCGTCCCGGCCCCGTCCGCGCGACGGCGGCACCACCGCCGGTGCGCCGGCCGGCGCACCGCAAGACGTTCCGGACGGTGTACGGGGCGAAGTCGGCATCAGCGCGACGGGTGGCACGACGACCACGGTGCCCGGCACCACAACTCAGACCTTCGGCCGCCGGCCGCTGCGCCGGGGCCGCGGGTCCTGACCGCCCAGCAGCTCCAGCCGGCGGTCCTCGCCGTGCGTTTCGACCTGCACCACGATGCGGCGCAGCAGATCCGCCAGGTCCAGCGCCTCGTCGTCGCTCAGGGGGCCGGTGACGAAGGACTCCTCGGCGTTGAACTGCGGAAAGACCTGCGCCATCAGCGTCTCGCCCGCGGGTGTCAGCGCGAGCAGCGCGAGGCGGCCGTCGGTCGGGTGGGTGGTGCGCTCCAGCAGGCCGCGGCCCTGGAGCGTACGGGCGACGCCGGTGAGCGTGCCCTTGGAGATACCGGCCTCCTCGGCCACCCGGCGGGTCTCCGTCTCGCCCCGGATCCACACCACCCACAGCACGACGAAGGAGGTCCAGGTCAGCTCGACCGTGCGCAGGACGGAGTTCTCGAAGTGCTGTCGGACGGTGGCCGCGGCACGGTAGATGCCGGCCACGGCGGCCATCTGCTGGCGCCGGACGGGGGTGTCGCCGAGCTTGGCCTGGACCGCCTTTTCCGTGTCCCCGATGGGACGGTGCCCACTGACCACGGCATCTCCTCGCTCGCGCCCGGTCCGCCGACGGGACCCGTACGAGCCCCATCGATACCGCGACCGGGGCGCTCCGGGCCGGATCACCCGCCCGAAGTCACCCGCCCGAAGTCACCCGCCGGGCGTCATCCGCCGGAGGTGTCCAGCTCCGCGTCCTCGCTCACACCGGCGCAGTCGTAGGGGTCCTTGAGCCAGCCGTCGGGGAGCACCACCCGGTTGTTGCCCGAGGTCCGGCCGCGGGGGCCGTCCGCGCCCTGCGGCCACGGCTGATCGAGGTCGAGCTCGCCGACGCCGTCCGCCAACTCCGCCAGCGAGCCCGTCATGGCCAGCCGCTTGCGCATCTCGGAGCCGACGGAGAAGCCCTTGAGGTACCAGGCCACGTGCTTGCGGAAGTCGATGACCCCGCGGGTCTCGTCGCCGATCCACTCGCCCAGGAGCGCGGCGTGCCGCAGCATGACGGCGGCGACCTCGCGCAGGCCGGGCGCCTTGGGTGCGCCGGTGCCCTCGAAGGCGGCCACCAGGTCGCCGAAGAGCCAGGGGCGGCCCAGGCAGCCGCGGCCGACGACCACGCCGTCGCAGCCGGTTTCGCGCATCATCCGGACGGCGTCGGCCGCCGACCAGATGTCGCCGTTGCCGAGCACCGGGATCTCGGGGACGTGCTCCTTGAGGCGGGCGATGGCGTCCCAGTCGGCGGTGCCGCCGTAGTGCTGGGCGGCGGTGCGGCCGTGCAGGGCGATCGCGGTCACGCCCTCCTCGACGGCGATCCGGCCGGCGTCGAGGAACGTGATGTGGTCGTCGTCGATGCCCTTGCGCATCTTCATCGTGACGGGCAGGTCGCCGGCGCCGGTGACCGCCTCGCGCAGGATGGCGCGCAGCAGGGGGCGCTTGTACGGGAGCGCGGAGCCGCCGCCCTTGCGGGTGACCTTGGGGACCGGGCAGCCGAAGTTCAGGTCGATGTGGTCGGCCAGGTCCTCCTCCGCGATCATGCGGACGGCCTTGCCGACGGTGGCCGGGTCGACGCCGTACAGCTGGATCGAGCGCGGCTTCTCGGTCGCGTCGAAATGGATCAGCTGCATGGTCTTCTCGTTGCGTTCGACCAGTGCCCGGGTCGTGATCATCTCGCTCACGAACAGGCCCTTGCCCCCGGAGAACTCCCGGCACAGCGTCCGGAAGGGGGCGTTGGTGATCCCGGCCATCGGCGCGAGCACCACGGGGGGCTGCACCGCATGCGGTCCGATCTGCAGCGAAGTCATGGAGCCCATTGTCCCGCACCGCGCGGGTGCCCCTGCCAGGGTCCCGGTCCCGGATCGTTGTAGCGTTCAACCATGCCTGAGCTCAGCCGTCGCCGACGTCTTCTGGTGCTGGCGATCTGCTGTATGAGCCTGTTGATCGTCAGCCTCGACAACACCGTCCTGAACGTCGCCCTGCCCTCGATGCAGCACGACCTGGGCGCCTCGGTCTCCGACATGCAGTGGACGATCGACGCCTACACGCTGGTCCTGGCCTCGCTGCTGATGCTGGCCGGATCGACCGCGGACCGGCTCGGTCGGCGGCGGGTCTTCCTGGTCGGGCTGGTGGTCTTCGCGATCGGCTCGCTGCTGTGCAGCCTGGCGCCCGGCCTGGAGTGGCTGGTGGTGTTCCGGATGGTGCAGGCGGTGGGCGGTTCGATGCTCAATCCCGTCGCGATGTCGATCATCACCAACACCTTCACCGAGCCACGGGAGCGGGCGCGCGCCATCGGGGTGTGGGGCGGGGTCGTGGGCGTCAGTATGGCGGCCGGCCCGGTGATCGGCGGGCTGCTGGTGCAGACCGTCGGCTGGCGCTCGATCTTCTGGATCAACGTCCCCATCGGCGCCCTGGCGCTCTTCCTCACCCTGCGCTACATCCCCGAGTCGCGGGCCCCCCGGCCCCGCCGCGTCGACCCGGTGGGCCAGTTGCTGGTGATCGCACTGTTCGGGTCGCTGACGTACGCGATCATCGAGGCCCCGGAGGCGGGCTGGCGGTCACCGGAGATCCTGGCGTTCGTGCTGGTGGCACTGGTCTCGTTGGGGACCCTGATCCGCTACGAGCGACGCCGCCGCGAACCCCTCATCGACCTGCGGTTCTTCCACAGCGTGCCGTTCAGCGGGGCCACGGTCGTGGCGGTCTGCGCCTTCGCCTCGCTCGGCGGCTTCCTCTTCCTCAACACCCTGTATCTGCAGAATGTGCGCGGGCTGTCCGCCCTGGACGCGGGTCTGTACATGATCCCCATGGCGAGCATGACGCTGATCTTCGCGCCGCTGTCGGGGCGGCTGGTCGGCAGCCGCGGGCCCCGGCTCTCGCTGCTGCTGGCGGGCCTGTTCATGGGGGCCAGCGGGCTGCTCTTCGCCGCGTTCGACGCGCAGGCGACCACGGCGCTGCTGTTCACCGGGTACGTGCTGTTCGGCATCGGCTTCGGGCTGGTCAACGCGCCGATCACCAACACCGCGGTGTCCGGCATGCCGCGCACCCAGGCCGGGGTGGCGGCCGCGGTCGCCTCGACCAGCCGCCAGGTGGGGCAGTCACTGGGCGTCGCGGTGATCGGAGCCGTACTGGCGAGCGGGGCGGGGGCCGGCGCCACCGCGGACGAGTTCCTCGCGGCCGGGCGGCCGGCCTGGTGGATCATCGCCGGGTGCGGCGCGGCCATTCTGCTGCTGGGGGCCGTGAGCACGGGGCGGTGGGCGCGGGGCACCGCCCGGCACACGGCGGAGCTCTTCGAGGACGAGCCGCACGACGGGCGCGCCGCGGCGACGGCGTAGACCGGGTGCGGCAGACCGGGCGCAGGGGCGGGCGCAGCCGGGGCGCAGGCGTGGGCCGGGGCGCAGGCGTGGGCCGGGGCCGTCACACCTCGGCGAGCAGCAGCTTCTCCAGCTGCTCCAGCCGTTCCCGTGAGCTGTCGTCCACAGGGGTGTAGGTCAGCACCCTGGGGCCGGGGTTGGGGCCCGTCCACAGATTGCTCGCGGTGAGTTCGAGGGTGCCCACGCGGGGGTGCCGGAAGACCTTGACGGCGCTCACGGGACGGACGACCTCGTGCTGTGCCCAGATCTCGCGGAACTCCGGCGACGCCTCGGTCAGCCGCGCGACCAGCGCTTTCCAGGCGGGCTCGGCGACGTGTTCGGCCATCGACGCCCGGAACTTGGCGGCCATCACCCGCATCGTGGCGTCCAGGTCGGCCACCCCCGCCCGCCACTCGGCGTTGGTGAACGCCAGCCACATGCAGTTGCGGTCCTCTTCGGGCAGCGCGTCGAGATCGCACATCAGCTGCCCGTAGGTGCGGTTGTA
Source organism: Streptomyces sp. NPDC048650 (assembly GCF_043199095.1). Classification (NCBI taxonomy): domain Bacteria; kingdom Bacillati; phylum Actinomycetota; class Actinomycetes; order Kitasatosporales; family Streptomycetaceae; genus Streptomyces; species Streptomyces sp. NPDC048650. The sequence continues at coordinate 521,546 of NZ_JBICVM010000003.1, read as the reverse complement.
GGCGAGGATGTCGAACCGGCTGTTCTGGACGACCGCCGGGAACGGGGCGAGCTGGTCCAGGATCTGCCGCATCGCGCGCGACACCCCCGTGCACTCGGTGCCGGGCAGCGGGTCGACCGCTCCGGCCAGCGCGAACAGATGGCTGCGCTCGGTGCGGTCCAGCAGCAGCGCGCGGGCCACCGCGTCCAGGACCTGCGGCGAGACATGGATGTTCCGGGCCTGTTCGAGCCAGGTGTACCAGGTGACGCCGACCGCCCCGAGGTGGGCGACCTCCTCGCGGCGCAGCCCCGGGGTACGCCGCCGGGCGCCCCTCGGCAGCCCGACCTGTTCCGGTGTGATCCGCTCCCGCCGGCTGCGCAGGAACGCGGCCAGCTCGGCCCGCCGGGCGGCGTCGCGTGGCGCGACACCGCCCGGCCGGTCGGCGGCACCGGCGGATGTGGCAGCCTGCGGCAGAGTCGCGTCGACGGTCATGCCTCCAGGGTGCCGCAGGCCCCAGCCGGTTGCCAGGTAGCACCGGTACCAGGATAAGGACACTCTGGTACCCGTCTGAGCGAGCGAGCATCGTCGATGCCGTGAGCGATACCCGAGTTCAGACCACCGCCCCCATGGCCCCACCCTCCGCCGTCCGGCAGCCCGCCGCGGCCACCCCGCTGCTGACCGCGGCCGGCCTGCTGACCGTCCTCCTGGGCGCGGCCCTCCCGATGATCGACTTCTTCATCGTCAACGTCGCGCTGCCCACCATCGACCACGACCTGCACGCGGGCCCGGCGCTGCTGGAGATGGTGGTGGCGGGCTACGGCGTCGCCTACGCCATGCTGCTCGTCCTCGGCGGCCGGCTGGGCGACATGATCGGCCGCCGACGGCTGTTCCTGTGGGGGTTGGCCGCCTTCGGACTGACCTCGCTCGCCTGCGGGTTGGCGCCGGACGCCTGGACGCTGGTGGCCGCCCGGGTGGCCCAGGGTGCCGCATCCGCGCTGCTGCTGCCGCAGGTGCTGGCCACCATCCAGGCCGCCACCACCGGCTCCCGGCGGGCCAGGGCGGTGAGCCTGTACGGCGGTACGGCGGGCGTCTCCAGCGCGCTCGGCCAGGTGCTCGGCGGGCTGCTGGTCTCCGTCGACCTGGCGGGCACCGGATGGCGCGCGGTGTTCCTGGTGAACGTGCCGATCGCGGCCGTGGCGTGGCTGCTGGCCGTGCGCACCGTCCCCGAGACCCGGTCCCCGCACCCGAGCCGGGTGGACGGCCCCGGCACCGCGCTGCTCGCCGTCTCCCTGATCGCCCTGCTACTGCCGCTGACCGAGGGCCGGGCCGCCGGCTGGCCGCTGTGGTCGTGGCTACTGCTCGCCGGCTTCCCGTTCGCCGCCGCCGCGTTCGTGGTCGTCGAGCGCCGCGCCGAACGGCGGGGCCGCACACCGCTCGTGCCGCCCTCGCTGCTGCACATCCCCTCGGTCCGCAGCGGCCTGGCCATGATCGTGCCGTTCTCGATCGGCTTCGGCGGCTTCATGTTCGTAGTGGCCGTGGCCCTCCAGGCCGGTCTCCACTACGGCCCGTTCACGGGCGGCCTGTCCCTCGTTCCGCTCTGCCTCACCTACTTCCTCGCCTCCCTGGCGGGCCCGCGTCTGGTGCGGCGCTTCGGGCGCCGGGTGGTGCTGACCGGCTCGCTGATACAGGCCACCGGCCTGGCGGCCCTGGCGCTGACCGTCCACGCGGGCTGGCCCGGCGTGTCGGTGGCCGACCTCGCGCCGAGCATGGCCGTCCTGGGGTGGGGGCAGGGAATGGTGCTGCCGATCCTGCTGCGCATCATCCTGAGCGAGCTGCCGGCGGCCCAGGCCGGGGTGGGCGGTGGCGTCATGGTCACCACCCAGCAGTCGGGGCTGGCCCTCGGTGTGGCCACGCTCGGCACCCTCTTCCTGACCCTCCTCCCCTCGCTCGGCATCCGCGACGCACTGCTGGCAGCGCTCCTGACGCAGCTGGTGATCGTGCTGGGGACCACGCTGCTCGCCCTGCGACTGCCCCGCACCCTGCGCTGACGACGCCGGGCCGCCCCGGGCCACGCCGGTCCGCACCGCTCACCACCTCGACCCCCACATGACGACTGACAGATATTGATATCTGTCAGTCGTCATGCCATAGTGAAGGCACGGCCGCCGCTACCCCTCCCCATCCCCCCTCTCCCGTCAGGAGCACGCCGTGCAGACCCGCACCCTCGGCACCACCGGCCCGCAGACCTCGGCCCTCGGCCTCGGCTGCATGGGCATGTCCGCCCTCTACGGCGACACCGACCGCGCCGAATCCCTTGCCACCGTCCACGCCGCCCTCGAAGCGGGCATCACCCTGCTCGACACCGGCGACTTCTACGGCATGGGCCACAACGAACTCCTCATCAACGAAGCCCTCAGGACCGCCCCCGCCGCCGCCCGCGACAGGGCCCTGACCAGCGTCAAGTTCGGCGCCCTGCGCACCGTCGAAGGCGGCTTCACCGGCTACGACGGCCGGCCGAACGCGGTGCGGAACTTCGCCGCGTACTCCCTCCAGCGCCTGGGCCGCGACCACATCGACATCTACCGCATCGCCCGCATCGACCCGGACGTCCCGATCGAGGAGACCGTCGGCGCCATCGCCGAGCTGGTCGAGGCCGGACACGTCCGCCACATCGGCCTGTCCGAGGTGGGCGCCGAGACCCTGCGCCGGGCCGCCGCCGTCGCCCCGATCTCCGACCTCCAGATCGAGTACTCCCTCATTTCCCGCGGCATCGAGGACGACATCCTGCCCACCGCCCGCGAGCTGGGCATCGGCATCACGGCGTACGGCGTCCTGTCCCGCGGCCTGATCAGCGGCCACTTCTCCCGCGACCGCAAGCTCGCCGCAGGCGACTTCCGCGGGATGTCGCCGCGCTTCCAGGGCGAGAACCTCGACCGCAACCTCGACCTGGTGGACGCGCTCCGCAAGATCGCCGAGCAGAAGGGCGTCTCGGTGGCGCAGACCGCGATCGCCTGGGTGCTCTCGCGCGGCGCGGACATCGTCCCGCTGGTCGGCGCCCGGCGGCGCGACCGCCTCGGCGAGGCGCTGGGCGCCCTGGAGTTCACGCTGGACGCCGACGACCTGGCCGCGATCGAGCGCGCCGTCCCGGCGGACGCCGCCGCAGGCGAGCGTTACCCGGCCGAGCAGATGGCCCACCTGGACAGCGAGCGATGACCGCCCGGGGCGACGGGCGTACGCGCCGGGTACGGTCCGTAGTACCTGGCGGCCCCGCACCCGGCGTGCGCACCGGCCAGGTGTCCCGCCCGTCGCCCCGCCCGCTCCCCCGAAAGGCCGGCCCCGTCCCATGGCCCCCGAGACACTGACCCCCGAGCGCATCCTCGAAGCCACCGAGGAGGTGCTGCGCCGCTACGGCCCGGCCAAGGCCACGGTCGTGGACGTGGCACGCGCCCTGGGGGTGAGCCACGGCAGCGTCTACCGCCACTTCCGCACCAAGGCGGCGCTGCGGGAGGCGGTCACGGAACGCTGGCTGGAACGCACGAGCCGGGAGCTGTCCGCCATCGTCACGGACGAGGGCCCGGCCGAGGACCGCCTGCGCCGCTGGCTCGCCGCGCTCTTCGAGGCCAAGCGGCACAAGGCCGGCGACGACCCCGAACTCTTCGCCACCTATATGACCTTGATCGGCGAGAGCGGCGGCGCGGTCGACCGCCACATCACCGACCTCGAATCCCAGCTCACCACGATCATCGAAGCCGGCGTCTCCCAGGGCACCTTCCACACCTCCGCCCCCGCCACCACCGCCCACGCCGTCTTCGCCGCCACCGGCCGCTTCCACGATCCCTGCTACGCCCCCGAGTGGTCCCGCCCGGAGATCACGGACGACTTCGAGGCGGTACGGGAGCTGGTGCTGCGGGGGTTGCAGGCGTAGCGAGGCGGGCCGGGCGGGGACCGCGGGCGCAGCCGGGCGGGTTCATGCCCGGGCGGGTTCATGCCCGTGCGGGTTCATGCCCGGGCGGGTTCATGCCCGGGCGGGTTCATGCCCGGGCGGGTTCATGCCCGGGCGGGTTCATGCCCGTGCGGGTTCATGCCCGTGCGGGCGGGCCCGGGCAGGCGGGCCCGGGCAGGCGGGCCCGGGCAGGCCCGCAAGCCCACCACGCCCTGACTGAAACCCTCTGCCCCCAGGCCGAGTTGTGCGTCCCGCCGCCGAAATCCCATGGCCCGGCGCCCGCTCGGCCCGTAGCATCCCCCCGTGGCAGAGAACACGGGGGAAGAGTCGGACGCGACGGCACAGCGACCCGCGAGGACGGGTCGGGAGACATGCTGGCGGGGCCGGCACATCCGCCTCGCCCCGCTCGACGTCGACGATGCCGAGCTGCTGCACGCATGGCGGTCCGACCCCAAGGCCGTCCGCGAGATCGGCTACTGGCCACGCCCCCTGTCCTCGCTCCGCGAGCGCATCGAGACCCATATCGGCACGTACGACCGCGACGACTTCCTCGTCCTGCTCCCGGACGGCACGCCGGTGGGTCATGCGGCGCTCACCGCCCAGGACTTCGTCGACGGCACGGCGGAGGCCGAGCTGATGCTGGCCCCGGAGCACCGGCACCGCGGCCTCGGCGCGGACACCCTCGACGCCCTCGTCGACCTGGCCTTCGGCGAACTTCCGCTGCAGCGCCTCCAAGCGGACACCCACACCGACAACGCCGCCGCGCTGGCCGTCCTGGCCCGGTCGGGCTTCGTCCGGGAGGGCGTCCGCCGCTCGGTGTGCCTGCACCGCGGTCGCCGCCACGACCTGGCGCTGCTGTCCCTGCTCCGCGAGGAGTGGGAGGGGCTGGAGCGGTCCAGGTCGTGGGAGCTGTGATCGGTGCGCCCGGCCCGGTGGGCCCGCCCCGGCAGGAGCCACCTGCGTGACCGCGTCGAGAGCCCCCCTCACCCGCGACGGTCTGCGGGTGAAGATCATCGTGCAGCGGGTGCGGCTGGCCGGTGCGGAGTATCGGGTGATCCGGCCGGCCGGACCGCTCAAGAACGGCGCGCTGTACCAAGCCGGCCACCCATACGACCTGCTGGTGGACCGGACGGACGGCCGTCGCATCGGCACGCTGATGCTGCTCGCGGCGCGTTTCCCCCGCTCCCTGATCCACCTGCCCATGCGGGCCACCGCGCCCGAGCCCTGGTTCGGCCGGGGTGACGAACAGCCGCTGGACCTCGTCCTGGTGCACCGCGCGGTGCAGCTCCGGCCCTCCCGCTGGAAACGGCTGCGGGAGCGTATCGCCGCGGGGAGTGCTCCCCGCGAGCTCCGCACCGCGCGCCTGCCGGACACGGACCTACGGGACGGGAGCGAGGGCGACGGCGCGGCACCGGCCGCCCGGTTCGCCCCGCAGGGCACGGACAGGCTGCGCCGGCACCTCCACGCCGAGACGCTGCTGCTGACGGGCAGTACGGCGGCCTTCCGGACAGCGGCCCGGCAGGTGTTCGCCGTCACCAAGGACGGACCGCCCGCCGCGGCGAGCAGCCTCTACATCAACGGCGGCTGCAACTACCACGTCTGCCGCTCCCTCGACGACTGGCGGGACCTGGGCCCACGCGACGGAGAGCCGTTCCATGTGGAGTACGCCCCCTCCTGGACGAGATGACCGGACCGTCCGCGCTCTCCGGATCGCCTTACTCCCCCATCCCCAGGAACCGCAGCACCGCCAGCACCCGCCGGTGATCCGCGTCCGCCTTCGGCAGATCCAGCTTCGCCAGGATGCTGTTGATGTGCTTGGCCACCGCGCTCTCGCTCACCACCAGCTGCGCGGCGATGCCCGCGTTGGAGCGGCCCTCGGCCATCAGGGACAGGACCTCGCGTTCGCGGGCGGTGAGCCTCTCCAGCGGGTCGCTCGGTCGCCGTACCAGCAGTTGGGCCACGACCTGCGGGTCCAGGGCCGTACCGCCCGCCGCCACCCGCCGCAGCGCCTCGATGAACTCCTCGACGTCCGCGACCCGTTGCTTGAGGAGGTATCCCACACCGCTGGTGTTCGTCGCCAGCAGGTCGGCGGCGTAGCGCTCCTCGACGTACTGGGACAGCAGCAGCACCGCGGTCCCGGGCCGTTCCCGGCGGATCGCCAGCGCCGCCCGCACCCCCTCGTCCGTGAAGCCGGGCGGCATCCGGACGTCGACCACCGCGATGTCCGGCCGGTGCGCCTCGACCGCCGCCAGCAGCCCCTGGGCCTCCCCCGCCTCGGCCACCACCTCGAAACCGGCCATCTCCAGCACCTTGACCAGCCCGATCCGCAGCAGGACGGAGTCCTCCGCGATCACCGCACGTCGCACGGCGGCCCCCGGCTCGGGGCTTGTCTCGGGGCTTGACTCAGGGCTTGACTCAGGGCTCACATCGGGCACGGCAGCTCCACGCTCATCATGGTCGGGCCCCCCACAGGGCTGCTCATCCGGAAGGTCCCGTCCACTGAGCGCACGCGCTGGGCGAGCCCCTTCAGTCCGGTCCCCCGGGACGGGTCGGCCCCGCCCGTACCGTCATCGGCGATCACCACCCGCAGTATCCCGCCGAGCCGGGTGACGGTCACGTCCGCCCGGGTCGCCTCCGGTGCGTGCTTGGCCAGGTTCGTCAGCGCCTCGGAGACGACGAAGTAGGCGACGGCCTCCACCGCGGGCGAGGCCCGCTGCGGAAGGTCCGGCGGCAGGTCGACCCGCAGCCGTACGGGCAGCGGGGCGCGGGCAGCGAGCCCCGACAGCGCGGCGTCCAGACCGAGTTCGTCGAGGACGGCGGGGTGCAGCCCGCGGACGAGGTTGTTCAGCTCCTCGATCGCGTCCTTCGCCTCGCGGTGCGCCGCGTCGATGGCCTGCCGCGCCTCCGGCGGCAGATCGGTGAGCGTGGCCTTGGCCAGCCCCAGGTTCAGGGCGAGCGAGACCAGCCGCTGCTGGGCGCCGTCGTGGAGATCGCGCTCGATGCGGCGGCGTTCGGCGTCGGCGGCGTCCACGGCCCCGGCCCGGCTCTCGGTCAGGTCCTCGACCCGCCGCGCCAGCTCGTCGGACCGGCTCACCCCCAGCACCGCACGCCCGACGAGGTTCTCCAGCCGGACGAGGCCGGCGGCCAGCGGCGGCACAGCCGTGAGGGCGGCCAGCCCCGCCACCGTGACGTAGGTGGCCTGGGTGGTGTAGCCGTGGTGGGCGATCCGCCACTCGTCGGGCACCAGCCAGATCCACACCAGGATCAGCGCCGCCGCGACCCCTATCGACAGCAGGGCGAGCAGCAGCAGTTCCAGGGCGCCGAGCAGCGGTCCGATCAGCCAGTTGTAGCCGAACTGCCGCTTGGCCTGGGTCAGTCGCAGCCGGGGCAGGTCCACCCCGCACAGCGCGCGGAACCGCCACCGCTGCGCCTCCGTCAGCCCGTATCCGGCGAGCGCCAGCAGCGCCAACGGAGCGGCCAGGAACACCGGGGCCTCCGAGGAGGTCCCGGCGACGGTCCGGCCCGTGAGGTACGCCGCCCAGAAGAGCGGGGGCGCCACCACGAGGTGCAGTGGCGCCCCCGCGGCGAGGAAGAGGATGTCGCGCCGCAGCCGCACGAGAGCACGGCGCGTTCGGGGCGGGAGGGTCATGGCCCAACGGTATGCGGGGTGTTGCCGACGTGACCATGAAGGCAATGCCCGGACCTGGGGTGCAACTGGTGCCACCCCAGGTCGGAAAGCCGCACTACCGACTGTGACCGCCCTGGCGAGGAGTGTTGATCACGAGCCCGAAGGCCGGGCCCGTGACAGCCGAAAGAGGCATCCGACATGACCCTCCTCGCCTTCGACTCACCAGCACCAGAAGGCAGTTGTGTCACCCGTGGCGGCGCGGGGAGCACCGTGCGAACAGGCGCCGTACGAACCGGTACCGCGCGCCGCCGGCAGGGCCGGATCCTGACCGGCGCCGGGCTCGCGCTCCTCCCCTGGCTCGGCTACCTCGCCGGCACCCTTCCGCCCGCCGAGGCGGCGGCCTGGGTGGTCCTGGACGCCCTGGAGGCCGCCTGCCTCCTGACCGCCGGCACCCGCCTGTTGGCCGCCGACACCCGCTACCGCGCCCCCGCGGCCGCCGCGGCCGTTCTCCTCCTGGCCGACGCCTGCATCGACCTGGCCACCGCCGCCCCCGGTGTGGAACTGGCCACCGCCATAGCCATGGCCGTCGCCGCGGAGCTGCCGCTGGCGGGGCTGTGCGCGGTACTCGCGGCGCGCCCGGCCACGGCATCGCGCACCGCCGACTGACCTGCGGCACGCCGCTCGGCATGCAAAAGCGCCGGCCGGGCCCGATGTGGCATCGGGCCCGGCCGGCGCTTTCACACAACCAGCAGGCGAGGGCCTAGCAGCCCAGCAGTCGCCCGCCGAGGTACGACTGGATCTGGTCCAGGCTGACCCGCTCCTGCTTCATGGTGTCGCGCTCGCGCACCGTGACGGCGTTGTCGTCGAGGGTGTCGAAGTCGACCGTGACGCAGAACGGCGTGCCGATCTCGTCCTGGCGGCGGTAGCGGCGGCCGATGGCGCCCGCGTCGTCGAACTCGATGTTCCAGTTCTTGCGCAGGTCCGTGGCCAGCCCCTTGGCCTTCGGGGAGAGCTGCGGGTTGCGGGACAGCGGCAGCACCGCGACCTTGACCGGCGCCAGGCGCGGGTCGAGGCGCATGACCGTGCGCTTCTCCATCTTGCCCTTGGCGTTGGGCGCTTCGTCCTCGATGTACGCGTCGAGCATGAAGGCGAGCATCGCGCGGTTCACACCGGCAGCCGGCTCGATGACGTACGGAGTCCAGCGCTCGCCGGCCTCCTGGTCGAAGTACGAGAGGTCCTGGCCGGACGCCTTGGAGTGCGCGGTCAGGTCGTAGTCGGTGCGGTTGGCCACGCCCTCCAGCTCGGAGAACTCGGTGCCGCCGAAGTTGAAGCGGTACTCGATGTCAGCGGTGCGCTTGGAGTAGTGCGAGAGCTTCTCGGCGGGGTGCTCGAACCAGCGGATGTTCTCCTCGCGGATACCGAGGTCGCGATACCAGTTCCACCGCTGCTCCATCCAGTATTCCTGCCACTGCTCGTCCTCGCCCGGCTTGACGAAGAACTCCATCTCCATCTGCTCGAACTCGCGCGTGCGGAAGATGAAGTTGCCCGGAGTGATCTCGTTCCGGAAGGACTTGCCCATCTGCGCGATGCCGAACGGCGGCTTCTTGCGCGAGGTCTGCTGCACCTGGGCGAAGTTGGTGAAGATGCCCTGGGCGGTCTCGGGGCGCAGGTAGGCGACCGAGGCGGTGTCCTGGGACGGGCCGAGGTGGGTGGAGAGCAGGCCGGAGAACTGCTTGGGCTCGGTGAAGCCGCCCTTGTTGCCGCAGTGCGGGCAGTTGATGTCCGCCATGCCGTTCTCGGGAAGCTTGCCGTGCTTGGCCTCGTACGCCTCCTCCAGGTGGTCCGCACGGAAGCGCTTGTGGCAGGAGGTGCACTCGGTGAGCGGGTCGGTGAAGGTGGCGACGTGGCCGGACGCCTGCCACACCTCGGGCGCCAGGATCACGGACGAGTCGATACCGACGACGTCTTCGCGCGAGGTGACCATGGCGCGCCACCACTGGCGCTTGATGTTCTCCTTGAGCTCGACGCCCAGCGGACCGTAGTCCCAGGCAGCGCGGGAGCCGCCGTAGATCTCACTGCAGGGGTAAACGAAGCCACGGCGCTTGCTCAGGCTGACGATGGTATCGATCTTGTCGGCGGCCACGGTGCTCTCTTCATTACGACGACGAACGATGAATGGGCGCCGCCCTGGCGTCTCAGCGGGGGGTGGTGGTCGAGAGACGGGCGGGCGAATAGTTCAGGGTACCGGCGGCCGTACCCCCGGGATCAAATCGGTTCCGGCTCCCCCTGTCGGCCCGCTCACACCCGCCCTGGCGCTGTTGACAATCGTTTCCACCTTTGTTGAAAATGAGTGTCATGAACATACGCCGTCGGAGATCCACCGCAGCGGTCGCCTCGACCGCGGCGCTCGGCCTGCTGGTCCTCTCCGCCTGCTCCACCTCCGGCGGCGCCCGCACGGCGGACGGCAGGCTGCGGGTGGCGGCGTCCTTCTACCCCCTGCAGTTCCTCGCCGAGCAGATCGGCGGCAAGCACGTCGAGGTGTCCAACCTCACCAAGCCCGGGGCCGAGCCGCACGACCTGGCCCTCACCCCGAAGCAGACCGCCCAGCTCGGCGAATCCGGCGCGATCGTCTATCTCAAGGGCCTGCAGCCCGCCGTGGACGACGCCGTCGCGCAGTCCGGCGCCAAGAACGTCGCCGACGCGGCCTCCCTCACCCGCCTCGAGAAGCACGGCACCGAGGTCGACGGCCACCACCACACCACGGGCGACAACCACGCCGGCCACTCCGACGAGGCCGGCGGCAACGACCCGCACGTCTGGCTCGACCCCGTGAAGTTCGCCGAGGTCGCCAAGGGCGTGGGCGCGACCCTCGCCAAGGCCGACCCGCACCACAAGGCCGACTACCGCAAGAACACCGACGCCCTGGTGAAGAGGCTGAACGGGCTGAACGACGCATTCCGCGACGGGCTGCGGAACAAGGCATCCGGCACCTTCCTCACCACCCACGCGGCCTTCGGCTACCTCGCCGAGCGCTACGGGCTGACCGAGGAGGCCATCAGCGGCCTCGACCCGGAGTCCGAGCCCAGCGCCCACCGCATCAAGGACCTGCACGCCCTCGCCGCCGAGCACCACGTCTCGACGGTCTTCTTCGAGACGATCGCCAACCCGGCCACGGCGAAGTCGCTGGCCGGCGATCTGCACCTGAAGACCGATGTCCTCGACCCGCTGGAGGGGATCACGGGCAAGTCCCGCGGCAAGGACTACTTCGGCGTGATGCGGGCCAACCTCGCCGCCCTCCAGAAGGCGCTCGGCACCAAGTGACGGAGGTCACCATGAAGCAGGCCACGGAACGCACCGCCCCGCCGGCCCCGAACTCGTCGGACGACACCCGGACACCGGTCATCGACCTGCGCGCGGCCACCGCCTCGCTGGGTGCCCGGCCCGTCCTGCGCGGCGTCGACCTCGCCGTGCGCAGCGGCGAGGTCGTGGCCCTGCTCGGCGCCAATGGGTCCGGCAAGTCCACCGCCGTCCGGTCCGTCATCGGCCAGGTCCCGCTCACCGGCGGCGAGCTGGCGCTCTTCGGCACGCCCTTCCGCCGCTTCCGGGACTGGGCCCGCATCGGCTACGTCCCGCAGCGCACGACCGCCTCCAGCGGCGTCCCCGCCACCGTCCGCGAGGTCGTCACGGCCGGCCGGCTGGCCCGTACGAAGCTCGGCATCCTGCGCAAGGCCGACCGGGCCGCCGTGCACCGCGCCCTGGAGCTGGTCGGCATGGCGGACCGTGCCAAGGACTCCGTCAACGCGCTCTCCGGCGGCCAGCACCAGCGGGTGCTGATAGCCCGCGCCCTGGCGGGCGAACCGGAGCTGCTGATCATGGATGAGCCGATGGCCGGCGTCGACCTGGCCAGCCAGGAGGTGCTCGCCGGGGCGCTGCGCGAACAGGTCGGCCGCGGCACGACCGTCCTGCTCGTCCTGCACGAGCTGGGCCCGCTGGAGCCGCTGATCGACCGCGCGGTGGTCCTGCGCGACGGCTGCGTCGTCCATGACGGCCCGCCGCCCGAGGCCGTGGGCCAGCACGCGCTGCCCGGCCATGACCATGTCCACCCGCACGCCGACCCGGCCGCGGAACCGATCCGGACGGGGCTGCTGACCTGATGGAAATCCTCGACTACGCCTTTATGCAGCGGGCCCTGCTGGCCGCGCTGATCGTCGGCGTCACCGCACCCGCCATCGGCATCTACCTCGTCCAGCGCCGCCAGGCCCTGATGGGCGACGGCATCGGCCACGTCGCGCTGACCGGCGTCGGCCTCGGCTTCCTGCTCAACACCAGCCCCGTCTGGGTCGCCACCGCCGTCGCGGTCGTCGGCTCCGTCGTCATGGAGCTGATCCGCTGGTACGGCAGGACCCGCGGCGACCTCGCGCTGGCCATGCTGTTCTACGGCGGTATGGCGGGCGGCGTGATGCTGATGAACCTCTCCGACGCCGGCTCCAACGCCAACCTCAGCACCTATCTCTTCGGCTCGATCACGACGGTCTCGCAGCAGGACATGATCACGATCTGTGTGCTGGCGGCCCTGGTGCTGGCGATCACCATCGGGCTGCGCCGCCAGCTGTTCGCGGTCTGCCAGGACGAGGAGTTCGCCCGGGTGACGGGCCTGCCGGTCCGGCTGCTGAACCTCCTGGTCGCCGTCACCGCGGCGGTCACCGTCACCGTCGCGATGCGGGTCGTCGGCCTGCTGCTGGTCAGCGCCCTGATGGTGATCCCGGTCGCGGCCGCCCAGCAGATCAGCCGCAGCTTCGCGGTGACACTGGTGGCGGCCGTCGCGATCGGCGTCACGGTCACCCTCACCGGCACGGCCACCTCGTACTACGTGGACGTCCCCTCGGGCGCGACCATCGTCCTCTTCGCCATCGCCCTCTTCGTGGTCTTCACGGCCCTGGCCGCGCCGCTCGCGAAAAAACGCGCACGGGCGGCCACGGAAGCCGGGAAGGGGTGCACCCTGGAGGTACCCGGCAGCCGTTCCCGCACCGCGGACGACGTGAGCGTCTGAGGGACGGACGGACCGGGGCACGGACAGGGACACCGACACGGGGACCGACAGGGACACCGAGACCGGCACGGACACGGTCAGGGATACCGGCGTCGGCGCTCACCCGGGGTTCCGGGCATCACCTGGCACAATGGCCGACGCACGTGCAGGGGGAAATTCCTGACAGTCCTGACGTCCTAGGGAGGCAACGGTGGCGACGAGCGCGGGATCTCCGGTACGCGGCCGGTCGACGCGGCAGCGGACCGCGGTGTCGGCCGCACTCGACGAGGTCGACGAGTTCCGCAGTGCGCAGGAACTCCACGACATGCTCAAGCACCGGGGCGATTCGGTGGGTCTGACCACCGTCTACCGGACGCTTCAGTCACTCGCCGACGCGGGCGAGGTCGACGTCCTGCGCACCAGCGAGGGCGAGGCCGTCTACCGCCGGTGCAGCACGGACGATCACCACCACCACCTGGTGTGCCGAGCCTGCGGCAAGGCCGTGGAGGTCGAAGGGCCCGCGGTGGAGAAGTGGGCCGACCAGATCGCCGCCGAGCACGGCTTCCGCGATGTGGCGCACACGATCGAGATCTTCGGGACGTGCGGAGAGTGCGCCGAGCGCGAGCAGCCGGCGCCGAAGCAGTAGCCAGGCGCGAGGATGGCCCCGCGGCACCCGAAAACGGCGCGGGCCGCCTCCGATGTCCCGGAGGCGGCCCGTTGCCGTGTCGTCGTCCCGCTTACGTGGCGGTCTCGCCGTCCCCCAGCTGTGCACCCCCGAAGCGGCGGTCCCGCTTCGCGTACTCCAGGCAGGCTTCCCACAGGTTCCGACGGTCGAAGTCCGGCCAAAGAATGTCCTGGAACACCATCTCGGCGTAGGCGCTCTGCCAGATCAGGTAGTTCGACGTCCGCTGCTCGCCGGACGGGCGCACGAAGAGATCCACATCCGGCATGTCCGGGTAGTACATGTACTTCGCGATGGTCTTCTCGTTCACCTTCGACGGGTCCAGCTTTCCGGCCCGCACATCCGCCGCGATCGCCGCCGCCGCATCCGCGATCTCGGCCCGGCCGCCGTAATTGACGCAGAAATACAGCGTCATGGCGTCATTGTTCTTGGTCTGCTCCTGCGCGATCTGGAGTTCCTGGACGACGGACTTCCACAGTTTCGGCATCCGGCCGACCCAGCGGATACGGATACCGAGCGCGTCCATTTCGTCGCGGCGCCGCCGGATCACATCGCGGTTGAAATTCATGAGGAAGCGGACCTCGTCGGGCGACCGCTTCCAGTTCTCCGTGGAGAAGGCGTAGAGGGAAAGGTTCTTCACGCCCATTTCGATGCAGCCCTTGAGGACGTCGAGGACGACCCCCTCGCCGACCTTGTGGCCCTCGGTGCGCGGCAGGCCGCGCTCCTTGGCCCAGCGGCCGTTGCCGTCCATCACGACCGCCACGTGATTCGGGACGAGCTCGCCGGGAATCCTCGGCGGACGCGCACCGGACGGGTGCGGCTCGGGCGCCTCGTACTCGCGCCGGTTGCGCCCCAGAATGCCGCGTCGTGCCATGCGCCCCACGTCTCCTTGTATCCGTGTACCGGTGAATCTGTGCATCTGTGGATCTGTGTGTTCGTTGCGTCTGCCGAGGGTCGTGCGCCGCGTCACTTCTCCACGTACCGGAGGGAGCGCAGGCCCCGCTCCAGATGCCACTGGAGATATGCCGCGACGAGGCCGCTGCCCTCCCGGACATGCCGCGCCTCGCAGGCGTCCGCCGTCTCCCAGTCGCCGGTCAGCAGCGCGCTCAGGAGGCCGATGGCCTCCGAGGAGGGTACGACGCTCCCGGGCACCCGGCACTCGCCGCAGATCACTCCGCCGGACGCCACCGAGAAGAACCGGTTCGGACCGGGCATTCCGCACCGCGCGCAGCCGTCGAAACTCGGCGCGTAGCCGTTCACCGCGAGCGAGCGCAGCAGGAAGGCGTCCAGCACCAGGTGCGGCGCATGCTCGCCCCGCGAGAGCGTCCGCAGCGCGCCGACCAGCAGCAGGTACTGCTGAACGGCCGGCTCGCCCTCGTGGTCGGTGAACCGCTCGGCCGTCTCCAGCATCGCCGTACCGACCGTGTAGCGGGCGTAGTCCATGACGATGCCGCCGCCGAACGCCGCGATCGTCTCGCTCTGCGTGCACAGCGGCAGCCCGCGCCCGATCAGCTCGCCGCCCCGCGCGAAGAACTGCACGTCGACGTGGGAGAACGGCTCCAGCCGCGCCCCGAACTTCGACTTGGTACGCCGCACGCCACGGGCGACGGCCCGCACCCGTCCGTTGCCCCGGGTGAGCAGCGTGATGATCCGGTCCGCCTCACCCAGCTTCTGGGTGCGCAGCACGATGCCGTCGTCGCGGAACAGACTCATGCGGCCATTCTCCCGCATGGCCGCGGACGCCGGTCCCTCAGGCCCGCTCCCCGCGGCTGCGGGTGTTGACGTACGCGGTCGCCGCCCGCAGCCGCTCGACGGCGGTGGCGGGCCGGGCCGCGGCGGGCGCACACTCCCACTCCCGCCCGCCGCCGACCGGCCGCAGCCGGAGGTACGGACCCGCGCCGCCCCGCACCTGACCCACCCGCCCCGTACGCGTATCGACGACGTACGCGCCGGACGCCGGCGGCGCGAGGGCGGTCACCGGCCGCCGTCCAGGGCCCGCGCCAGCAGCCGGGCGGTCTCCATGTTGCAGCGCCCCAGTTCCACGAGCGGGTTCATGACCTGATGCGCGCACGACACCGGATCGGGGCAGAGCGACGGCAGCACGATTCCGGCCCGGGTGAGAGCCGCCTGCAATTCCGCGGTCACGGTTTCCACTTCTTCGATCGGGTCCATGATCGTCACGCCTTTCGGGGAGGGGTTTTCACTGTTCGCATTCACAGCGTGACGGTGCGGAACTAGAGTGGGCAATGACCCGGGCGCAGCAACTGCCCGGCAGGGAAAGGGAGTAGCCCATGGCCAATACTTCACGGCATGCGGCCTGGGAGTTCTGGGGCACGGAACTCAAACGCCGACGGGAGGACGCCGGACTGACCCAGGAATTACTGGGGCGCATGGTGTTCGTCTCCGGCGGCTACATCGGCCAGTTCGAGCAGGCCATCCGCAAGCCGCAGTTGGATGTTGCGGTGCGGATCGATGACGCACTACAAACCGAGGGTTTTTTCGAGCGGACCTGGCGCAAGTTGATCGATGATCGGCGCTATGCGGATTACTTTGCGAAGACGGCGGAGCTGGAGCCACTGACCACCAAGATCTGCGACTTCGAGTCGATGATCGTGCCCGGCCTGCTACAGACGGCGGCGTACGCGAGCGCCATCATGCTCACGGGCAATCCGTTCGCACCGGACGAGTACGTCGAGGAGAAGGTCCGCGCCCGACTCGACCGGGCGGTCATCCTCAAAGACGCCACACGCCCCGGGTATTGGCCGATTCTGCACGAGGCCGTGCTGCGTGTGCCGGTGGGCGGCTCGGCAGTAATGGCTGATCAACTGGAACACATCGCGCGCCTCGCGCGAGAGCGGAAGATCCTGCTGCAGGTGCTCCCATTAGCGGCCGGGCCGTACCCCTTCATGGGCAAGATGCTGACGCTTCTGGAGTTCGATGACGCACCACCAGTCGCCTATACAGAGGGCGTGTATTCCGGGAACCTTCTGGACGATCCAGCCATAGTGAAGCGCGTACGAGAGGGCTACGATCTGATTAGGGCCGCCGCCCTGCCCCCGGAGGCGTCCCTCCCCCTGATCGAATCGGCGGCTGAGGACTACAGACAATGTGCGAGTACGACCTGAGCGCCGCTCAGTGGCGCAAGAGCAGTTACAGCGACCACAACGGTGGTAGTTGCGTAGAGGTCTCCGACGCCCTCCCCGGCGTCGTCCCCGTCCGGGACAGCAAGGACCCGTACGGACCCGCGCTGGTGATTCCGGCCACAGGCTGGACCGACTTCGTGAGTGCACTCAAGTCGGGCACCTTGCACGGTAGTTAACAACTCATCAAAAAACCTTCACGGCCCCGCCATCGCCTCCACGATCGCGGGGCCGCAACACGTATTCGTCCATGCCAGATCAGGCGGAACGCGACCTTCTACATTTCTCACACCGGCATTGACGAGGGCCTCACAGGACGTCAGGTGGCCGGTAGCATCGCGTGATGATCGGCAACACATCGCTGTGAACTGCCGGTCGCCATATTTCCCCACCCGAGGATCCCGATGACATCCATACCCGAGGCGCTGTTGTGGTGCCTCAGCGCTGGAACGGCCGCCGCCTTGGTGCTCGCGGCTTTTGTGATCCGCGCGAGGATGAACAGCGCCGCCTTGAGACAGAGCCTCGGCGCGGCTGAGGAGAAGAACTCCGCCTCGCTGCACGCCAACACCGAGCTGACGGCCCGGCTGCGGGCGACCGAGGCCGAGATCCGGCATCTGGCGGGGGCCCGTCTACCCGACCTGACCCTGGCACTGGCACACCCGCACGTGCCCGTACGGGGGCTGCTGGACTCGCGGTTCGCCGGGTCGGACACCGATCAGGCGTTGAACGCCGTGCTGGAGCAGATCGCCGAGGCCGTCACCAAGGAGCGCGAGCGGGTCGACGCGGCCGCGCAGTCCACGCTGCGCGGCGCGACCACCACCATCCAGGCGCTGCTCTACCAGCTCCAGACGCAGCTCCAGGGAATGCAGCACCGCTACGACGATCCCAACGTCGCCCAGGACCTGCTCTCGGCGGACTTCCTCAACGAGCAGGCGCTGCGGCGCATTCAGGCCACCGGTGTCGTCTGCGGCGCCTGGCCCGGCCTGACCCGTGAGGACTCCTACCTCGCCGAGCTGGTCGTCGGCGCCACCTCCCGGCTGCGCGGCTACGAGCGCGTCCAGGTCACCAACCAGCTGCGCGACCCGATCGCCGTCGTCGCCCGCGCCGTCGAACCGATCGCGATCACCATCACCGAGCTGCTGGCCAACGCGCTGCACCACTCCCACCAGGAGCTGCCCGTCAGCGTCACCCTCCAGCAGGGCAACCGCGGCGCCTCGGTCATCATCGACGACTACGGCGTCGGGATGCACGAGGAGGAGCTCAAGAACGCCACCAAACTGCTGTCCGGCGACGAGAACCTGCTGCTCACCCAGCTCGGCGACCCGCCGCGCTCCGGTTTCGCGGCGGCCGGCCAGCTGGTCCGGCAGTACGGCTACCGGGTGCACGTCGAAGCGTCACCGTACGGCGGTGTGCGCGCGATCGTGTACGTCCCCGGCGACCCCCTGCTCACCATCCTCGACGAGAGCCAACAGCCCATGTCCGTGATGGCGCCGATCCCGCATCGGTCCAATGCGCAGGACCGGGGCACGCTGCCGACCCGCAACCCGAGTCACGCCGCGCCCCAGACCCCGGCCCCCGCTCCCGCACCCACACCCGCACCCGCCGCCTCCGCGCCGTCCTCGCCGCCGGCCCCCGACCCGGCGGACCTGTTCGACAGCGGCCCCCTCACCGGTGCGGCGCCGGCCGCCGAGCCCGCTCCGGCGCCCGCCGCCGAGGAGCCCGACCTCCCGCGCCGGCGGCGCCGTAAGCCGGTGTCCGAGCTCGACCAGGACATGCCGCGCTCCGAGCCGCAGGCCGCGCGCACCCCGGAAGAGACCGCCTCGCGCTGGGCCGCGCTCCAGCACGGCACCGAGTCCGGCCGGGCCGCAGTACAACAGTCACAGCCCCCTCGCAGTCCCGAAGGGAATCCCCAGTAATGAACACCCCCACCCCCGCTCGTCGCCGTAGCATCGAGGACAAGTCCTGGGTGCTGGCGCCTCTCCTGGAGCTGCCGCATGTTATCCACGCCGCCGTCATCTCCGGCGACGGGTTCATCGAGGGCTCCTCGCCGGGCCTGAAGCGGGACGCCGCCGAGGGCGTGGCGGCCATGATGTCCGCGCTCCAGGGCGCCGGCCGAGCGGTCACCGCGGCGTTCACCGAGCAGAACGACGCCAAGCTGCGGCAGACCGTCATCGAGTCGGAAGAAGGCTGGGTCTTCGCGATCCCGGCCGGCGAGAACACCTGCCTGGCCGTCTTCGCGGCGCCCGAGGTCAACATGGGCGTGGTCGCGCACCACATGCAGGTCCAGGTGTCCACCCTGGGCAGCAAGGTCATGAACAGCCCGGCGCGAGATCTCGGCAACTCCGCATGACCCCCCGCCAGAGCAACAGGCGCCTCGTACCGGCCTATCTGGCCACCGGCGGCCGCGCCCGCCCCAGCCGCAACACCCTCGACCGGCTCTCCCTGCTGCACAGCGCGGACATGCCGGTCACCAGTGAGGTCCGCCCTGAAGAGCGCCGCATCCTGGAACTGTTGCAGCCGGGAGCACTGTCTCTGGCGGAGGTCGCCGCCCACCTTCACCTGCCCGTCAGCGTGGTGAAGGTGCTGGTGGCCGATCTCGTCGATGCCGGGCGGCTGTTCGCCCGTGTCCCCATTCCCGAAGCCGAGCAATTCGACCGGCAGATCCTGGAGAGGGTTCTCGATGGACTCCGCTCTCTCAAGTCCTAGCACCGGCAGCATGTACCTGTCCGGCGCCGACCAGACACTCGTCAAGCTCCTGGTCGCGGGGCCGTTCGGAGTCGGCAAGACCACGCTCATCCGGACGTTGTCCGAGACCCCGCCGCTGCACACCGAAGAGGTCATGACGCAGACCGGCGCGATCGTCGACGATCTCGCCGGGGTCCGCGACAAGACCACCACCACCGTCGCGATCGACTTCGGGCGCCTGACGCTGCCCGGAGACCTGGTGCTGTATCTGTTCGGCACCCCCGGGCAGAAGCGCTTCCGCCCCCTGTGGTCGGACATCGCGCGCGGCGCCCTGGGCGCCCTCGTCCTCGCGGACACCCGCCGGCTGGCGGACTCCTTCGAGGTGATGGACATCGTGGAGGAGGCCGGGCTGCGCTACGCCGTCGCGGTCAACGCCTTCCCGGACGCGCCCCATTACGACGTGGACAAGCTCCGGGAGGCGCTCGACCTGCACCCGGACACGCCACTCGTGCTGTGCGACGCCCGGGACCGGGAACAGTCCGTCGATGCGCTGATCTCGCTCGTGACGCATGTGCTGGCCCACACGCCACAGGAATCCCCGTAGGGCGCACATATTCCGTGACCGCCCAGGAAAGCCAGTGAGGGCCAGGAAGACCGTCCAGGGCCCACGGACGTCGTGACGCCCGGGACGGCCGCCCCGTGACCTCCCCCTCCCAGTACCAGGAGAACTCGTGACTTCCCCGCACCCTCCCGGTGCCACCCCGCCGCCGGGCTGCCCGGCACACGCCCACGGCGGCCCCGACGCCGCAGATGTGCCGCACCCCGGCCCCGCGCTCGGGCGGCCGGACCCCTACGCGCCCCTGCGGCTGTACGGGCCGGAGTTCGCCGCCGACCCGAACCGCTTCTACGACCACCTGCGCCAGTACGGGGCGCTGGCGCCGGTCGAGATCGCGCCGGACGTGACGGCGATGCTGGTCATCGACTACCGGGCCGCGCTGGACCTGCTGAACGACACCGCCACCTGGTCCAAGGACCCGCGGGACTGGCAGCGGACGGTGCCGGCCGACTCGCAGGTCATGCCGATGCTGGGCTACCGCCCCAACGCCCTCTACAACGACGGCGAGACGCATCGGCGCTACCGGCAGGTCATCTCCGACAGCTTCGAACTCGTCGAGCCGCACATCCTGCGCCAGAAGGTCCGGCACGCGGCGGACACCCTCATCCAGGCGTTCGGCGCGAACGGCGAGGTCGACCTCATCGGCGAGTACGCCCGACTGCTGCCGCTGATGATCTTCAACGACCTGTTCGGGATGCCCGACTCCTACAGCGAGCGGCTGATCTCGGCGATCGGCGGGATGATGGAGGCCGCCGACCCCGAGGACGCCGCCACCGCGGACGCCGCGTTCACGAGCTACATCATGGAACTGATCGGGGCGAAGAAGGCCCAGCGCGGGCCGGACCTCACCTCGTGGTTCATGGACCACCCCAACGGGCTGTCCGACGAGGAAGTGATCCCGCAGATCATCCTGACGATGGCCGCGGGCAACGAACCGCTCACCAACCTCGTCGGCAACGCCCTCTCGCGGATGCTCTCCGACGACCGTTACTACAACACCCTCTCCGGCGGCGCCCTCACCGCTCAGGACGCCATCAACGAGGTGCTGTGGAACGACCCGCCGATGACCAACTACTCGCCGCACTACGCCCGCCGTGATGTGTTCTTCCACGGCACCTGGGTGCGGCAGGGACAGTTGGTCCTCGTCTCCTACGCGGCCGCCAACGGACAGTTCGGCGTCACGACGCTGGACCAGACCCGAACCGGCGGCGGCTCCCACCTCGCGTGGGCGTCGGGACCGCACGCCTGCCCCGTGCAGCGGCACGCGCTGGTGATCGCGACCACCGCGATCGAACGGCTCACCGCCTGGCTGTCGGACATCGAGCTCGCGGTGGTGCCGGAGCAACTGGTGTGGCGCCCCGGTGCATTCCACCGTGCACTCGCAGCTCTTCCGGCACGTTTCACCCCCATCACCCCCGATCAGGCAGGAGCCACCCCATGGGACAGCAGCCCGTCGTCATCGACCCGACCGGAGCCGACATCCACGGAGAGGCAGCCCGCCTCCGCGAGCTAGGCTCCGCGGTCCTCATAGAGATACCCGCCGGTGTCCACGCCTGGGCCATCACCCAACACACGCTCCTCAAGGACCTGCTGACCGATCCCCGGGTCTCCAAGGACCCACGCAAGCACTGGCCTGCCTGGCAGCGCGGTGAGTACCAGGACAGTTGGCTGCAGACCTGGGTCGGCGTGACGAACATGTTCACCGCCTACGGCGCCGACCACCGTCGGCTGCGCAAGCTGATCGCCCCGGCGTTCACCGCGCGCCGCACCGACGCGATGCTGCCCAGCGTCGAGCGGATCACCCACGCGCTGCTGGGCGAGCTCTCCGCCACCCCGGCCGGCTCGGTCGTCGACCTGCGCGCGGGCTTCGCCCACCCCCTGCCCATGCAGGTCATCTGCGAGCTGTTCGGCGTGCCGGGCGACGAGACCCGGATCGAGCTGTCCCGGCTCTCCGACGCGATCATGGACCCGACGCTCACCCCCGAGCAGGCCGGCCGGACGGCCGTCGACGTCCACACGCTGCTCGGCAAGCTGGTCGCCCTCAAGCGGGAGACCCCCGGCGACGACCTGACCAGCCTGCTGGTCACCGCACGGGACGACGACGGCGAGCGGATGAGCGAGCAGGAGCTCATCGACACCCTCCTGCTGGTCATCGTCGCCGGTCACGAGACCACCGTCGACCTGATCGGCAACGCGGTGCACGCCCTGCTGACCCACCCCGACCAGCTCGAACTCGTCCGCTCCGGCAAGGCCTCCTGGAACGACGTCATCGAGGAGACCCTGCGCTGGGACCCCAGCATCGCCAATCTCCCGCTGCGCTTCGCCGTCGAGGACATCGAGATCCCCGGCGGCCCCACCATCCGCAAGGGCGACGCGATCCTCCCGTCGTACGTGGCCACCGGCCGCGACGCCGAGCTGCACGGCGCCACCGCCGCCGAGTTCAACATCCAGCGCGCCGGCCAGGACCACCTCTCCTTCGGCTACGGCGTCCACCACTGCCTGGGCGCACCCCTCGCCCGGATGGAAGCCCGCATCGCCCTGCCGGCGCTCTTCGAGCGCTTCCCGGACCTGCAGCTGGCCGTCCCGACCGAGGAGCTGGTGCCCATCGAGGGCTTCATCTCCGGCGGCTACCGCACCCTTCCGGTCCGGCTGACGCCCGCGTCGGACTGACGTATATCGCGAAGTTCACCGTCACCACCCCCGTAGTTCCTTCCTCATAGCTCACACGCCAAGGCCGGCCGCTCGGTTTCCCCGAGCGGCCGGCCTTGGTGTGCGTGGTGTGCGTGGCGTGCTTGGCGTGCGCCGGGCACGGCCCCGCTCGCGGCCTGGAGGGGCCTCTCAGGACGGTGTCCGGGCCGACGCCAGCAGCCGGTTGACGTCGTCGGGCCGGAGCATCAGCGCCGCGCCGACGGTCGTCAGGACCTCGCGTTCGGCCGGGGTGTAGGAGCCGTCGGCGAGGGCGATCCGGGCGCCTTGGACGAGCAGCGATTCACGGCCGGCCGGGGCGAGATGGGGCGCCAGCGGTTCCAGGGACTCGTGGAGCTCTATGGCCAGCGCCGTGCCGCACGGGTCGAGGCCGTGGTGGCCGCACCCGGCGCCGGTCAGCGCGTCGTAGGTGCCGGTCAGCCGCCCGGTGTCGGCGGCAAGCGCGGCGAGCAGGGTGAGCAGCTGGTCCTCGGAGCAGTCGGCGAACCCGGAGGCGCGGACCGTGGTGACGGCGGTGTCCCGCACGGCCCGGGACGAGGTGCCGCCGGCGGCGAGAAGGGCCAGCGTCATGGTGTGGACGGCGTCCCGGAGCATCGCCGAGAGCCGGACGGTGGTGGGGTGGTCCAGCGCGTCCAGGCCGAAGTGGCCGTGGCAGGCGGAGCATTCCAGGACGGGGCCGGCGGCGCCGCGCGCGAGGAGGGGAATGCCGAGGAGCGTGAGCCGGCGGCGGCCCGACCGGCGGAGGTAGTTGCGGTCCCCACCGCAGTCCGGGCAGAAGAACTCTCCGTCGGCGACGGTACGCCAGGACGTGCGCACGCCCATCACACACATCTTGTGCATCACGTCAGCCCTCCGTATTTCCCGCGCAGCCTCAAGGGCACGGGAGATACCCTCACGGCTCCGGCGCCACTTGGGACGTGATGTTAGCCACATCATTGATGCGCCGTCAGTACCTCGACCCCGACAACTGGCCGGATGCCGGGGGCCGCGCCCCTGGGAAGGGGTGGCGCCGGGCGCCCGTCGGGGCCGGGCCCGGCCCCGCTCCCCGGGGCGTTGCCGCCGGTGGCCGGGTGCCCGGCGGGACGCGGTGCGGGCTCCTGGGCGGCGGGGAACACCGGGGGCGGAGAAAGCCGCGGGCTTGGCCGGAACGAACGGGTCGCGGCCTGTCCGCGGCGGTCGCACGGCGCCCCCGCGGCTCCTTGGGAGCTGCGGGGGCGCCGTACCAAAACCGGTTCGGGTCAGCGCGCCGAGCGGTTGACCGCCGAGACGACCGCCTTGAGGGAGGCGCGGACGATGTTCGCGTCGATGCCGACGCCCCACAGCACCTTGTCGCCGATCGCGCACTCGATGTACGCGGCGGCCTGCGCGCCGGCGCCCTCGCTCATCGTGTGCTCGACGTAGTCCAGCAGCCGGACGTCCACGTCGATGGCGTGCAGCGCGTCGAAGAAGGCGGCCAGCGGGCCGTTGCCGGAACCGGTCAGGACCGCGTCGTCGCCGTCGACCACGGCCTCGACGGTCAGCGCGTCGGTGCCGTCGCTGGTGGACGAGGTCTGCGCGGAGCGCAGCGCGATCCGGCCCCAGGCGTTGTTCGGGGTGGGCAGGTACTCGTCCTGGAAGGCGGACCAGATGGCGGTCGGGGTGACCTCGCCGCCCTCGGTGTCGGTCTTCTCCTGGATGATCCGGGAGAACTCGATCTGCATCCGGCGCGGCAGGTCCAGCTTGTGGTCGTTCTTCAGGACGTAGGCGATACCGCCCTTGCCGGACTGCGAGTTGACGCGGATGACGGCCTCGTAGGAACGGCCGACGTCCTTGGGGTCGATGGGCAGATACGGGACCGCCCACTCGATGTCGTCCACGGTCTTGCCGGCGGCCCTCGCCTCGGACTCCATGGCGTCGAAGCCCTTCTTGATGGCGTCCTGGTGGGAGCCGGAGAAGGCGGTGTAGACCAGGTCGCCCGCGTAGGGGTGGCGCGGGTGGACCTCCATCTGGTTGCAGTACTCGGACGTGCGGCGGATCTCGTCGATCTGCGAGAAGTCGATCTGCGGGTCGACGCCCTGGCTGAACAGGTTCATGCCCAGGGTGACCAGGTCGACGTTGCCGGTGCGCTCGCCCTGGCCGAACAGGCAGCCCTCGATGCGGTCCGCGCCGGCCATGATCGCCAGTTCGGCGGCGGCGACGGCGGTGCCGCGGTCGTTGTGCGGGTGCACCGACAGGCATACGTGCTCGCGGCGGGACAGGTTGCGCGACATCCACTCGAAGCGGTCGGCGTGTGTGGAGGGCGTCGAGCGCTCGACGGTGGCCGGCAGGTTCAGGATGATCTCGCGGCCCTCCTCGGGCTGCCAGACGTCGCAGACCGCCTCGCAGACCTCCAGCGCGAAGTCCAGCTCGGTGTCGGTGAAGATCTCCGGGCTGTACTGGTAGCCGAAGGCGGTCTCGTCGCCCAGCAGCTTGTCGGCGTACTCCATCACCAGCCGGGTGCCGTCCACCGCGATCTGCTTGACCTGGTCCTTCGAGCCGCGGAAGACGACCCGGCGGAAGACCGGCGCGGTGGCGTTGTACAGGTGCACGGTGGCCCGGCGGGCGCCGCGCAGCGACTCGACGGTGCGCTCGATCAGCTCCTCGCGCGCCTGCGTCAGGACGGAGATCGTCACGTCCTCGGGGATGGCGCCCTCTTCGATGATGGAGCGGACGAAGTCGAAGTCCGTCTGTCCGGACGAGGGGAAGCCGACCTCGATCTCCTTGTAGCCCATGCGCACCAGCAGGTCGAACATCTCGCGCTTACGCGCCGGCGACATCGGGTCGATCAGCGCCTGGTTGCCGTCCCGCAGGTCCGTCGACAGCCAGCGCGGGGCGACGGTGATGCGGTTGTCGGGCCAGGTGCGGTCGGGGATCTCGACGGCCTCGTAGCGGCCGTACTTGTGGATCGGCATCCCGGAGGGGCGCTGTCGCTGCGTCGCGGCCGTGATGGGGGTGCGGCGGCCGACGGCGTTCTCGGCGGGGCTCGACGGATTCGTCATGGTGCGTAGGGCTCCTCGTGTGTCCGCTGGGGGGTCCTCCCGGCTCCGGAGGAGCTCGGGAGAGGCCGACGGGGCGGATTTCCGCAACACCGAACTCCGCGGGGAGGGGGTCGGCCTACGACTACAGGCCCTCGCCGCGGCAGCTAAGGAGAAGCAGCCCGAAACGCATGATGCTCAGCAGCGTAACCGAAGATCGCGACGACCGACCGTTGCGTATCAGTATGCGGGACCGAGGGCACGTAAAGAGCAAAATGCGACGAACCACACCTTTTCCGGAACTTCTGCGGCAGGCAGTGACACCTCGATTACAGCGTGCCACCATTTTGTTCATGGACCTCACTCACATGGACCTCAACGAGACGCCCGCCACCCCGGTGTTCTGCACGATCGTCCCCCCGCACATCCTCAGCAATCTGGCCGAGTCCCACGAGCAGGCCCGCCGCACCCTGGAGCACGACGACACCCACCGTGGCCGCCGCCGCGACATCGTCGCCCGCGGCCTGACCCCCGGCGAGCCCGGCGCCGCCGCCGACAAGCCGAAGCGCACCATCTACGACGCCCGCCACCACGAGACCGTGCCCGGCACCAAGGTGCACGCCGAGTCCGACGGCCCCTCCAAGGACGTCTCCGTCAACCGCGCCCACGCTGCCCTCGGCGCCACCTTCGAGCTCTACCTCAAGGTGTACGGCCGCAAGTCCATCGACGGCGCCGGGCTGCCGCTGGACGCCACCGTCCACTACGGCCGCAAGTACGACAACGCCTTCTGGGACGGCGAGCGGATGGTCTTCGGCGACGGCGACAACGACCTGTTCCTCGACTTCACCATCCCGGTCGACGTCATCGGCCACGAGCTCACCCACGGCGTCACCCAGTACAGCGCCAACCTCGACTACCAGGGCCAGTCCGGGGCGCTCAACGAATCCGTCTCGGACGTCTTCGGCTCCCTGATCAAGCAGTACGCCCTCGGCCAGAGCGCCGACGAGGCCGACTGGCTGATCGGCGCCGGCCTCCTGGGCCCGAACGTCACCGGCAAGGCGCTGCGCTCCATGAAGGCGCCGGGGACCGCGTACGACGACGACGTCCTCGGCAAGGACCCGCAGCCCGCGAAGATGAAGGACTACGTCGAGACCACGGACGACAACGGCGGGGTGCACCTCAACTCCGGCATTCCCAACCACGCCTTCTACCTCTGCGCCACGGCCCTGGGCGGCAACGCCTGGGAGAGGGCCGGGCAGGTCTGGTACGACGTGCTGACCGGGGGCGAGCTGGCCAAGGACGCGAAGTTCACCGACTTCGCCGGGCTCACCGTCGCCGCCGCCCGCGCCCGCTTCGGCGCCGGCGACGAGCAGGAGGCCGTCATCAAGGCGTGGACCCAGGTCGGGATCACCACGCCGTAGCGCAACCGGCCGCCCTCCGGGGCGGTCCCCGGCGCCGGACGGGGTAGGAGTCCACCATGCGTATTGAGATCCGACGCACAGGTGGCTTCGCGGGCATCGAGCGCCGCGCCGAGGTGGACACCTCGGGGCGGTCCGATGCCGACGAGTGGCACACCCTGGCCGAACAGTCCGTCACCGCCGCCCAGGACACGCCCCCCTCCGGCGTACCGGACGGCTTCCGCTATCAGCTCACCGTCGACGGGCGGACGGTGCACTGCGCCGACCCCCGGCTCACCGAGGCGCAGCGCGAGCTGATCAACCGGGTGCTCAAGGAGGGCGCCTGAGGGCCGGTGGTGCGGGTCGTCGCCCCCTCGCAGGCCCGATGGCCCGACGGTCCACCTCGGACATTAGTGGGACGTTAGTCGTACAGCGACAGATCATCAGCAGCGGCCGACAGTCTGGTTCTCCCGCACCGGAACGCTCGTTGGAGAGAACGGAAAGAACATGTCGCACACCTCACTCCGCTACGCCCGCAAGGCCGCCGCCGCCATGGTCGTCACCGTCGCCGCATTCGGGCTCACCGCCTGCCAGGGCAGCGGCACCGACGCCTCGTCATCGTCCGCCTCCTCGTCATCGTCCGCCTCCTCCGCGCATGGCGCCCAGTCCCCCACCGCCACCGTCAAGAGCACCCAGGGCTCCGCCGACAGCGGGCCGACGGACACCCCCACCAAGGCCGGGGTGCGCTGCACGGATCAGGTCGACTACGCGGGGGACCCGAGGCCCAACGCCGAGATCAACAGCATCGGCGAGAAGACCGGCCACTGCCCGGCACCGGAGAAGAGCGGCAAGCCCTCGGGGACCCCCAAGAAGCCCGGGACGAGCTGCACGAACCAGATCGACTACGCGGGCGACCCGAGGCCCAACGCCGAGATCAACACCATCGGCGAGAAGACCGGCTACTGCCCGCCGGTCCAGAAGTAGGTACGACAACCGCTCGAAACCGCCGCATCCGCAGGCCCGTGAACGTCTCCGCCCACCACGGCTCAGCCCTCAACACCGCGCTCGTGCAGGGGATATGGCCGTCTCGCCGCCTCCCGCGCCGCCCTTTGGGGCCGCCGATGCCCGCCGCCGAGTCCGGCGGCGGGCGGACCGCGTCACCCCATGCGGTCGGCGGGCGTCACAGCACGCGGTCGGCGCGCGGCAGCGAGCGGACGGCGTAGGCGACGGCCCAGCACAGCGGCAGGGCCAGGGCGCCGACGAGGGCGAACTTGGCCGCCGCCGGGGCGTGCAGCCAGCGGAACGCGTAACCGAGGCCGACGAGCACGGGCGCGTGGAGGACGTAGACCGCGAAGGCGTGGCGGGAGAGGAACGCCGCGGCGGGCCCCTGCCGGTTGAGCCGCTCGCGGAAGAGAACGGTCAGGCCGATCACGACACCGACGGCGAACGTCGACAGCCATGCGGCCGAGACCAGCGACTGCCAGGTGCCGTGCCCGTCCAGCGCCCCCTGCTGCGCGGTCAGGACGACGGGCAGATACGCGAGGGTCGCGGCGGCGGCGACGGCGAAGCCCACCCGGCCCGCACGGCGGGAGAGCGCCCCCGGCCAGCCGTGGCGGTGGGCGAGCACCCCGATGACGAAGAAGCTCGCGTACTGCGGAAGGTAGCTGGGGGTGGGCAGGCCGAGGAAGGGCACATAGCTGCCGTCCGGTACCAGGAAGCGCCAGAGGTAGGTGGCGAGGGCCAGGCCGGCGGTGAAGCCGACGACGGCGCGCGGACGTAGGGGCCGCGGGGGCCGCGCCGGCTCGTGGCCGGCTGCCGTGCCGAGGGCGGGAGGACGCCGTGCGGCGCGGTGGCGGACGAGGGCGTAGAGCGCGACGAAGACGAGGAGCACCTCGACGAACCACAGCGGGCCCGCGTCCCAGCTCAGCAGGTAGTAGATCCAGTACGGGAGGGACGCGCCGCGCTCGGCGAAGGAGTCCCGCATGGCGGCGTACCCGCCGAAGCCCGTCAGCGGACGGAGCAGCAGCAGGAAGGCGAGCAGCGGAATGCCGAGCCGCTTGAGGCGGTCCCGGACGAACGGCCGCGTGCCCTTGCGGTCGTAGGAGGCCGGTGTGAAGTACCCGGCGATCATGAAGAAGAAGCCCATGAAGAACGCCTGGTTGAACATGACGAAGACGTCCAGGAGCAGCCCGGAGCCGTCCCGTGCGGGCTCGGTGTAGTACCAGGCGGGGATGTTGCCGTAGGTGACGGCGGTGTGGTGCAGCACCACCAGTGCCGTCAGCGCGATCCGAAGGTTGTCCACGTAGTGCAGCCGGGCGCGCGGCGGGCGCGCGACGGCCCGTTCGGGCCCGGCCTGTACTGCCGTGCGGTGCGGTTCGTCCGTCATCAATACTCCCCCGTTCAGTGCGATGCCGTGCGGTTCAGGTGCCGTGCGGTTCAGGTGCCGTGCGGTTCAGGTGTGGTGCGGTTCAGGTGTGGTGCCGGGTGGCGGGGCCGGCGCGCGTGTGGCGTGCTCGAAGAGGTCGGCGAGCTCGCGGGCATGGGCCGCCAGGTCGTGCTCGGGGTAGGCGCTCCAGTACGCGAACATGCTGTCGATCGCCGCCTGGAGGCTGACGGCCATGACGCGGACGTCGAACGCACGGAACTCGCCGGTGCGCCGGCCCTCCAGGAGGACGCCCTCCAGTGCGGTGTAGAGCGGTTCGCTCGATGCGACGCCATAGCGCGGGGTGCCGTCGGCGGTGCGGAAGTTGCTGAAGATCTCGCCCAGCGCCGCGAGTTGGGTCCGGTGGCCGTGCATGTACGTGGCGACCGACTCGACATAGACGCGCAGCCATCCGGAGGCCCCGGCGTGCTCCGCCAGCCGGGCGCCGACGAAGGCACCGATGTCGTCGTAGACCTGCTCGACGAGGCGCTCCATCAACTCGCCCTTGCCCGCGAAGTGGTACGAGATCACGCCCTTGCTGATCCCCGCCCGCTCCGCGATCTGCGCCAGCGAAGCCTTCGCGAACCCCCGTGCCGCGATGGTCTCGACGGCGGCGTCGATGATCTGGGCGCGCCGCGCCTTCTCGATGAACGAGCGCTCCGGTTCCCCCGGCTCCCGCTCCCCCGTCCCGACGCCGTCCTGGCCACCGGGATTATTTTTTGACCGCATGGCCAAAAAATAGAGCACCTGGCCAGCCGTTGTCCACTCGGTGCGCCTCAACTCCCCTCCCCGTCCGCCCCCTTGACGCTGTTACCGGCGGTAATAGAAGATCCGGCGCATGACATCCGAGCCGGCGCCGCCCCTGCCCCGCTTCCCCCGCGACTTCCTGTGGGGCGTGTCGACCTCCGCCGCGCAGACCGAGGGCGCGGTGGCCGAGGACGGACGGGGCCGCTCCGCCTGGGACGTGTTCACGGCGGAGGCCGGGCGGATCAAGGACGGCAGCGATGCCCGGGTCGCCACCGACCACTACCACCGCTACCGCGAGGACGTCGGACTGCTGGCGGACCTAGGCGTCGGCGCGTACCGCTTCTCCGTGGCCTGGCCGCGCGTGGTGCCGGACGGCAGCGGGGCGGTCAACGCGGCCGGACTGGACTTCTACGACCGACTGGTGGACGCGCTGCTGGCGGCCGGGATCGAGCCCGTACCGACGCTGTTCCACTGGGACACCCCGCACGCCCTGGAGGAGACCGGCGGCTGGCTCGTACGGGAGACCGCGGAGCACTTCGCCGCGTACGCGGACGCGGTGGCGGCCCGGCTCGGGGACCGGGTGAAGCGCTGGATCACCCTCAACGAACCGGCCGAACTGACCCTGCTGGGCTACGGACTGGGGCAGCACGCCCCCGGCCGCACCCTGCTCTTCGACGCGCTGCCGGCCGCCCACCACCAGCTCCTCGGCCACGGTCTGGCCGTCCGGGCGCTACGCGCCCGCGGCGCCACCGACATCGGCATCGCCAACTCCCACGGCCCCACCTGGGCGGCATCCGGCTCCGAGGCCGACACCGGGGCCGCCGACTTCTACGACCTCCTCCTCAACCGGCTGTTCGCCGACCCGCTCCTGCTCGGCCGCTACCCCGAGGGCATCGCGGAGCAGCTCCCCGGACCCGTCACCGACGACCTGAAGGTCATCTCCCAGCCGCTGGACTGGTACGGCATCAACTACTACCAGCCCACCCTGATCGGCGCCCCCCAGCCGGACACCGCCGCCCCCGCCGACTTCGGCGGGATCGCCCTGCCCCCCGAACTCCCCTTCTCCCCACGGAGGATCGAGGGCTACCCGCGTACCGACTTCGGCTGGCCCGTGGTCCCCCACGCGCTCACCGAACTGCTGGACGCCTTCCGCGAGCGCTACGGCCCGAGCCTGCCACCCCTCATGATCACCGAGAACGGCTGCTCCTACGAGGGCACCGAGGACACCGACCGGATCGCCTTCCTCGACGGACATCTGCGGGCACTGCACGACGCGATGACCGCCGGGGCCGACGTCCGCGGCTACTTCGTCTGGTCGCTGACGGACAACTTCGAATGGGCCGAGGGCTTCGCCCGGCGCTTCGGCCTCGTCCACATCGACTACGCCACCCTGGCCCGCACCCCGAAGGCGTCCTACCACTGGTTGCGAGGCGCGCTGCGGGACCAGGCCCGGGGGTGAGCACGCCCGCACCGACGGCCGGGCCGGCCGAACCGGTGGAGCCGGGCGAACCGGTCGAGCCGGTCGGCCGCGGCTGGACGCTCTCCCTCTCCCTGGCGAACGGCGCGATCTGGGCCGGCTGGTACGGCCCGCTCCAGATCCTGCTCGCCCTCCAGGCCGCCCAACTCGCGCCGCCCGGCGCGTCCAAGGAGTCGGTGCTGGCCTGGGTGACCGGCCTGGGAGCCGGGGTCTCGCTGCTGTCCAACCCGCTGTTCGGCGCCCTGTCCGACCGGACGACCTCGCGGTACGGGCGCCGAACGCCCTGGATCCTGGCCGGGGTGCTGGGCGGGGCGGCGGCGCTGGCGCTGCTGGCAGCGGCCCACACGGTCTGGCTGATGGCGGCCGGCTGGTGCCTGGTCCAGCTGACGCTGAACGCGGCGTTCGCGGCGATCACCGCCGCCGTCCCGGACCGGGTCCCGCAGCGCCGGCGCGGCACGGTGGGCGGCTGGCTGGGCGCCGCCCAGATCCTCGGCGTCGTCGTCGGCACCGGGCTGGCCACCTCCGCCGGCGGCATCGCCGCGGGCTACCTCGTGTGCGCCGCCTTCACCGTCCTGGCCGCCCTCCCCTATCCCCTGCTGCACCGGGACCCGGCCCTGCCCGCCGTCGCCCGCCCACCCCTGACCCTGCGCGCCTTCCTCGCCGGCTTCTGGCTCAGCCCCCGCCGCCACCCCGACTTCGGCTGGGCCTGGCTGACCCGCTTCCTGATCAACCTCGGCAACGCGCTGGCCCTGCTGTATCTCCTGTACTACCTGCGGGACGCCCTGCACCATCCGGACCCGGACGGCGGGGTGCTGGTGCTGACCGCGGTCAACGGCGCGACACTGCTGGCCACCGTGGTCGTCAGCGGCATCTGGTCGGACCGGGTGGGCCGCCGGCAGCCGTTCGTCGTCCACGCGGGTGTGATCATGGCGGCGGCCACGCTGCTGCTGGGAGCCTGGCAGACCTGGACCGGGGCGCTGTGCGCGGCCGCCCTGCTCGGCGTCGGCTTCGGCGTCTTCACCTCCGTCGACTTCGCGCTGATGACGGACGTCCTGCCGGCCGCGGCACACCGCGGCAAGGACCTCGGCATCATCAACATCGCCAACGCCCTCCCCCAGGTCGCGGCCCCGGCCCTGGCCGCACCGATCGTCCGCGAGCTCGGCGGCTACCGGGTGCTGTACGCGGTCGCGGCGGCCACCGGACTGGCCGGGGCGCTGCTGGTGCGACGGATCCGCGGGGTGGCGTGAGCGGTGGGGGCGGGGCGGGGGGGGCGGAACGTGAGCCGTGGGGTGGGGGGGGGCGGAGAGCACACCTAGGGGGCGGGGGAACGGATCCCGTAGGGGGTCGGAGTGCCCCCTACGGGGCCACAACTCGGCGCGCCGGGGGCGGTATTCCCATGGAGCGCGACGTGATCCACCCACGCGACAGGCCCACCGACGCGACAGACCCACCTCCTCCACCGCCGTCCGCGACCGGCCTGACGGCGAGACGGCGAGACGGTGCCCGGGCCCCTGCCGGAGCCCTGGAAAGAGGGGCTAGTGGCTCGTCTCGGATCGTTGGACGGGTAATGGATGGCCCTCAGGCGTGGGCCGGGGTGGGATGCGGTCTGGGCCCGGCGGGGGGCTTTGCCAACCGGTCGACCACTTGTTCTTCCTGGTCAGGTAGCTTTCGGGGCATCCATTGATCCTTATGTGCGGGCTCGTTCGGCATGACCGACCGGGTCCGTGTGGAGGGGTGTCCAGGTGGTGGTCGACCGCCAGGACACGCTGCCCTCGCGCAGTATCCGCCGCAGGGTCTCGCGGCCGACCGCCGGGACGACCGACTGTTTCACCAGGTGCCCGGCCGGCTTGGTCCAGGCACCAGGTGGAGAAGGCGGTGATGCGCCGGTCGACGGGGAACGTCCGTGCGATCAGGCAGATGTGCTCGCGCACCCCGCCACTGATCGCCCCGGGGCGTCCCCCGCTCCATTCATCACGACCTGGAAGCCGCCCACCCCGCGACGAACGAATGATCGATTACCCGGAGGTCGAACCGAGACGCGGCACTAGAAGCCGAGCTTGCGCAGCTGCTTGGGGTCGCGCTGCCAGTCCTTGGCGACCTTCACATGCAGGTCCAGGAAGACGGGCGTACCGAGCAGCGCCTCGATGTGCTTGCGGGACTTCATCCCGACCTCCTTCAGGCGCTTGCCCTTGGGGCCGATGATGATGCCCTTCTGACTGGGCCGCTCGATGTAGACATTCGCGTGGATGTCGAGGAGCGGACGGTCGGCCGGGCGGTCCTCGCGGGGCAGCATCTCCTCCACCACGACCGCGATGGAGTGCGGCAGTTCGTCCCGTACACCCTCCAGCGCGGCCTCCCGGATCAGCTCGGCGACCATGACCTGCTCGGGCTCGTCGGTGAGGTCGCCCTCCGGGTAGAGCGGCGGGCTCTCGGGAAGCATCGGGACCAGCAGGTCCGCGAGGAGGGAGACCTGGGTGTCACCGACCGCCGACACCGGGATGATCTCGGCCCACTCGATGCCCAGCTCCTTGCCGAGCTGGTCGATGGCGATCAGCTGTCCGGCCAGCGCCTTGGAGTCGACCAGGTCGGTCTTGGTGACGATGGCGACCTTGGGCGTCTTCTTGATGCCGGCCAGCTCGGTGGCGATGTAGCGGTCACCGGGGCCGAGCTTCTGGTCGGCGGGCAGGCAGAAGCCGATGACGTCCACCTCGGACCAGGTGGTCCGGACGACGTCGTTCAGCCGCTCGCCGAGCAGCGTGCGTGGCTTGTGCAGGCCGGGGGTGTCCACCAGGACCAGCTGCGCCTCGGGGCGGTGCACAATGCCGCGCACGGTGTGGCGGGTGGTCTGCGGCCGGTTGGAGGTGATGGCCACCTTCGTGCCGACGAGAGCGTTCGTGAGGGTGGACTTGCCCGCGTTCGGGCGGCCGACGAAGCACGCGAAGCCGGCGCGGTGCGGGGCGGAGGAGTCTGTACGAACGCTCATGGCGCCCATTCTCCCCGATCGCCGGGGCCGCGCCGACCATCGGGCGGGCTCAGGCAGCCGGCCCGCCCGCGGGGACGGTGCTGCGCAGCGTGCCGTCGGGGCCTGCGACCAGCACCGGCACAGCGGGACCGCCGAGGTCCCGGACGGCCGCGCGGTCGGCGTCGGCGGCCTGCTCGGCCTCGGTGACCACCGCGGCCGCCTCCAGGGAGGCCGCGCCGCTGGCCACGGCCATCGCCACGGCCGTCTGGAGCGCGCTGAGCTGCAGCGAGTCCAGGGCGACGGTCCCGGCGACGTAGGTACGGCCGGTCTCGTCCCGCACGGCCGCACCCTCGGGCACGCCGTTACGGGCCCGCGCCGAACGCGCGAGCGTGATGATCTTGCGGTCTTCGGGGTCCAGTGCTGCGGAGTCGGTCATACCGGCGAGCATATGCGGGGCCCCCGGTCAGCCCGCCACCGAGTACATCCCCCCGCGGCGGCCCTCGGGTGAGGCGAGCCACTCCAACTTCTGCGCGGTGTCCGTCCCGGGGCGCGGGTTGTGCAGCACGATGTTCAGGTCCGGGCGGACCGGGACCTGGAGCTGCGTGGTCTCGAAGGCGAGGGTCCCGGCGAGCGGGTGCTCCATCTCCTTCTGGAGCTGGCCGCCGTCCTGCACGTCGCCGAGCGCCCAGAGTGCGGCGAACTCCTCGCTGGCCGCGGCGGCCTCCCGGACCACCTCGTCGAAGCCCTCGTCGCCGGGGCGTGCGGAGCAGGCGGCGCGGTACTGGGCGACGAGCGAGCGGGCGTTGCGCTCCCAGCTGAGGGACCGTACGCGGTAGACGGGGTCCGTGAAGAAGGCGACCAGGCAGTTGTGCGAGACACCGGCGCGACCGTGGCCCAGGACCAGGGCGCCGGCCTCGTTGTGGGCCACGGCGTTCCAGTACGGGTCCATGATGTGCGCCGGGAACGGCATCCAGGCGTCGATCAGCCGCTGCAGGCCCGCGCAGACGTCGGTGACGCCCAGCTGCAGGTCCTCGGCCCCCTGCCGCACCGGAGGGTTCAGCCCGGCCAGCGCGTACAGATGCCGCCGCTCCGCGCCGCTGAGGCGCAGCACCCGGGCGACCGAGTCCAGCACCTGCGGCGAGACGGTGATGTCGCGGCCCTGCTCCAGCCACTGGTACCAGGAGGCGCCGACGCCGGCGAGCACGGCGACCTCTTCGCGGCGCAGGCCCGGTGTCCGGCGGCGGCCGCCGTCGGGCAGGCCCGCCTCGAGAGGAGTGACCCGGGCCCGGCGGCTCACCAGGAAGTCGCGCAGGTCCTGACGGCGGCGCGAGGTGTCCCGGGCGGATGCGGATGACGGCGTGGCCACGTGTTGCCCCCTGTCTGCGTGGCTGGTGGTGCGGACACCACGATAAGTTGCCGCTCCCCACCGTGTATTCCGCCGCCGCAGGCTCGTTGCATGCCAGTCATCGACACCCCGGCTCCCGCCGGTACCCACCCGGCCGCGCCCGCCGCCGCGCGGATGACCACCCGCTCCCGGCTCATCCTGCTTCTCCTGTGCGCAGCGCAGTTCATCGTCGCGCTCGACTTCTCCGTCCTGAACGTGGCGTTGCCCGCACTCGGCACGGACCTCGGCATGGGCCAGGGCGATCTGCAGTGGGCGGTCACCGCGTTCGCGCTGCCCGCGGGCGGCTTCCTGCTGCTGTTCGGCCGGATCGCCGACCTCTACGGGCGGCGCCGGCTGTTCCTCTCGGGCCTCGCGCTGTTCACCGCCGCCTCCGTGCTGGCGGCCCTGGCCCAGGGGCCGGCGGCCCTGCTGGCCGGGCGGGCCCTCCAGGGCCTCGGCGCTGCGGTCATCGTGCCGACCGGGATGTCGCTGCTGACCACCACCTTCGCCGAGGGCCCGCAGCGCGAGCGCGCGCTGGGCATCAGCGGCACGCTGCTCTCGATGGGCTTCACCATCGGCATGGTGCTGGGCGGTGTGCTGACGGACCTGCTGGGCTGGCGCTCGACGATGGGGGTGCTGGCCGTGGCGGGGACCGCCGTCCTCGTCACCGCCCCCGTGCTGCTGACCGAGTCCAGGCACCCTGCGCGCCCCCGGATCGACATCCCCGGTGCGGTCACCGTCACCGGCGGCCTGCTGTCCGTGATCTACGCCCTGTCCACCGCCGCCGAGCAGGGCTTCGGCCGCCCCGACGTGGTGGCGGCCCTGGTGGCCGGCCTGGTGCTGCTGGCCCTCTTCGTCGTCGTCGAGTCGCGGGCCGACCAGCCGCTGGTGTCGCTGCCGATGCTGCGCCGCCGCAGCGTCGCCTGGGGCAACCTGGCGGGGCTGACGACCTTCGCGATGATGAGCACCGTCGTCTTCCTGCTGACGCTGTACCTGCAGGAGGTGCTGCGGCTGTCGGCGCTGTGGACCGGGCTGGTGTTCGGCGTGCAGGGGGTGGTCTCGGCGGTGTCCGGGATCGTCGCGCCGAAGGTCATCGCCCGGCTCGGCGCCCGGAACACCCTGGTCACCGGGCTGGCGTTGCAGGCCGGAGGCACCGCAGCGCTGCTGGGCCTGGGCGCCGGCGCCGGCGGAGTGTGGCTGGCGCTGGCCGCTGTGACGCTCGCCGGCCTCTTCCACCTGTGGGTGATCGTGTCGTACGGCGTGATCGCGACGTCCGGCCTCGCGGACACGGAACAGGGGCTGGCGACCGGACTCGTCACCAGCTCGCAGCAGATGGGCATCACCCTGGGCATTCCGCTGCTGAGCGCGGTCGCCGCGGCACACAGCGCCGCCCTGCGCGCGGCGGGCGGCGGTTTCGCGGACGCCACGCTCGGCGGCATCAAGCTGGCCCTGGGGGTGGACGCGGCCGTGGTCGCGGTGGTCGCGGTGCTGGTCGCCACCGGGCTGCGCGCGGCCGGCGCCGCTCGGCGGGTCCGGATCGCCGGAAACTGAAGACGGCGGTTGCCCCGCTCCCCTGCGCCGGGGCAACCGCTCTTCAGCCGGCAGCAGCCGTCAGGTGGCGCTGCTGCAGTCCACGACGAGGGAGGATCCGGTGCCCTTGCCGGAATCATGGGCGGCCCGCTTGGCGCCCACCAGCATTTCGCAGGCCACCTTCCCCTTCTGTGCGGCGTCCACCGGAGCTACCGCGATCGCCGGATAGCGGCCCTTTTCCACCTCGACGGTCTTGGACCAGGGCGCCTTGACGTTCTTGAATTCCTCGGTGTGCCCACTCGCACCCGTGGCGCCGGACAGTGAGATGTTCAGCGGCAGATTCGAGGTCACCGTGAAGTGGACGGACACCTTTCCGCCGCCGCCCCCGCCGCCCCCGCTCCCGCTCCCGTTCCCGCTCCCCGCGGTACCGTCCGCGCTCCGGGAGCTGCCGGACTTCTTGTCGGCCGGGCCGTCGGAGCCACCGGAACAACCGGTCAACAGAGCCGCCACGGCGACCACTCCCACCGCCGCATGAAGTGCACGCATTTCCTGGAACTTTCCTCTCGCACGGAGCGGCCGGCGTTTATCGGCAACCGCCCGAGCGATCTTTCCACGGTGGTCGTGGCGGATTCCAGCATCTCAAAACATGGAATGCAGAAAAGTTGCGGTGCACTCGGGATCAGTAGCGGGAAAGGAAAACGGGGGCGGCGGAAAGGACGTGCCGGGGAGCGCCTGCGGGGGCGGCGCGGAGTCAGCTTTCGACGTGCTGCTCGTCGGCGCCGCCGCCCTCCGAGCGGAGCGGCTCGCACAGCACCGTGATGATCTTGTTGCGGCGGCCGGCCGGGGACTCCGCGGTCAGCCGCAGCGCCTTGAGCCCCGGGTCGTAGGTGTCGTCGGAGAGATCGACCTCGGCCGTGGCGCCCGCGATCGGCACCCGACCCAGGAGCTTGGCGAGCAGTCCGCCGACCGTCTCGACGTCCTCGTCGTCCAGCTCGGCCAGGCCGTAGAGCTCACCGAGGTCGCCGATGTCCAGCCGGGCGGTGACGCGGTAGCGGCCGTCGCCGAGGTCCTCGACGGGCGGCAGCTCACGGTCGTACTCGTCGGTGATCTCGCCGACGATCTCCTCCAGGATGTCCTCGATGGTGACGATGCCGGCCGTGCCGCCGTATTCGTCGATCACCACCGCGACGTGGTTGCGGTCCTGCTGCATCTCGCGCAGCAGATCACCGGCGTTCTTGGTGTCGGGGACGAAGACCGCCGGGCGCATCGCCGAGGAGACCAGCTCGGTCTCCGCATCCCGGCTGATGTGCACCTTGCGGGCCAGGTCCTTGAGGTAGACCATGCCGACGACGTCGTCTTCGTTCTCGCCCGTCACCGGGATGCGGGAGAAGCCGGAACGCAGCGCGAGGGTCAGCGCCTGGCGGATGGTCTTGAAGCGCTCGACGGACACCAGGTCCGTACGCGGCACCATGACCTCGCGCACCAGGGTGTCGCCGAGCTGGAAGACGGAGTGCACCATACGGCGCTCCTCGTCCTCGATCAGCGACTCCTTCTCCGCGAGGTCCACCAGGGACCGCAGCTCGGCCTCGGAGGCGAACGGGCCCTTGCGGAAGCCCTTGCCGGGGGTGAGGGCGTTGCCGATCAGGATCAGCAGCTGCGGGATGGGGCCCATGATGCGGGCCAGCGGCAGCAGGACGTACGCGGCGGCGGTCGCGGTGTTGAGCGGGTGCTGGCGGCCGATCGTGCGCGGGGAGACGCCGACGGCGACATAGGAGACCAGCACCATCACGGCGATGGCGACGGCCAGCGCCTGCCAGGTCCGGTCGAAGGAGCGCAGGCAGGTGTAGGTGACGAGGACGCCGGCGGCCATCTCGCAGCCGACCCGCACGAGGAGGGCGACATTGAGATAGCGGGTGGGGTCGGCGGCGACGGCGGCGAGCTTGGCGCTGCCGCGGCGGCCGGAGCGGACGGCCTCCTCGGCGCGGAAGCTCGTCGTCCGGGCGAGGCCCGCCTCGGCGCAGGCGGCGAGCCAGGCGATCACGACGAGGAGGACGGCGACCGCGATCAGTTGCGTGGTCATCGAGGCGTCCCGGTCAGGAGACGGTGGGGGCCGGCGAGGGGCCGGTCAGGCCCCGCTCGGTCCGCCAGCCGTCGATGATCGCCGCCTGGAGGCCGAACATCTCGGCCTTCTCGTCGGGCTCCTCGTGGTCG
The DNA here is from genome assembly GCF_043199095.1 of Streptomyces sp. NPDC048650. Lineage (NCBI taxonomy): Bacteria > Bacillati > Actinomycetota > Actinomycetes > Kitasatosporales > Streptomycetaceae > Streptomyces > Streptomyces sp. NPDC048650. The sequence goes on along the minus strand of NZ_JBICVM010000003.1, from coordinate 482,015 downwards.
TACCCCAGCAGGTGCAGGACGCCGTGGACGGTGAGCAGTTGGAGCTCTTCGTCCATGGTGTGCCCGGTCGGGGCCTCCTCGCCCTGCTTCTTGGCGACCTCGGGGCACAGCACGATGTCACCGAGGAGCCCCTGCGGGGGCTCCTCGTCGTCCTTGGCCGGCGGGCGCAGTTCGTCCATCGGGAAGGACATGACATCGGTCGGACCCGGCAGATCCATCCACTGGATGTGGAGCTGCTCCATGGCCTCGGCGTCCACGACGATGACGGACAGCTCGGAGAGCGGGTGGATACGCATCCGGGCGATGGCATAGCGGGCGACGTCCAGGACGGCCTGCTCGTCGATGTCCGTTCCGGACTCGTTGTTGACGTCGATCGACATGGAGGGGTTTCGTCTCGCTTCTCGTGCGTGCCGGTCGGGTGCGGCGGTGGCTTACCGGCCTCGCGGCCTACCGGCCGTCGCGGCCGTTGCGGCTGTCGTACTTCTCGTATGCGTCGACGATACGGCCCACGAGCTTGTGCCGGACGACGTCCTTGCTGGTGAGCAGAGAGAAATGCACGTCGTCGACGCCCTCAAGGATCTCCCGGACCTGGCGCAGGCCGCTCTTCGTGCCGCCCGGCAGGTCGACCTGGGTGACGTCACCGGTGATGACGATCTTCGATTCGAAGCCGAGGCGGGTGAGGAACATCTTCATCTGCTCGGGGTTGGTGTTCTGCGCCTCGTCGAGAATGATGAAGGCGTCATTGAGCGTACGGCCGCGCATGTACGCCAGCGGCGCCACCTCGATCGTGCCCGCGGCCATCAGGCGCGGGATGGAGTCGGGGTCGAGCATGTCGTGCAGCGCGTCGTAGAGCGGGCGCAGATACGGGTCGATCTTCTCGTAGAGGGTGCCGGGCAGGAAGCCCAGCCGCTCGCCGGCCTCGACCGCGGGGCGGGTCAGGATGATGCGGTTGACCCGCTTGGCCTGCAGCGCCTGGACGGCCTTGGCCATCGCCAGATACGTCTTGCCGGTGCCGGCGGGGCCGATGCCGAAGACGATGGTGTGCTCGTCGATGGCGTCGACGTAGCGCTTCTGGTTGAGGGTCTTGGGCCGGATCGTCCGCCCGCGGTTGGACAGGATGTTCTGGGTCAGCACCTCGGCGGGTGTCTCGCCCCCCGCGCCCTCGCCGTCCTCTGCCGCGCGCAGCATGGCGATGGAGCGTTCCACTGCGTCCTCCGTCATCGGTTGTCCGGTGCGGAGCACCAGCATCATTTCGTCGAACAGGCGCTGGACGAGGGCCACTTCCCGGGCGTCGCCGACAGCGCTGACTTCGTTGCCCCGGACATGGATGTCGGTCGCCGGGAAGGCCTTCTCGATCACCCGCAGCAGCGAGTCCCCGGATCCCAGCACCGTCACCATCGGGTGCTTGGCCGGGACGGTGAACTGGGCGCTCGCCTGCGGGTGCGTGGGTGTCTGCGTCATGGGCCGGCTCGGTGGCCTGCTCAACCCCCATCCTTTGCTCGTCAAGAGGTGCCGGCAGCCCCTGAAGGGGTGCCTGCGGCCTGTCTCTCCCTGGAATACCAGAGTACGACGGCCCACTGACAGGTCCGAGGGCTTTTCCCCGGCCCCTGCCGTCCGGCCCGGAGCAAGCCGGAAGGCAGAGGCCGGGCGGCAGAGGCCGGGCGCCGGGCCGGGGCCGGACGCCGGGCCGGCGTCCGGCGCCGGTTCGCCGTGAGACGAGGCCCGCGGTCAGGCCGGGCGCCGGAAGCCGATCGTGGGGACCGCGCGGGCCAGCGGCGCGGGCCGGTAGGCGGCGGGCAGCACGTCGTCCAGGAACGCGTACCGGCGGCTCAGCACGGCCGGGTCCGCCGCCTGGCAGGTCCGCACCCCCTGCCACCAGGCCGCGATCTCGGCCCAGCCGGGCGCGGAGAGCGAGCCGCCGAACTCCTGCACCGACAGGGCGGCGCTCAGACCCGCGAAGGCCAGCCGGTCGGCGAGCGGCCAATCGGCGAGGGTGCCGGTGACGAATCCGGCGACGAAGACGTCGCCCGCGCCGGTCGGGTCCAGCGCCTCCACCGCGATCGCGGGGACCTCGGCGGTCTCGCCGGTGCGCCCGTCCGCGGCGCAGGCGCCCTGCGCACCCATGGTGACCACCGCGAGCGGCACCCGTTCGGCGAGCTTGCGGGCAGCCGCGCGCGGGCAGTCGGTGCGGGTGTAGCGCATCGCCTCCTCGGCGTTGGGCAGGAAGGCCTCGCAGTGTTCGAGGTCGGCGAGGTCGGCCGGGTCCCAGCGGCCGCTGTCGTCCCAGCCCACGTCCGCGAAGATCCGGCTGCCGCGGCCGGCCGCGCAGCCGAGCCAGCCCTCCCGGCGGCCGGGCACCAGCGAGGCGACGCAGGCGCGCGACGGCGGCGGGCAGCCCGGCGCGTGCGCGCCGTCGAAGGCGGATTCGGGCGGCGGGGCCTCGTGGCCGTGCGAGACCATCGTGCGCTCGCCCTCGTACGCCATGGAGACCGTCACCGGGGAGTGCCAGCCGGGGACCGTGCGGGACATCGACAGGTCGATGCCCTCGCCCTGGGAGAGCGCCTCCCAGCAGTACTCGCCGTACATGTCGTCGCCGAACGCGGCGGCCAGTGAGGTGCGCAGCCCGAGCCGGGCCAGCGCGGTGGCCATGTTGGCGACGCCGCCGGGGCTGGAGCCCATGCCGCGGGCCCAGGACTCGGTGCCGCGCACCGGCGCGGAATCCAGGCCGGTGAAGATGATGTCGAGGAAGACCGTGCCGGTCAGATAGACGTCCGTGCGCGGATCGCCCGCGTGGCGCACCTCGGCCAGCGGGTCGAGGTCCGTGGGCACACCGGCCGGGCCCGCCGGCGGTTGGACATCGCGTCGGCCACTGCTCACCGCGCTCTCCCCTCTCCTCTGGGCACGTGCCGCCAGTCTGCCCGATGCTGCGGTACGTTCCGCCCCATGAGGCTCACGATTCTCGGCGGTGGCGGTTTCCGGGTGCCGCTGGTCCACCGCGCGCTGCTGGACGACCCGGCACGCTCCGTCTCCGAAGTGACGCTGTACGACACCGACCCACGCCGGACAGCGGTGATCGCCGACGTTCTGGCGCGGCAGGCGCAGGGTCACCCGAGGCCGGTGACCGTACGTGTCGAGACGGACCTGGACAAGGCCGTGGCGGGCGCCGACTTCATCTTCTCCGCGATCCGGGTGGGCGGTACGGCGGGCCGGGTGCGCGACGAGCGGATCCCGCTCTCCGAGGGCGTGCTGGGCCAGGAGACGGTCGGCGCGGGCGGCGTCCTCTACGGCCTGCGGACCGTCCCGGTGGCGCTGCACATCGCCGAGCGGGTCGCCGCGCTCGCCCCGCAGGCCTGGGTCATCAACTTCACCAACCCCGCGGGCACGGTCACCGAGGCGATGTCGCAGGTGCTGGGCGACCGCGTCATCGGGATCTGCGACTCACCGGTGGGGCTGGTGCGCCGGGCGATCCGCGCGGCCGGCGCGGACCCTGCGGCGCTCACCGACCCGGGCCGGGCGACGTACGACTACGTGGGGCTCAACCACCTGGGCTGGCTGCGGTCGTTGACCGTGGACGGCACCGAGCTGCTGCCCGGGCTGCTGGCGGACGAGGCCGCGCTCGGCTCCTTCGAGGAGGGCCGGCTGTTCGGCGCCGAGTGGCTGCGCACGCTGGGCGCGCTCCCCAACGAGTACCTGCACTACTACTACTTCCGACGCGAGAGCCTGGCCTCGATACGGGACACCCGCGAGACCCGCGGCGAGTACCTCGACCAGCAGCAGGGCGGCTTCTTCGAGCGGGCCGCCACCGCGGACGGGCCGCAGGCGGTGTACGAGCTGTGGGAGCGGACCCGGCTGCAGCGCGAGGAGACGTACCTGGCGCACAGCCGGGAGGCGAGCGGCGGTTGGCAGCGCGACAGCCACGACCTGGAGGGCGGCGGCTACGACCGGGTCGCGCTGGCCCTGATGCACGCCATCACGGCCGACCGGGGCAGCCGGCTCATCCTCAACGTCCGCAACGGCTCGACGGTGCCTCAGCTGGCACCGGACGCGATCGTGGAGACGGTGTGCGAGGTGACGTCCCAGGGGGCCCGCCCGCTGCCCTGCGCACCGTTGCAGGAGGACCAGCTGGGGCTGATGCTCCAGGTCAAGGCGGTGGAGCGGGCGACCGTGGAGGCCGCGACGTTCAAGGACCGGCGCGCGGCGCTGCGGGCGCTCGCGCTGCATCCGCTGGTGGACTCCCCCGCGGTGGCCGCCCGCATCCTGGAGCGGGCGGCCGGCGAGGCGTGACGGCTCAGTGGCCTCTGCTGATCCACTCCGCCAGGTGCGGGGCCTCGTCCCCGATGGTGGTGCTCTCGCCGTGGCCGGGGCGGGCCACGGTCCGGGGCGGCAGGGTCAGCAGCCGGTCCCGGATCGAGTCGATGATCGTCGGGAAGTGTGAGAACGACCGGCCGGTGGCGCCGGGGCCGCCCTGGAAGAGGGTGTCACCGGTGAAGACCGTGCCCAGTTCGGGGGCGTGCAGGCAGACCGCGCCCGGCGCGTGCCCCGGGGTGTGCAGCACGGTCAGATCCGTACCGGCGATGGTCAGTACCTGACCGTCGGCCAGGTGGGCGTCCGGGGCGTGGTCGGCGTGGGTCTGCTTCCACAGCGGCAGGTCGTCGGGGTGCAGGTGGATCAGGGCGCCGGTACGGGCGGCCAGGGCCGGGGCGGCGTCGATGTGGTCGTTGTGCGCGTGGGTGCAGATGATGGCGCGCAGTGCGCGGCCCCCGAGGGCCGCCAGGATGGCGTCGGCGTCGTGCGCGGCGTCGATGACGACCGCCTCGACGTCGTCGCCGACGATCCACACGTTGTTGTCGACGTCCCAGGTGCCGCCGTCGAGTGAGAACGTCCCCGAGGTGACGAGGTGGTCGATACGGGCCGTCATCAGAGCGTCACCACCGAGCGCAGGACATCGCCCGCGTGCATGCGTGCGAAGGCGTGCTCGACGTCTTCGATGCCGATGGTCTCGGTGACGAACGCGGAGAGGTCGATCCGGCCCTGCTGGTGCAGGTCGATCAACATCGGGAAGTCGCGGGAGGGCAGACAGTCGCCGTACCAGGAGGACTTGAGGGCGCCGCCGCGTCCGAAGACGTCCAGCAGGGGGAGTTCCAGGGTCATCTCCGGGGTGGGCACGCCCACCAGGACGACCGTGCCGGCCAGGTCCCGGGCGTAGAACGCCTGCTTGTACGTCTCGGGGTGGCCGACCGCCTCGATGACGACATCGGCGCCGAAGCCGCCGGTCAGCTCGCGCACCGCCTCGACCGGGTCGGTGGAACGGGAGTTGACGGTGTGGGTGGCCCCCATGGTGCGGGCGGTGTCCAGCTTGCGGTCGTCGATGTCGACCGCGATGATCCGGGCCGCGCCGGCCAGCCGCGCGCCCATCACGGCGGCGTCGCCCACACCGCCGCAGCCGATGACCGCGACCGAGTCGCCGCGCCCCACGCCGCCGGTGTTGATGGCCGCACCGATGCCGGCCATCACACCGCACCCCAGCAGCCCGGCGACGGCCGGTGAGACCCCGGGGTCGACCTTGGTGCACTGCCCGGCGGCGACCAGCGTCTTGTCGGCGAACGCGCCGATGCCCAGCGCGGGGCTGAGCTCGGTGCCGTCCTTCAGCGTCATCTTCTGCTGTGCGTTGTGCGTGTTGAAGCAGTACTGCGGACGTCCGCGCAGACACGACCGGCACGCTCCGCAGACGGCCCGCCAGTTGAGGACGACGAAGTCACCCGGCGCCACGTCCGTCACGCCGGCCCCGACCGACTCGACCACACCCGCCGCCTCGTGCCCCAGCAGGAACGGGAAGTCGTCGTTGATCGCGCCCTGCTTGTAGTGCAGATCGGTGTGGCACACCCCGCACGCCTGGATCTTCACCACGGCCTCGCCGGGGCCGGGGTCCGGCACCAGGATCGTCTCCAGCCGAACGGGTTCGTTCTTTCCCGGCGCGATGACGCCGCGCACTTCCTGTGCCATGGAACAGCCCCTTTCAAAGATCACTTACGGGACCACTGTGGCGCACCGCCACGAGCCGTGCCACACCGTACGCGGATGGCGGGTGTTTGGGGAGGATTGGCCGTCCCGTCGTCACCTCTTCGCCCGCCGCGGCCGTGCGGGCCGGGTGGCGGGAGGTCACCAGCGGGGCACCACAGGGGCGACCCACTCCGGATCCGCCACCCACATCGCGGCGACGTCGTCGCGGGAGCGGAAGGCGCCGTCGTCGTCCAGCCGGCGGCGGTGCAGCACCGCGAGCCGATCGCGGTCGAGTGCGACGCCCAGGCCGGGGGCGTCGCCGACGTCCAGGTGGGTGTGGGAGTGCATGGAGAGGCCGACGCCGAAGGTCCGGCAGATCGCCGCGAGTTCGCGGGTGTTGCGCAGGCCGCCCCAGTAGTGGTGGTCGGAGAGGACGATCTGCGTCGAGGCAGGCACCTCGAAGCCCGAAAGCACGGACGGGCGCAGCTTGTCGGCGGTCTGTACGCCGCGCAGTCCGCCGGCGTCGACGGCGTCGGTCGCGGTCCCGGTCGCAATCGCGGTCCCGGTCGCAATCGCGGTCGCGGTCGCGGTCGCGGTCGCGGCGGGCGAGTCACCGCACACCTCGGCGGCCAGCATCGGCAGTTGGTTCAGATCCGTGACCGCGCGGCCGACGAGTGCGGTGGCCAACGGGCGCGCCAGGTCGAGGTACTCGGTGTCGCCGTACGTCTCGCCGAGGCCGGTGGCCCGCCCTCCGTCGTCACCTCGATGATCAGCCTGGGCGTGTAGGGCTGGTGGACGCCCAGGGTGTTGAGCAGCGGCGGATCGGCCACCAGGACCGGGATGAGCCGGACCTCGGCGATGACGAGGCTGTCCATGCGGGTGACTCCTGCGCTGCCGAGGGTCGGTTGCATATGTGGGCGACGTCCCCATATGCAGTCGGAGAGTAGGGAGCCCGCGTCAGGCCCGTCAACACCCCACCCCCGCAAGGCTTTACCAACCGTTGAATCTTCGCGCGTAGATAGGGAATTGGCGGCTCTGTTAGACACCTAACGGAGCGCCCGCCGGGCGCTCACACCGTCCGAAGGAGCCGCGCATGCCCCGTCCCCTCCTCCCCCACCACAGCCGCCCTGTCCTCCCCCACCGCACCCGCCCTGCCCTCTCCCGCCGCACCCGCCTGGGGGCCGCGGCAGTCACCGCCCTCGTCGCCGGCAGCGCCGCGTTCGGCGTCGGCCAGGCGAGCGCCGAGCACTCCGTGCCGCGCACCGACAAGGAGATACCCAACCTCACGCAGGTGCAGGACAAGATCAAGGCGTATTACGGCGACACGGTGACGGAGGACGGCGAGCACTACGCCTCACCGCACAGCAACTACGCCCACCAGGTCCGCGGCATCGAGAAGAAGGCCCGCGCCTATCTGGCCGGAGAGCTGGCGCACCCCGCCGCCGGCTCCGGCAGGCGGGCACGGCCCGCCATCGTCCTGGACATGGACGACACCACCCTGCTCACGTACAACTACGAGCTCCAGGTCGGCTTCCACTTCACCCCGGAGAGCCAGGACAAGTACCTCGCAGGCACCGACATGGACCCGGTCTTCGGGATGAACCGGCTCGTCGACTGGGCCCACGACAAGGGCGCCGAGGTCTTCTTCCTCACCGGCCGCAAAGAGGCGCAGCGCAAGTGGAGCGTGCGCAACCTCAAGAACGTCGGCTACCGGGTACCGCTCGACCGCGGGCACGTCTTCCTGAAGAACACCGAGCACCCGCCCCCGTACCTGCCCTGCGGCTCGACGTGCTCGACCGTCGAGTACAAGTCGGGGACGCGCAAGCACATCGAGTCGCTCGGCTACACCGTCGTCGCCAACTTCGGCGACCAGTACAGCGACCTCCAGGGCGGCGCTGGCAAGCGCACGTTCAAACTGCCGAACCCGATGTACTACCTGCCGTAGGCGTGGACGGTCCGCCCCGCCGCAGGCGCGGGCGGACTCAGCGCCGCTTGGGGAGCGGCACGCGCATCAGGTCCTGGGCGACGGTGAGTTCGCCGTCGAACCCGGCCGCGCGTGCCTGCCGCTCGAACTCCCCGGGGTCGGAGTAGCGCTGCGAGAAATGGGTCAGGACCAGATGGCGCACCCCGGCCTCGGCGGCCACGCCGGCTGCCTGCCCGGCCGTCAGGTGCCCGTGCTCCACGGCCAGCTGGCGATCCTCGTCCAGGAAGGTCGACTCGATGACGAGCATGTCCACCCCCGCCGCGAGCGCGTACACGCCGTCGCACAGCCGGGTGTCCATCACGAAGGCGAACTTCTGCCCCGGACGCTCCTCGCTGACCTCGTCGAGGCGGACGCCGTCGAGCTCGCCCATGCGCTGCAACCGGCCGACGTCGGGGCCGGCGATGCCGTGCGCGGCCAGCCGGTCGGGCAGCATCCGCCGGGTGTCCGGCTCCACCAGGCGGTAGCCGTAGGACTCGACGGGGTGGGAGAGGCGGTGCGCCTCGAGGACGTACGACTTCGTGCGGTCCAGTTCGCCGTCGGCGGCCACCGGGCGCTCCTTGAGGCGGACCGTCTCGCGGTAGGCCGTGGCGTGCCGGAGCCGGTCGAAGAAGTGCTGGCCGCCGGCCGGATAGTGCGCGGTGACGGGGTGCGGCACCCGGTCCAGGTTGATCCGCTGGATCACCCCGGCCAGGCCCAGCGAGTGGTCGCCGTGGAAGTGCGTGACGCAGATCCGGTTGAGGTCGTGCGCGGCGACCCCGGCCCGCAGCATCTGGCGTTGGGTGCCCTCACCGGGGTCGAAGAGCACCCCCTGGCCGTCCCACCGCAGCAGATAGCCGTTGTGATTGCGGTGCCGGGTGGGGACCTGGCTGGCCGTGCCGAGGACGACCAGTTCACGTGGGGACAACTCGGATCCTCGGTTCCGTCAGACCAGGCGCTGGAGGTCGCGGCCGCCCAGCAGGTGCGCATGGGCGTGGAAGACGGTCTGGCCGGCACCGGGTCCGGTGTTGAAGACGATGCGGTAGCCGGTCTCGTCGACCTTCTCCTCGGCCGCCACGATCCCCGCCTCGTGCAGCACGTCGCCGGCGATGGCCGGCTCCGCGGCGGCGAGCTCCTTGGCATTGGGGTAGTGGACCTTGGGGATCACCAGGATGTGGGTCGGGGCCTGGGGGTTGATGTCACGGAAGGCGACGGTGGTCGCGGTCTCCCGGACGATGGTCGCCGGCACCTCCCCTGCGACGATCTTGCAGAACAGGCAGTCGGCCTGCGGTTCTCCCGCCACCGGTGGGCTCCTCACGGTTCACGCGGCGGACGCCGTACGCGCCCGCCGTACGCACGGTGCGTACGGCCTCGGATGCTACCGGGCTGCGGCCCGTTCACCCGGCCGCGGGGCCCGCGGATCACTAAGCTGGCCCGGCAGACCTCTTATCGCCCACAACCAGGAGTTATCCACCATGGCAACCACGCGCACCGCCAAGACCCACTGGGAAGGCAACCTCCTGGAGGGCAAGGGTTCCGTCGCCCTCGACTCCTCCAAGGTCGGTACGTACGACGTGAACTGGCCCGCCCGCGCGGAGCAGCCCAACGGCGTCACCAGCCCCGAGGAGCTGATCGCGGCGGCCCACTCCGCCTGCTACTCCATGGCGTTCTCGCACGGCCTGGCGGGCAAGGGCTACACCGTCACGGCGGTGGACACCCAGGCCGACGTCACCTTCCAGCCGGGCGAGGGCATCACCTCCATCGTCCTGAACGTCCGGGCCAGCGTCCCCGGCCTGTCCGAGGAGGACTTCCAGGCAGCCGCCCAGGACGCCAAGGCCAACTGCCCGGTGAGCCAGGCGCTGGCGGGGGTCAAGGACATCTCGCTCAAGGCCGAGCTGGTCTGACCTTCGGTCGGCCGGCGTGAACGGCGGTGCGCCGCGCGGCTCCTGAGGGCCGGGCGGCGCACCGCCGCGCTGTGGGCGGGCACTGTCAGTGGGGCGTGCCACGATCGTTCGCGTACCGGCGTTGCACATCGCCGGCCGTGCGCCGCACACGCCCCGAAGGGACCGCCCCCGTGACCGACAGCTCCCGCTCCGCGCTCTGCCTCGCGCTGAGCCTCGCCGAACCGGCCGCCGCCGACGCGCTCACCGAGCGACTGCGCCCCGAGCTACTGGCCGCCCTCGCCGATCGGTTCGGGCTCTCCCAGGAGCTGGTGGTGCGGCTGACCGGCCCGGAGCCCGCGGCGCTGCGGGCGGCGCTTGCCACGGACGCCGGGGAATTCCTCCTGGCGGCAGCCTCGACCGGCGATCCGGTCCTCGCGCGGGCCCTGTGGAGCGCCCAATTCCGCCCGGACGACGACGTCAGGGTCCGCGCGATGCACCGCCTCCCCGGCCTGCTGCCGGCCGTCTTCCGCGCCGCCGACCCCGCGGACCCGGCCTGGGACGACGGGGAGGACAGCCTGGTCGCGGTGCTCGGCGAGGAGGCCACGGAGGTCGAGCTGGTCCTCGCCCTGACCGGCCCGTTCCCCGGTCTGATCGCCCAGTCGCTGGTCGCCCTGGGCCCGTTCCTGCCGCCGCCCGTGGTCCTGGACGCCTGCCGCACCCTCGCGGAACTGACCGGCGCCGAGGGGATCGAGGCGCTGGCCGGCGGCATACCGCGGCTGCCGCGGCACGCCCGGCTCGGACACCCGTGGCTGCCGGGCGTGTTGCACGCGGCCCTGGAGGCACCCGACACCGCGGCCTTCCTGCGTGAGCGGCGGCCCGCCGGGGAGTGGACCGACCCGGAGCAGCTACGTGCCCTGATCGCGCTCCGGCTCGGGAAGGACCCCACCGTGAAGCCCGCGGGTCTCGACTGGGAGCTGATCCTGCGCGAGCACGAGCGCCTCCCCTTCGACAGCGAGACCCGCCGCGGATCAACCTTCCGCCCGGGCGGTCGGCTGCTCCGGCTCGCCCAGTGGGAGGGCTGCCCCGCCGCCCTGGTGCGGGAGAGCTTCCGCGCCGACCCCGGCGGCACCGCCCGGTGGGCCGCCGAACTGCCCTTCGACACCCTCGCCGGCCCCGACGCGGACCCCACCTGGATGATCCTCCACCACACCCTCGGACGCGGCATCCGCGAGGGCTGGCTGCCGGTGGAGCGGGTGCTGACCGAGGTGCGGCCGGCGGCGTATGTGCTGGACACCCTGCCCTACGACCACGAACCGACCCGCAAGGCCCTCGCCGCGCTGCTCACACCACTCGGCACGGACCCCGTCAACTGGCTGACGTGCTACGCCCGGACGGGCCGCGCCCGGGGCACCGTCGCCGAGCTGATCGCGGACGCCGCCGTGCCGTCCGGCCGCAGGAAGCGCCACACCAGCTGGCCGCGGCCGCTGGAGGCGGAGTTCCCGGCCGTCCGGTCGGACTCCTCGCGGCCGGCGTTCCTCGGCATGTTCCAGTGCGCCACCGAGGAGGCGCAGAGCGCCGTCGTCCCGCACCTGGACGCGCGGGCCGTCCAGCACCTCCTCGTCTACGGCAACCCCACCCCGGCGGTCCGCGACGCCGTCGTCGCCGCGCACGGCCTGTCCGCGCAGGTGGCGATGGCCGCCACGGACGAGCTGTGCGAGGAGAAGCTGGCCCACCTCCTCGATCTCGACGAACCGGCGGTGGACGCCCAGCTGTTCCGTTGCGCCGATCTCCCCCGGGGCGAGCGCGAGCGGCTGCTCGCCGGGCGGCTGCGCGGCGGCGGCACCCGCCCCGTAGCGGACGAGCTGCTGGCCGTCCTGGAGGAGACCAGCGTCAGCCACCACCGCGACCGCCTGACAGCCGGCCTGGAGTCCGGCGACACCGGCGTGGCCCGCACGATCGTCGGTCGGCTGCGGCTCCATGTGCCGGCCGCCCGGCTCCGGCTGCTGACCGCCGTGTGGGAGCGCGGCGGCCCGGACGCCGTCCGGGAGGTCCTGGCCATGGACCGGCTCCCGGCGCTGCTGCGGCGGCACACCGAGCAGCTGCTCGACGCCCCGGACGGGCCGGCGCGGCTGCGGGCCCGGCTGGCCGAGGAAGAGTCCCCGGAGCGGCTGCTGGCCTTTCTGGCCCATGCGGCCGGCACCCCCGCGGAGCGGGTGCACCGCCTCCTCGCCGAGGGCATGGAGCCGCCCTGGCCCGCGCTCGTGGCGGCACTCGGCGCCGGCACCCTCCCGGACGGCCTTCCGGAGGCCCTGGTGGACCGTCCGGACTGCCCCCGTGAACTGCTGGTGGCGGCCCTGGCTGCCGTTCCCGAGTACGGAGCGGACTGGATCGGCCGGGCGCTGCGGTGCGGGAAGCTCGCCCCGGACGACCTCCTGACCCACGGGGCGCCCGCGTCGGCGGCCCTCGGCTGTCTGCGCCGGTATGCCCGCGAGAAGGCCGGCGCCCCGGCCTGGGAGCCGGTGCGGGCGCGCGCCGAGGCCCTCACCCGGGAGCATCTGGCCGCGAACGTCGAGGCATGGGCCGTCTGTCTGCAACTGCTGCCGACGTTCACCGGCGCGCTGCCCGAACTCGTCGCGACAGCAGGGTCGGTGGCCCGCGTGCACCCCTGAATCCGCGCGCCCCGGCGCTGTCCGTGAGGGGGCCGGCGGGACCCACCCGGTAGCGACGACGTGGCGCCGGCACCGTCACCGAGCCGATGGCCACCGCCGGAGCGGCGGCCCGGGGCGAGCGGTCAGCTCCAGCGTCCGGTACGACCCAGCAGCAGCGCCGTCGCGGCCGTACCGGCGGTGGAGGTGCGCAGCACGGTCGCACCGAGGCGGTAGGGCCGCGCACCGGCCTCGGCGAAGGCCGCCAACTCCTCGGGGGACACGCCGCCTTCGGGGCCGACGACGAGCACGATCGAACCCTCGGTGGGGAGTTCGGCGGTGGCCAGGGGGGCGCTGCCCTCCTCGTGGAGGACGGCGGCGAAGGCGGCGTCCGCGAGGAGGGCGGCCACCTGCTGGGTCGTCAGCGGGTCGGCGACCCGGGGAAAGGTGAGCCGGCGCGACTGCTTGCCGGCTTCGCGGGCCGTGGCGCGCCACTTGGCCAGCGACTTGGCGGCCCGCTCGCCCTTCCACTGGGTGATGCAGCGCGCCGCCTGCCAGGGCACGACGGCGTCCACGCCGGTCTCGGTCATCGTCTCGACGGCCAGTTCGCCCCGGTCGCCCTTGGGCAGCGCCTGGACGACGGTGAGGGTGGGCGTCGGAGGGGCCTCGGTGCGGACGTCCGTCACCGTGACGGTCAGCCGGTCCTTGCCCTCGACCGCGGCGACCGTGCCCTCGGCGCCGGAGCCGGCGCCGTCCGTCAGCACGATGTCCTCGCCCACCCGCAGCCGCCGCACCGACACCGCGTGCCGGCCCTCGGGGCCGTCCAGGGTCAGCGAGCCGCCGGCCCGTACGTCCGCCATCGAGTCGACGAGGAAGACGGGGGCGGTCATGACGCGCTACCGCCTGCGGGGAGGTTCAACGCGGAGCGTGCGACGTCGAGTTCGGCCGACAGCACCTCCACCAGCTGCCCGGCCGGCAGCTCGCGCGCCATCCGGTGGCCCTGTCCGGCCCACAGCGCCATACCCTGCGCGTCGCCCGCCTTCGCCGCGGCCTTGCGCAGCCCGGAGGTGAGGTGGTGGACGGCGGGGTAGGCGGCCGGGGCGTACGGGCCGTGCTCGCGCAGGAAACGGTTGACCAGGCCGCGGGCCGGACGCCCGGAGAACGCCCGGGTCAGCTCGGTGCGGGTGAACAGCGGGTTGGTCATGGCCTGCTTGTGCAGGGTGTTGGCGCCCGACTCCGGCGTGACCAGGAAGGCCGTGCCGAGCTGCGCCATCGAGGCACCCACGGCCAGTACGGCGGCGATCTGCGAGCCACGCATCAGTCCGCCCGCGGCGATGATCGGGATCTGCACGGCCTCGTGGACCTGGGCCAGCAGGGAGAGGAGCCCGACGCCGGCGCCGGTCCCGTCGGCCTGTGGGTCGTCGCGGTGGGTGCTCTGGTGGCCGCCCGCCTCTATGCCCTGGACGCAGACCGCGTCCGCGCCCGACCACTGCGCGGCCTGCGCCTCGGCCGCGGTGGTGACCGTCACGATGGTGTACGTACCGACCTCGGCGAAGCCGTCGAACACGGCGCGGGAGGGGCAGCCGAAGGCGAAGGAGACGACCGGGACCGGGTCCTCGCGCAGGATGGCCAGCTTGGCTTCGTAGCCGTCGTCGGCGCCGCCGTAGGGGTCGAGTTCGGCGATCGGGCTCTCGTACCAGGTCGCTTCGCCCGCGAGTTGCTCGCGGTAGACCTCGACGGGGGCCGCATCGGCGAGGCTGGGCTGCGGCATGAAGAGGTTGACGCCGAAGGGGCGGCCGGTCAGCCCGCGCAGCTGTTTGATCTCCTGGTACATGCCGTCGGCGGTTTTGTAACCGGCGGCGAGGAAGCCGAGGCCGCCGGCCTCACTGACGGCGGCGGCGAGCTCCGGGCGGGCGGCGCCGCCCGCCATCGGGGCCTGCACGATCGGGTAGCGGCAGAGATCGGTCAGCGCGGTGGGCATGACCACATCGTGTCACGCCCACCGCCACGCCCCGAACCGGGGCCGGAGCACGCAGCGGGTGTCACCCGCTGCGGCTCCCGGGCGTCTACCGCCCGTTGAACGCGTCCTTCAACCGCGAGAACAGCCCCTGCTGTCCCGGCTGAAACTGCCCGGTGGGCCGCTCCTCGCCGCGCAGCTTGGACAGCCGCCGCAGCAGCTCCTCCTGCTCGGGGTCGAGCTTGGAGGGGGTCTGCACCTCGACGTGGACGATCAGGTCGCCGCGGCCGCCACCGCGCAGATGCGTCACACCGCGCTGGTGCAGCGGGATCGACTGGCCGGACTGCGTGCCGGGCCGGACATCGATCTCCTCGACTCCGTCGAGGGTCTCCAGCGGGCATTTCGTGCCCAGCGCCGCCGCCGTCATCGGGATGGTGACCGTGCAGTGCAGATCGTCGCCGCGCCGCTGGAAGACCGAGTGCGCCACCTCGTGGATCTCGACGTAGAGGTCACCGGCCGGGCCGCCGCCGGGGCCCACCTCGCCCTCGCCCGCCAGCTGGATCCGGGTGCCGTTGTCGACACCGGCCGGGATCTTGACGGTCAGGGTGCGGCGGGAGCGGATGCGGCCGTCGCCCGCGCACTCGTGGCACGGCGTCGGCACGACCGTGCCGAAGCCCTGGCACTGCGGGCACGGCCGCGACGTCATGACCTGGCCGAGGAAGGACCGGGTGACCTGGGAGACCTCACCGCGGCCGCGGCACATGTCGCAGGTCTGGGCGGAGGTGCCGGGCGCCGCACCCTCACCGCTGCAGGTCGTGCAGACCACGGCTGTGTCGACCTGGATGTCCTTGGTCGTGCCGAAGGCCGCTTCGCCCAGCTCGATGTCGAGCCGGATCATGGCGTCCTGGCCGCGGCGGGTGCGCGAACGCGGCCCGCGCTGCGAGGCGGTGCCGAAGAACGCGTCCATGATGTCGGAGAAGTTGCCGAAGCCCGCGCCGCCGAAGCCGCCCGCGCCACCGCCGCCGCCCGCCTGCGAGAGGGGGTCGCCGCCGAGGTCGTAGACCTGCTTCTTCTGCGGGTCCGACAGCACCTCGTAAGCGGCGTTGATCTCCTTGAACCGCTCCTGGGTCTTCGGGTCCGGGTTCACGTCCGGGTGCAGCTCGCGCGCCAGCCGGCGGAAGGCCTTCTTGATCTGGTCCTGCGAGGCGTCACGGCTGACGCCGAGGACCGAGTAGTAGTCCGTGGCCACTTTTACGACTCCGCGAGGATTTGTCCGACGTAACGTGCCACTGCGCGTACCGCTCCCATCGTTCCGGGGTAGTCCATGCGGGTCGGTCCGACCACGCCGAGTTTGGCGACTGCCTCGTCGCCCGAACCGTAGCCGACCGTGACGACCGATGTGGACGCCAGGCCTTCATGAGCATTCTCATGCCCGATACGTACGGTCATGCCCGAGTCCTTGGCCTCTCCGAGCAGCTTGAGCATCACCACATGCTCCTCGAGGGCCTCCAGCACCGGCCGGATGGTCAGGGGGAAATCGTGCCCGAAGCGCGTGAGATTGGCGGTGCCGCCGATCATCAACCGCTCTTCGGTCTCCTCCACCAGAGTTTCCAGCAGTACCGACAGCACTGTCGAGACCGTGCCGCGGTCGTCCTGCTCGAAGGACTCCGGGAGATCCTGCACCAACTTCGGCACATCCGCGAACCGGCGCCCCACGACCCGGCTGTTGAGCCGCGCCCGCAGATCCGCCAGCGACGTCTCACCGAACGGCGCCGGGCAGTCGATCAGCCGCTGCTCGACGCGCCCGGTGTCCGTGATCAGTACGAGCATCAGCCGGGCCGGGGCCAGCGACAGCAGCTCGACATGGCGGACCGTGGAACGGGTCAGCGACGGGTACTGCACGACCGCCACCTGGCGGGTGAGCTGCGCCAGCAGCCGGACCGTGCGGCCGACGACGTCATCGAGGTCGACGGCGCCGTCGAGGAAGTTCTGGATGGCCCGCCGCTCCGGGGAGGACAGCGGCTTGACGCCGGCCAGCTTGTCGACGAAGAGGCGGTAGCCCTTGTCCGTGGGGATCCGCCCGGCGCTGGTGTGCGGCTGCGCGATGAACCCCTCGTCCTCCAGGGCCGCCATGTCGTTGCGGACCGTGGCCGGGGAGACGCCCAGCTGGTGGCGCTCGGTGAGGGCCTTGGAGCCGACCGGCTCCTCCGTCCCGACATAGTCCTGGACGATGGCACGCAGTACTTCGAGCCTGCGTTCACTGAGCATGGTGCGCACCTCCAGTCCTGCTGCGTCGCCGTCTCGTCACTCCTGGCACTCACGCGGGCCGAGTGCCAGACCCGGAAGCCCAGTGTACGGCCGGGTAGCACAGCTCCGGCAAGGGCGGCCGCGATGAACGGCCGTCCGATGACTGTGATCGACCGTTCTGGCCGGTCTGCCGGGCAACGCTATCGCGAGGGAGCTAGCGTCTCGGTATGCACAGTGCTTGGGAAGAGGCCGGGTGGGAACGGCTCGGTGACGGAGTCGCCCGACGCCGGATGCCGGGCTGGGACGAGACCGTCGGCGTGATCGCCGGATCGACCGGGGTGATGATCGTCGACACCGGCGCGACCCTGCGCGACGGCGCCGATCTGCGCCGCGCCATCCGCGGCGTGCTGGGCCGGGAAGTGACGCATGTCGCGCTCACCCACCCGCATTTCGATCATGTGCTGGGCACCGCCGCCTTCTCCGGCGTCGAGGTGTTCGGCGCCGCGGGACTCGCCGATCTGCTGCGGCGCGAGGGGGACGAGCTGCGGCGGGACGCGGTACGGCACGGCGTCGGCCGGGAGGCCGCCGCGGAGGCCGCCGACCTCCTGGTCGGCCCGCACCATCACGTGCACGGCGAACTGACCGTCGACCTCGGCGACCGGCAGGTCCTGCTCGCCAATGTCGGCCCCGGGCACACCGCCCACGATCTGGCCGTCCTCGTACCGGGCCGGGGCGGCGCCCGCGAGATCGTCTTCTGCGGCGACCTGGTCGAGGAGTCCGGCGAGCCGAGCGCCGGACTGGACGCGATGCCCCAGCAGTGGCCGGCGGCCCTGGACCGCCTGCTGTCCCTCGGCGGCGAGGAGGCGGTGTACGTACCGGGGCACGGCGCCACCGTGGACGCGGCCTTCGTACGGGCGCAGCGCGACGCCCTCACCGTTCGCTTCGGCACGCCGCCGTCCCCCTGACCACCCGCCCCACTACCGACGCCACGAGAGAACCGGACCCATGCGCAGCAAGCAGTACGGCCCCGACCTCACCCCGCCCTGGAAGAAGCAGCGCCCGGCCCCCGAAGTACCGGCCGATCCCGACCTCGTCGTCGAAGAGGTCACCACCGGCTTCTGCGGCGCCGTGATCCGCTGCGAGAAGTCGGCCGAGGGCCCGGTGGTCACCCTGGAGGACCGCTTCGGCAAGCACCGGGTCTTCCCGATGGCGCCGCGCGGCTTCCTCCTGGAGGGCCGCGTCGTCACCCTCGTCCGCCCGCAGAGCGGCCCGGCGCCGGCCGGTCCGGCCCGTACCGCGTCCGGCTCGCTCGCCGTGCCCGGCGCCCGCGCCCGGGTCGCCCGCGCCGGGCGCATCTACGTGGAGGGGCGGCACGACGCGGAGCTGGTCGAGCGGGTGTGGGGCGACGACCTGCGCATCGAGGGCGTGGTCGTGGAGTACCTGGAGGGCATCGACGACCTGCCGGCGATCGTGCGCGGCTTCTCCCCCGGCCCGGATGCTCGCCTCGGCGTCCTGGTGGACCATCTGGTGCCCGGCTCGAAGGAGTCCCGGATCGCGGCCGAGGTGACCGGGGAGCATGCGCTGGTGGTGGGCCACCCGTACATCGACGTGTGGGAGGCGGTGAAACCGTCGTCGGTGGGCATCGCGGCGTGGCCGCGCGTCCCGCGCGGGCAGGACTGGAAGACGGGGGTGTGCCGGGCGCTGGGCTGGCCGGAGAACACGGGGGCGGCGTGGCAGCGGATCCTGGGCTGCGTGCGGTCCTACAAGGACCTGGAGCCGCAACTCCTCGGGCGGGTGGAGGAGTTGATCGACTTCGTTACCGGCTGCCCGTGACCGGGGACGACAGCGGGAATCCGGCGGCAGCCAGCTCGAAGCCGAGGTGGTCCAGCGGAACGGGGTACCCGAACCCGCTGGTCCGGCTCACCGCGTAGTCGGACTCCGCACCCCGACGAGCGGTCAGTCCACCAGATCCCGCACCACGGCGTCGGCCAGCAGCCGCCCCCGGAGGGTCAGAACGGCCCGGCCGTCGTCGTACGGCCCGCGCTCCAGCAGCCCGTCCGCCAGCGCCCGCGCCGCCGCCCTCGCCCCGGCCGGGGCGAGGAGGGAGAGCGGACAGCCGTCCACCAGCCGCAGCTCCAGCAGAATGCGCTCCACCCGCCGGTCCTCGTCCGGCAGGATCTCGCGGCCGGCGCCCGGGGAGCGGCCCTCGGCCAGGGCCTGGGCGTAGGCCCCGGGGTGCTTGACGTTCCACCAGCGGACCCCGCCGACGTGGCTGTGGGCCCCGGGGCCGGCGCCCCACCAGTCGGCACCGGTCCAGTAGAGCTCGTTGTGGCGGCAGCGGGCGGCGTCGGTGGTGGCCCAGTTGGAGACCTCGTACCAGGTGAACCCGGCGGCGGCGAGGCACTCCTCGGCGATCAGATAGCGGTCGGCGTGGACGTCGTCGTCGGTCATCGGGACCTCGCCGCGGCGGATCCGGCGGGCGAGCTGGGTGCCCTCCTCGACGATCAGGGCGTAGGCGGAGATGTGGTCGGGACCGGCGCCGAGGGCCGCGTCCAGGGAGGCGCGCCAGTCGTCGTCGGTCTCGCCGGGGGTGCCGTAGATCAGGTCGAGGTTGACGTGGTCGAAGCCGGCGGCGCGGGCCTCGGCGACGCAGGCTTCGGGGCGGCCGGGGGTGTGCGTGCGGTCGAGGATCTTCAGGACGTGCTGCCGGGCGCTCTGCATGCCGAAGGAGACACGGTTGAAGCCGCCCGCGCGCAGCTCGGCGAGGTAGCGCGGATCGACGGACTCCGGGTTGGCCTCGGTGGTGATCTCGGCGCCCGGGGCGAGGCCGAATTCGTCGCGGATCGCCGCCAGCATCCGGCCGAGGTCGGCGGCCGGGAGGAGGGTCGGGGTGCCGCCGCCGACGAAGACCGTCTCGACGGGCCGCGGGTCGTCGCCGAGCACCTTGCGGGCCAGCCGGATCTCCTCGACGACGTGGTCGGCGTAGTTGTCGCGGGAGGCCAGGGCGCCGCCGGAGCCGCGCAGCTCGCTGGCGGTGTAGGTGTTGAAGTCGCAGTAGCCGCAGCGGGTCGCGCAGTACGGCACGTGCAGATAGAAGCCGAGGGGCCGGTCGGCCGCCCCCGTCAGCGCATGACGGGGCAGCGCCCCGTCCTCGGGCATCGGCTCACCATCAGGCAGTGCGGAAGGCATGGGGTCCATTGTCCGTCATGGGAGCGGCGGCCCGGACGGGTCCGCCCCGCTCCCCCCTTCCGCCGCCCCGGCGGCCTGGAGCACCAGCAGCGCCAGGTCGTCGTCCGGCGGCGTCGGCGCGAAGGCGTGCACCGTGCTGCGGATGTGCTCCGCGACGGCGGTGGCGCCCAGCCCCCGGCAGGCGGCGAGCGCGGTGGCCAGGCCGTCCTCGTCGTCGAACAGGCGCCGGCCCGAGCGGCGCTCGGTCACGCCGTCGGTCACGCACAGCAGCGTCTCCCCGGCGCAGAGGTCGAAGGACTCGCTGACATAGGCCGCGTCCTCGACCACGCCCAGCAGCATCTGGGGCGCCGCGGCCACGCGCACCGCGCCGTCCGCGCCGAGCACCAGCGGCAGTGGATGGCCGGCGCTGGCGAGCGTGCAGCGGGCCCCGCCGGAGCCGCCGTGGTACGGGACGATCTCGCCGTACAGCAGGGACAGGAAGCGGGCCTGTTCGCCCTCGTCGCGGATCTCGACGGGGGCCTCGGCGCCCGCCCCGGCCGCCGCCACGGCCGCCGCGACCGCCGCGACGGAGTCCGCGGCCTCCCGGGCCATGGTCTTGTTGAGGCGGTCGAGGACGTCGGCGACGCCGAAGCCGTCGCGGGCCAGCAGCCGGAGCACGGGGCGGGCCAGGCCCGTCACCGCCGCGGCCTCGGGGCCGCTGCCGCAGACGTCGCCGAGGGCGAAGCACCAGCGGCCGTCACCGGCGTCGAAGAGGTCCCAGAAGTCGCCGCCCGCCCAGGCGCCCTCGCGGGGTTCGTAGACCACGGCCGACGCCACCCCGGGCACCTGGGCGCGGCCGCGGGGCAACAACCGGCGCTGCAGGACCTGGCTGATGCGCTCCTGCCGGCTGTAGGCGCGGGCGGTGGCCATGGCGCGGGCGACCCGGCGGCACAGGTCCTCCACCAGGCCGACCACCTCGTCGGGGAACCGCAGCAGCCCGGCCCGGCCGAGCAGCAGGGTGCCGAGCCGCCGGCCGCCGGCCACCAGCGGGCAGGCCAGGGACGCGCCCCCGGGGCCGTAGCCGCCGGGCTCCGGCGGCCAGGGCCAGCGGACGGCGACGGGCGTGCTGCTCAGGCCGGTGTCCCCGCCGGACACCGGCGGCGGGTCCTTCTCCAGGGCGACGCGCAGCGAATCGATCCGGCTCTCGCTGGAGTGCCAGACGCGGGCGAGCCGCTGCGCCTCACCGTCCGCCTCGATGCCGCGCCCGGGCGCCCCGCCGTCGCCGTCGCAGAGCCACACCGCGCACCAGTCGGCCAGCCGCGGCACGGCCAGCTGGGCGGCGAGGGAGGCGACCTGGTCGGCGTCGAGCTGGCCGGAGAGCAGATCGGACGCCTCGGCGAGGAAGGAGAGGGCGCCGCGGTGCACCCAGTCGCCCTCGGAGGTCTGTCGGACGGCGCGGCGCGGGGTGGGTGCCAGGAGCTCGGCGGCCCGCAGCCCGCGCTGGAGCAGTTGGTTGTCGTAGACGCCGTCCGGCTCCGGCCGCGCGTCGGCGGACAGCCGGAACCACACGGTCTTCATGGCGCGGCGGTAGGTGATGCCCCAGGACTCGGCGACCGCGCTGATCAGCTGGAGCCCGTGGCCGCCTCCGTCGGGCGCCGGGGCCTCCTCACGGGCGCGCACCGGCCGGGCCGGGTGGTGGTCGGAGACCTCGACGACGACACCGGCCCGCTCCGGCGCGGCCGCGTCGCCGGGGTCCGGCCCCGGGTGCGGGTACGGGTACGGGTCGGGGTCCCCCGCCGGGGCCGGGATCGCGTACGGATCCGGCCCGGCCGGCGGTTCCAGCCGGCAGCGGAGTTCGACGGCGGTGCCCGCGTGCACCACGGCGTTGGTGACCAACTCGCTGACCAGCAGCACCGCTTCGTCGGCGAGGCGGTCGGTGAGGTCCTGGGAGCCGGGCAGCCGCTCGGCCGCCCACTCGGTGAACACGGCCCGGACGAACTGCCGGGCGGCGGCCGCGGCCCGCGGGTCACCGGGCAGACAGGCGGCACGGGAGTGGGGGTGTCCGCCACGGGAGCCGCCGCCGGCCGGGGTGCGCGCCGCGGCGGCGCCGCCGGTGACGTCGTCCGGTGGTGATGAAGTTGTCGTCCTCATTGACCAACTCCCGAGCAGCTCCGCATCAGCGCCGGATGCGCCACCGACAGAGTGACAGACCGAGCGCGTCCATAAGCGCGGAGTCACGGAAGTCGGTGCCCAATGGGGGGTGATTCGGCTGACCCTCCAGGGGAGTTGGCCGGCGGGTCCGGGCCGCGCCCGGGGCAGCCCGAGGGGCCGGGCGGCGGGCGGCCGGCGGCATGGTCCGGGGCGGCGCTACGTCGCCCCGGACCATCGCCCGCACCCGGGCCGCCCGCTACGCCTCGCGGCTGCCGGCGTACATCTCCTCGAGCAGGTCCTTGAATGCCCGCTCCACCACCGGCCGCTTGACCTTGAGGCTGGGGGTCACCTCGCCGTGCTCGATGTCCAGGTCACGCGGCAGCAGCCGGAACTTGCGGATCTGCTGCCAGCGCTGCAGGCCCTCGTTGACCCGCTCGACGTAGCCGTCGATCAGCTCGCGGACCTGGTCGGTGGCGACGAGCTCGGCGTATCCCTTGGCGCCGAGGCCGTGCTCCTTCGCCCAGGTCATGATCGTCGGCTCGTCGAGGGCGATCAGCGCGGTGCAGAAGTTCCGGTTGGCGCCGTGCACCAGCACATTGGAGACGAACGGACAGACCGCCTTGAACTGGCCCTCGACCTCGGCCGGCGCGATGTACTTGCCGCCGGAGGTCTTGATCAGGTCCTTCTTGCGGTCGGTGATGCGCAGATAGCCGTCCGCGGACAGTTCGCCGATGTCGCCGGTGTGGAACCAGCCGTCCGCCTCCAGCACCTCGGCGGTCTTGTCGGGCAGGCCGTGGTAGCCCTGCATGATGCCGGGGCCGCGCAGCAGGATCTCGCCGTCCTCGGCGATCCGCACCTCGGTGCCGGGCAGCGGCTTGCCGACGGTGCCGGTGCGGTAGGCCTCGCCGGGGTTGACGAAGCTGGCCGCGCTGGACTCCGTCAGGCCGTAGCCCTCCAGGATGTGGATGCCGGCGCCGGAGAAGAAGTAGCCGATCTCGGGTGAGAGCGCGGCCGAGCCGGACACCGCGGCGCGCAGCCGGCCGCCGAAGGCCTCGCGCAGCTTGGCGTAGACGAGCGCGTCGGCGACCTTGTGCTTGGCCCCGAGCGCGAAGGGCACCGAGGTGCTGCCGGTGCGCCGGAAGTTGTCCTGCGAGGCCTTCGCGTACTCGCGGGCCACCTCCGCCGCCCACTGGAAGATCTTGTACTTCGCGCCACCGCCCGCCCGGGCCTTGGCCGCGACGCCGTTGTAGACCTTCTCGAAGATCCGCGGCACGGCGGCCATGTACGTCGGCCGCACGATCGGCAGATTCTCGATGATCTTGTCGACCCGGCCGTCGACGGCGATCACCTGGCCGGTCGCGATCTGCCCGGCGGTGAGCACCTTGCCGAAGACGTGTGCCAGCGGCAGCCAGAGGTACTGCACGTCCTCCGCGGTGACCAGCCCGGTGGACTGGATCGCGCGCGCCATGTACGACCAGCAGTCGTGCGGCAGCCGCACGCCCTTGGGGCGGCCGGTGGTGCCCGAGGTGTAGATCAGCGTCGCCAGCTGGTCGGCGCGCAGGGCGGCGACCCGGTCGGTGACGCAGTCGGGCTCGGCCTGGAGTTGGGCGGCGCCGCGCTTCTCCAGATCGGCGAGCGAGAGCACCCAGCCGTCGGGGTCACCCTCGGCGGGCTGGGCGGCCGCCTCGTCGATGACCACGACATGTGCGAGCCCGGGGAGTTCGGCGCGATGCTCGCGGGCCTTGGCGAGCTGCCCGGCGTCCTCGGCGATCAACACCCGGCTGCCGGAGTCGGCCAGGATGTAGGCCGTCTCCTCGGTGTTGGTGCTGGGGTAGACCGTGGTGGTGGCGGCGCCGGAGCACAGCACACCGAGGTCGGCGAGGATCCATTCGACGCGGGTGTTGGCCGCCAGCGCCACCCGCTCCTCGGGCTCGATGCCCAGTGCGATCAGGCCGGCCGCGATGGCGTGCACCCGCTGCGCGGCATCGGCCCAGGTGAGCGACTTCCAGTCGTCGGGGCCGCCCCCCGAGGCCGGGGGGACGGGATAGCGGTAGGCCTCGGTATCGGGCGTGGCCGCCACCCGCTCCAGGAAGAGGGTCGCCACCGAGGGCGGCCGGTTGTCGATCAGCGTGTGGGTGTCCGTCACGGCATCCTCCGGGGCCCGCTTCGTTGCTGGTGACTCGCGAGTAACCTTTGAGCAGTGATCAGACTAGAGCGCGTGGCGCCGACACGTAAGGGGCTGCGGCCGACTCGTTGACGATGTGACCAGTGCGATAGGTGCGCAAGCACGCACATCGCCCGCCGACGCGCTACGCCGAGAGCAAAACTCCAGGTCACAGGCCGTATCGCGGTATGCACGGAACGATTACGCAACGTCCCGTGGAGCCCGGGGACGCACGCCGCATACACGCCGGTACCCACCCGGACAGACGACAACGGACGACAGGGCGCCGCCCCCCGAGGAGCGACGCCCTGCCCGTGTCACCGCCGGCGGCTACTTCTTCTTGTCGCCGTCGTCCGAGGACAGCACCGCGATGAAGGCATCCTGCGGAACCTCCACGCTGCCGACCATCTTCATCCGCTTCTTGCCTTCCTTCTGCTTCTCCAGCAGCTTCCGCTTACGGGAGATGTCACCGCCGTAGCACTTGGCGAGGACGTCCTTGCGGATGGCGCGGACCGTCTCACGGGCGATGACCCGGGCGCCGATGGCGGCCTGGATCGGCACCTCGAAGCCCTGCCGCGGGATGAGCTCGCGCAGCTTGGCGACCAGCCGCACGCCGTACGCGTACGCCTTGTCCTTGTGGGTGATCGCGGAGAACGCGTCCACCTTGTCGCCGTGCAGCAGGATGTCGACCTTGACCAGCTCGGAGATCTGCTCGCCGGTGGGCTCGTAGTCCAGCGAGCCATAGCCGCGGGTCTTGGACTTGAGCTGGTCGAAGAAGTCGAAGACGACCTCGGCGAGCGGCAGGGTGTAGCGGATCTCGACCCGGTCCTCGGAGAGGTAGTCCATGCCCAGCAGCGTGCCGCGGCGGGTCTGGCACAGCTCCATGATCGCGCCGATGAACTCGCTCGGCGCCAGCATCGTGGCCCTTACGACCGGCTCGTGCACCCGGTCGATCTTGCCGACCGGGAACTCACTGGGGTTGGTGACGGTGTGCTCGGTGCCGTCCTCCATGTCCACCCGGTAGACGACGTTCGGCGCGGTGGCGATCAGGTCGAGGCCGAACTCGCGCTCCAGGCGCTCCCGGACGACCTCGAGGTGCAGCAGGCCGAGGAAGCCGACGCGGAAGCCGAAGCCCAGGGCCGCGGAGGTCTCCGGTTCGTAGACCAGGGCGGCGTCGTTGAGCTGGAGCTTGTCCAGCGCCTCGCGCAGCTCCGGGTAGTCCGAGCCGTCCAGCGGGTACAGCCCCGAGAACACCATCGGCTTGGGGTCCTTGTAGCCGCCCAGCGCCTCGGTCGCGCCCTTGTTGAACTGGGTGATCGTGTCGCCGACCTTGGACTGCCGGACGTCCTTCACACCGGTGATGAGGTAGCCCACCTCACCGACGGACAGCCCGTCGGCCGGCTTCATCTCGGGGGAGTTCGTCCCGATCTCCAGCAGCTCGTGCGCCGCGCCCGTCGACATCATCCTGATGCGCTCACGCTTGCCGAGCGTGCCGTCGACGACCTTCACGTAGGTCACGACACCGCGGTAGGCGTCATAGACCGAGTCGAAGATCATCGCGCGGGCGGGGGCGTCCTTCACGCCGACCGGGGCCGGGACCTCGCGGACCACCCGGTCCAGCAGCTCGGGCACGCCGACGCCGGTCTTGGCGGACACCTTGAGGACGTCACCGGGCTCGCAGCCGACGAGGTTGGCCAGCTCGAGGGCGAACTTCTCGGGCTGGGCGGCCGGCAGGTCGATCTTGTTGAGCACGGGGATGATCGTGAGGTCGTTCTCCATCGCCAGGTAGAGATTGGCGAGGGTCTGGGCCTCGATGCCCTGGGCGGCGTCGACGAGGAGGATGCAGCCCTCGCACGCGGCGAGGGAGCGGGAGACCTCGTAGGTGAAGTCGACGTGGCCCGGGGTGTCGATCATGTTGAGGATGTGGGTGGTACCACTGTCCTCCTCGCCCTCGGACGGCGCCCAGGGCAGTCGGACCGCCTGGGACTTGATCGTGATGCCGCGCTCGCGCTCGATGTCCATGCGGTCGAGATACTGCGCGCGCATCTGCCGCTGGTCGACGACACCGGTGAGCTGGAGCATCCGGTCGGCGAGCGTCGACTTGCCGTGGTCGATGTGCGCGATGATGCAGAAGTTACGGAGGAGAGCCGGGTCGGTACGGCTCGGCTCCGGCACGTTCGTAGGGGTCGCGGGCACGCAGGGTCCATTCAGTGAACGCGGGTAGGCGGGACTCGGGTGTATGACGTCTCCCCCATCGTCCCATGAGCGGGGGGCGCGGTCCGGTTTGGGCGGTCTGTGAACGGCGCCGGCCGGCCCCCGGGAGGCGTTCCCCGTGCGACCGGGGCACCGTTTTGGGGCGCCACGGGCCCTGCTGGTAGCCTGGTCCACTGCGCTTCGTGCCCTCTCTCGTACGAGGCGCAACTCGAAACTCCAACCTGAAAAGGCTCTTTCGTGGCGAACATCAAGTCCCAGATGAAGCGGATCAAGACCAACGAGAAGGCTCGTCAGCGCAACAAGGCTGTCAAGTCCACTCTCCGCACCGCGATCCGTCGCACCCGTGAGGCCGTGGAGGCCGGTGACCTGCAGAAGGCCACCACCGCCCAGGCCGAGGCTGCCAAGAAGCTCGACAAGGCCGTCAGCAAGGGTGTCATCCACAAGAACGCCGCCGCCAACAAGAAGTCGGCGCTGGCCAAGAAGGTCTCCGGCCTCAAGGGCTGACCCTTCGATCGACCGACTGCCGCACGGCAGTCCCCTGCCGACAGGGATCCAGCGGCCCCTCTCTCCGCTCCCTGACCGGTGCACCACCGCGCCGCACACGGCCTGCGTTCGCCACGCGGGTGCGGCGCACCCGGCCCGGCGGCTTCCGCCGACCAGGCCGCGCATGCTTGATACGGATGCCCCGCCACGCTCCTTCCCCGGAGCGGAGGCGGGGTTTTTCGTTGCCCGGGAGGGGTCCGCGGCGGACGCTTGTCCGCTAATCTTCGGGCATGTCGCTCTCGGGGGAACAGAACAACCCAGACAACCCTTATGCCGCACCAGGCGCATCCAACGTATCCGGCGCACCCAACGCATCCACTCCGCCCGCCGCTCCCGCCGCGTCCGACACACCTGCGACAGCCGGCGCACCTGCCGCGGTCGGCGCACCCGGCACTCCGGGCGCGCCTGCCGCTCCCGGCGCACCACAGGCCGGTGCCTTCGGGCCGGTGCACGGCGACTACGGAATCCAGGCGCCCGGCGGGTACGGAGCGCCGGCACCGGGGGCGTACGGCTATCCGCCGCTGCCGCCGGCGCTGCCGGGCTCGGCGGGCGGCACGGGCCGTGGCGTGTCCGGGTGGGTGTGGGCCGTCCTCGGAGCGGTCGCCGCCTCCGCGGTCTGGGGCTCCGTGCTGTTCGCCACCGGCGCCTTCTCCTCGGAGCCGGACCCTGATCTGGCGGGCTACGCGTACACCGACAACCTGTGCGCGGACGTCGCGCTGACACCGTTCAAGAACGCCGACTTCACCGTCGAGGAGAACGGCAGCACCGGCTCGACCGCCACCGCCAATCCCCAGCACAGCGGTTCCCAGCAGAAGTCCGTGGACACCATGTGGTGCAACGTCACGCTGAAGGGGCAGAGCACGAGCAGCTCCGCGTACTCCTCGACCTGGCTCTACAACACCGCGACCCTGCACCGGCGGAGCGACCCCGGCCCGGAGTTCGCAGCCGGCTACCGGGCGTACGAGAAGCAGGCGACCACGGTCGACTACCGCGTCGAGCCGGTCACCGGCATCGGCGACGAGGCGTATCTGGTGACCCAGAAGGGGACCGACGGCGGCACCAGCAACACATACATGATCCTCGGCGTGCGGGACGGCTGGATGACGTATCAGTCGACGTGGTCGAACTACACCTCCAGCACCACCACCGGCACCCAGCCGACCGGCGACGAGGTGGCGACGATGCTGAAGACCAGCGCGCGGGACACCCTGGAGCAGCTGCGGACCGCCGCGCACCGCTAGGGGGTGTCGTTCGGATCAGGTCCTGGCCAGGGATGGCGACACACTCGCCGGCGTCTCCTCCGGCTCCGGGCGTGGCTCGGCCCGCGGGCTCCGCAGTCGGACGGTCAGCGATGCGAGCGGGCCGCGCGGGCGATGGCGACGACGGCCTTCTCCAGGGCGTACTCGGGGTCGTCCCCGCCGCCCTTGACGCCCGCGTCGGCCGCGGCGACCGCCCGTAGCGCCGTGGCCACGCCGTCCGCCGACCAGCCCCGCATCTGCTGCCGCACCCGGTCGATCTTCCACGGCGGCATGCCCAGCTCGCGGGCGAGGTCGCCGGGGCGGGCGCCGCGCGGGGCGGAGGCCAGCTTGCCGATCGCGCGGACGCCCTGGGCGAGCGCGCTGGTGATCATGACGGGGGCGACGCCGGTCGACATCGCCCAGCGCAGCGCTTCCAGGGCCTCGGCGGCACGGCCCTCGACGGCGCGGTCCGCGACCGTGAAGCTCGACGCCTCGGCCCGGCCGGTGTAGTAGCGCGCGACCACGGCTTCGTCGATCGTGCCCTCGATGTCGGCGGTCAGCTGCGAGCAGGCCGAGGCCAGCTCGCGCAGATCGCTGCCGATCGAGTCGACCAGCGCCTGGCACGCCTCCGGCGTCGCGGAGCGCCCCACCGCGCGGAACTCGCCCCGGACGAACGCCAGCCGGTCCGCCGGCTTGGTCATCTTGGGACAGGCCACCTCGCGCGCGCCGACCTTGCGGGCGGCATCGAGCAGGCCCTTGCCCTTGGCGCCGCCGGCGTGCACCAGGACGAGCGTGATCTCCTCGGCGGGCGCGCCCAGATACCCCTTGACGTCCTTGACGGTGTCCGCCGAGAGGTCCTGCGCCCCGCGCACCACCACGACCTTGCGCTCGGCGAAGAGCGAGGGGCTGGTGAGCTCGGCGAGAGTGCCGGGCTGCAGCTGGTCGGAGGTGAGGTCGCGGACATCGGTGTCGGCGTCGGCGGCGCGGGCGGCCGCCACCACCTGCTGCACGGCACGGTCGAGGAGCAGGTCTTCCTGGCCCACGGCGATCGTGACGGGGGCGAGCGGGTCGTCGTGAGCTGTCTTCCTGGCCATCGCGGTCCAGCATCCCACGGCCCACCGACACCGCCGTCCCGGCCCACGCTCCCGCTGCCGCTCCCGCTGCCCGACAATGGTGCGGTGAGCGATGCACAACACCTACGACATGTCCTGGTGCTGCCCGACCGCGATGCGGCGGAGGAGCTGGCGGAGCAACTGGCCGAGGACTTCGGCCTGGCCGAGGAGCCCCAGCTCCTGCGCGACGCGCTGGCCGGCGAGGACGACGCGGAGGACGCACAGTGGCTGGTGGTGGTCGAGGACCCGACCGCAGCCCTCGACCCGGCGCATCTGGACGGCCTCGCGGCGGCATACGAGGGCTGGCGCGAGGCGGAGTAGCGCCTGCCTACCGCGGCCCTGCTCGGTCTCGTGGCGAACGAGAAGGCCGGGGTCGAGGACCTCACCCTCGCTCGGCTCCGCAGGATCTACGACGGGACGTACACCAACTGGAAGCAGCTGGGCGGCAACGACCTGCCGATCCGCCTGGTGAGCCGGGACGCCGGATCGGGCACCCGCCGGGCGTTCGAGACAGCGGTGCTGCACCGCTCGGAGCCGGGCGTGGTGTCGTCGTACGACTGCGGTGACAAGGACCGCGACGAGCGAGCACGCCTGACCCGCTGCGAGGTGAACAGCACCAAGAGCCTGCTGGATGCGGTGGACCGGGTGCCGGGGGCGATCGGCTACGCCGAGGTCCACGCGGCGGCGAACCGTCCTCATCTGGTCAGCGTGCGGCTCGACGGGCACGAGCCGGACATCGAGTGGGGACGGCAACGGGACTACCCCTTCTGGACGGTGGAGTACCTCTACACCTACGGGCGGCCCGAGGACGGCTCACTGACCGCGAAGTTCCTGGCGTTCATGGACTCCGACACGGCGAAGAACATCATGCGGATGTACAAGCACATCCCCTGCGCCGACCGGCAGAGCCTGCCGGACGACGTCTGCCGCCCCTGAGCCTCCGCCGCCCGGCCCGGATCCGGCGACCCCGGACCGTCGCGGTCAACCGGTCCCGGGAACCCAGGACCGCGACGGAGCCGTCGGTGTCGGTGCGCAGCACCCGGGCGCCCTGGGCACGCAGCGCCGCGACGGTACGGGGCGCCGGATGGCCGTACGGGTTGCCGGCACCGGCGGATATCAGCGCCAGCCGCGGCGCCAGCCGTCGCATCAGCTGCGGGTCCTGGTAGGCGGAGCCGTGGTGCGCCACCTTGAGGACGTCCACCGCAGACAGCTCCGGGTGGGCTGCCAACAGGGCCTGCTGTGCCGGCGGTTCGAGGTCACCGAGCAGAAGGAGGGTCAGCCCGCCCGTCCGGACGAGCAGGGTGACGCTGGCGTCGTTGGGGCCCGGGAGGGGCGGTGAGGGGACGGCGGCCGGGCCGGGCACCCCCGGCGTCGCGGGGCCCGGCGGCCAGAGCACTTCCCAGGCCAGCCGGCCCAGGCGGCGGCGTTCCCCCGGTGCGGCGACGATGACCGGCACCCGGGCGGCCGCGGCCCGGCGGCGGACGAACTCGGCCTGCCCCGGGGGCTCCTGGAGCGAGGTGGTCTCGATGGCCCCGACGGCACGGCCACGCAGCACACCGGGGAGGCCGTCCACATGGTCGGCGTGGAAGTGTGTGAGGACGAGCAGCGGGATGCGCCGGACACCCAGGTCGGTCAGGCAGCGGTCGATGGCGCGGGGCTCGGGGCCGGTGTCGACCACCAGTGCCGTACCGTCCCCGGCGGCCAGGACCAGACCGTCGCCCTGCCCGACATTGCAGGCCACGGCCAGCCATCCCGGCGGTGGCCAGCCGGTGAGAATGCGGGTGAACGGAGCCGGACGGCAGATCGCCAGAACCAGGGCCAGGGCGCACAGCACGCAGAGCCAGCGATGGTGCAACACCCGACGGCCGGCCGTGATCAGAACGACGGTGACGGCGGCCAGCAGCAGGCCGCCCGGCCAGCCGCCCGGCCACCCGAGCTCCGCTCCCGGCATCGACGCCCCCGCTCGGGCGATGCCGGCGATGGCTTCGGCCGGCCAGGCCGCGCACCAGGCCAGCGCCTGTGCGGCCGGCGGGGCGAGAGGGGCGACCGCGAGGACGGCGAAGCCGAGCACGGTGGCCGGGGCCACGACCAGTTCGGCGAGCAGATTGCAGGGCACGGCGACCAGCCCGACCCGGGCGGAGAGCACCACGACCACGGGTGCGCAGACCGCCTGTGCGGCGGCCGCCGCGGCCACCACCTCCGCCAGGCGGGCCGGCACCCGGCGCCGCTGCAGGGCGGCGCTCCAGCGCGGGGCGAGCAGGAGCAGCGCACCGGTCGCCAGTACGGAGAGCAGAAACCCGTAACTGCGGGCGAGCCAGGGGTCGTAGAGCACCAGCAGCAGGACCGCGGCGGCGAGCGCGGGGAGCAGGGAGCGCCGGCGGCCGGTGCCGATCGCCAGCAGGGTGATCAGCCCGCAGGCTGCCGCGCGCAGCACACTCGGATCCGGTCGGCACACCGCGACGAAGGCGAGCGCGAGGGCGCCGCCGATGAGCGCGGTGCTCCGCAGCGACAGGCCCAGGCGCGGGGCCAGACCCCGGCGTTCGGCACGAAGCGCGAGATGGGGCGGGCCGATCAACAGGGCGAGCACGATGGTCAGATTGCTGCCCGAGACGGCGAGCAGATGCGTCAGATCGGTGGCCCGGAAGGCGTCGTCCAGGTCCGGCGGCACCCGTGAGGTGTCGCCCACCACGAGGCCCGGCAGCAACGCACGGGCGTCCGGCCGCACCCCGTCGGTCGCCTCCCGAAGGCCGGCACGCAGGCTCCCGGCCAGCCGCTGCAAGGGGGACGGCGATCCCGTCCTGACGGGCGGCGCATCGGCGTCGACCCGTAGTACGGCGGCGACCTGGTCGGCCGGTGACAGCGGCGGGGCGGCGCGCGCCACCACCCGGATCCGGGTCGACGGCAGCAGCGTCCGCCACGCCGGGGACGACCCGGCACCCGCCCTGCCGCCGGACGGCGCGCCCCCGCCCCGGCCCCGCACCACCACCAGCGTCGGCGTCCGGACGGCGGTCACCGCACCGTCCGGGGCGGTGACCCGGACGGCATCGGCGGTGAACACGAGCGCCGGAGGCGTTCGTTGGGACCCGCGCACCCGGGGCCGGGTCACTCGGGGGTCGCCGGTCACCGTCAGCTCGGCCTCGACCCGCGCATACCGCTGCGCCCAGCCGGGCAGTGGCCCCCGCCGCAGATCCGCCGCGTGCAGCGCCGCCGACGCGGCCCCGGCCGCCGCGCACGACAACACCGCCGCCAGGGCGACGAACGCGCCGACCGGTGCGCTCCGACCTGAGCCGCCGCGGCGGCGCACCACCGCCACCCACAGCACGAGCACCGCGAGGACCACGGCGCCGGCACAGGCCACTGCCACCCCGCCGCCCGGTGCGCCCAGGCCCACCGCCGCGGCGCCCCAAGCCGCCAGCGCCGGCGCGACCAGGCGGAGATCGGTCGGGCCCTCCTGCTGTGGGTCCGGGGAGCCGTGGTGTGACTCCGCCGCGGCGTGCACCGAGGCTCGGGGCGTGGTCACGGCTGCACCAGGGGACGGAGATCGGCGAACCGGCGGTCGCCGATTCCGGTGACCTGACGGAGCTGTTCGACGGCGGTGAATCCGCCGTGCTGGGTACGGAATTCGATGATGTGCCGAGCGAGGACCGGCCCCACCCCGGGCAGGGTGTCGAGCTGCTGCTCGGTCGCGGTGCTCAGGCTGACCGGCGCACCCGGCCCGCCCCCGCCGCCGGGCATTCCGTCGCCCCCGGCAGCGCCCTCCTCCGCCGCTGCGCCCGCGGCATCCGCCGCAGCCCCCTCCCCCGCCCCACCCACCACGATCTGCTCGCCGTCCGTCAGCAGCCGCGCCCGGTTCAGCCCGCGGCTGCTCGCACCGCGCAAGATCCCGCCGGCAGCCCGCAACGCGTCGGTCACCCGGGATCCGGCGGGCAGCCGCCGCACCCCCGGGTGCCGCACCTTGCCCGTGACATCGACCACCAGCTCACGTCCCGTGCCTCCCGGCTGCCCGCTTACCACCGAGCCCGGCGACGACAGGGACGGCGGCCCCGGCGGCGCGGAAGAGACCGACGGGGAGCCGGGGCCCGATGCTCCGTCCGCCCGCGTGACCGCCGGGGCGCGCACCGGCTCGGGCCGGGCACCCCAGAAGTGCTGTACGGCGAAGCCCACGGCCACCGCGAGGACCAGCGCCAGGGCGGCGAGCGCCTTCGGGTCGGTGCCGCAGCGCAACTGCACCCACAACGGCAGTCGTTCACGCACCGCGAGACACACCCGCTCCCGTCGGCTCGGGCCCGCCCGACCGCGCGGCCCCGGCGGCGGTTCGTCCGGGCGGGCCGTCCGCGGGTCATGCCGGCGGTGTGGCGGGGCCGGTGGATCCGGCAGGTCCGGCAGGTCCGGCAGATCCCACGGGCCCGGCGAGCCCGGCGAGCCCGGCGAGCCCGGCGAGCCCGGCGAGCCCGGCGAGCCCGGTGTCACCAACGGGCCCCGGGCGGCGTCCCCCACCCCCACGTCGTCGAACAACGCGGCGGCCCGCTCCCGGACCGACAGCGCGCGGGCCGCGGACGGCACAGGGGGCACGGACGGCCCAGGCGCAGGTACAGACGCAGCCACAGGTACAGGTACAGACGCAGACGCAGACGCAGACGCAGACGAATGAGCCACGGCCGGAGGGGCCGCAGCTGAACGCGCCGCAGCCGGCGGAACCGCAGTCGAAGAGGCCGCGGTCGACCGGCCCGGGAGCGGCGGAAGGGCGGAAACGAACACGGACGACGAAGCTGATCGAGAGGTCATGCCCCGACGCTAAGGACCTCGCGCCGATCCCGCCGAGCGGCCTCAATTTCCGTGGACAGCCGGCCAGTTGTGGACAACTACGTCACCCTCGGAAGCCACCTGCTCCACACTCACCTCGGCGACACCACAGCACTCAGCAGCCCAGGCCCGGTGTGCGCGCCGATCACCGCGCCCACCTCGCTCACGTGCAGTTCGCCGAGGCCCGGCACTCGCTCCCGAAGCCGTTGGGCCAGCGCGTCCGCGCGCTCGGCCGCGGCGAGGTGATGAACCGCGATATCGACCTCGCCCTCCCCCGCCCGCTCCGCGGCGATCTCCTCCAGCCGTGCGATGGCCTTGGACGCCGTACGGACCTTCTCCAGCAGTTCGATCCGCCCGTCGGCGAGCTGGAGGATCGGCTTGACGGCCAGCGCCGAGCCGAACAGTGCCTGTGCCGCCCCGATCCGGCCGCCGCGCCGCAGGTAGTCGAGGGTGTCGACGTAGAAATAGGCGGACGTGCCCGCGGCACGCTTCTCCGCGGCCGCCACCGCCTCGTCCACGTCGCCACCGCTCTCCGCCACCTCCGCCGCCGCCAGGGCGCAGAACCCGAGGGCCATCGCGACCATGCCCGTGTCCACGACCCGTACCGGCACCGGGGCTTCCCTGGCCGCGAGCACCGCCGCGTCGTAGGTGCCGGAGAACTCCGAGGAGAGATGCAGCGAGACGATGCCGCTCGCACCGCCCGCCGCGACCGCCCGATAGGTGTCGGCGAAGGTCGCCGGGCTGGGCCGCGAGGTGGTCACCGCACGGCGCTTCTGCAGGGCCTGGGCAACGGATCTCGCGGAGATCTCGGTGCCCTCTTCCAGGGCCTGGTCCCCCAGGACGACGGTCAGCGGTACGGCCGTGATGCGGTGACGCTCGATTGCCGCCCGCGGCAGGTAGGCCGTGGAATCGGTGACGATGGCGACATGGCGGGACATGACTGGGAGGTTAGCCGGGGAACCCGGCACCCGACAGTGCGGGCCCCTCCCCAAGATCCTCCAGGTTTCGCCAAGGCTCCGCCAAGACGCCGTGCGTGGGCGCCGGAACAGCCCCAGGGCTCCTTCTCCCCGCCCCGCCCCCACCCCACTCCTCCGACCCCGTGGTGGGGGACGCGGTCAGGTCGGCCGGTCTCCTCTGTCCGACGCGCCGCGCGTCCACCGCGGGCCGCCCGGTCGCCGCGCTCCCTCGGCCCCCATTGCTCCGTCGGTTCGCGGATGGGCCTCCGCCTGCGGCTCCTTCTCCCACACGTGGGCGGGCCTGGCCCGCGGATCCCGGGCCGTGAGCGACGGCGTCTCGGCGGCCGGCGTCCCCCAGGAGCGCGGGCCACCGGCAGCGTCCGCCGTCGACACCGGCTCCTCGCCGGGCTCCCCGGCCGCTCCGGGTGCCGGTTCGTCCAGCGGATCCCGTGTCCAGTGCCGCAGCGCACCCGCCTCGACATCGATCTGGTCGCTCAGCGACGCGAGATCGTCGTCGGCGAACTTCCGGGCCCGGTCGCGGGCCGCCCAGCGCAGCGACTCCGCGGAGTGGGTGATCCTCTCCGTCCGCTCGCGCAGATCCGGCAACCGGGCCGCGATGGTGCCCCGGTCGGGCTCGCGCTCCAGGCGTCTGAGCTCGTCGTCCAGCTCGCGGCCATGCGCACTGAGGCGCTCGAAGAGGCTTGCCGCCTCGGTGAGGGAGGCGTCGTCCGGTGCGCCGGCCCGCAGCACGTCCTGGGTGGCGCGCATGGAGGTGCGCAGCGACAGCCGCAGCTGCGCCAGCTCGCCGACCACCCCCGGCTGGGTGAACTGGCGGGCCCGCAGGCCGGTGTCCTCGACGGTGCGCCGGGCCTGGGCGACCCTGCGGTCCACACCGCGCTTGGTCGCCTGGACCGCCTTGACCGTGACGATCACTCCGGCCGCGACGAACAGCACGAAAAGCAGCGCGAAGACGGCGACGGCCACTTCCATGAGCTCTCCCCAGCGGTCTGGGCGCCGGTTCGTCCCCCGCGCCCTGTATCTCCACCGTAAACGGCCGGGGCAGGCCAGGGGTTCCAGGAGAACCCCCAACCTGCCCGTAGGGGACATCCCCCATGGCGCGCCCAGCGGTGCTCAGGGCACGGGCCGGCCCGCTATGCAGGGACGATGTTCACCAGCTTCGGCGCCCGGACGATGACCTTCCGGATGCCCGCGCCACCCAGTGCGGCGACGACCCCCGGATCGGCCAGCGCGGCCGCCTCCAGGTCCGCGTCGGAGATCGTCGGAGCGACCTCCAGGCGGGCCTTGACCTTGCCCTTGACCTGAACGACGCAGGTCACGGACTCGTCCACGACGTACGCGGGGTCCGCCACCGGGAAGTCGGCGTGCACGACGCTGTCGGTGTGGCCCAGCTTGCGCCACAGCTCCTCGGCGATGTGCGGGGCCAGCGGGGCGATCAGCAGCACCAGCCGCTCCGCGACCGTGCGCGAGAGGGGGCCACCGGTCTTGGTCAGGTGGTTGTTGAGCTCGGTCACCTTGGCGATGGCGGTGTTGAAGCGCAGGTTCGCCATGTCCTGGGTGACGCCGTCGATCGCCTTGTGCAGGGCCCGCAGGGTGGCCTCGTCCGGCTCGGTGTCGACGACGGTGATCGCGCCGGACGCCTCGTCCACGACGTTGCGCCACAGACGCTGCAGCAGGCGGTACTGGCCGACGACGGCCCGGGTGTCCCAGGGGCGGGACACGTCCAGCGGGCCCATCGCCATCTCGTACAGCCGCAGGGTGTCCGCGCCGAACTCCGCGCAGATCTCGTCCGGGGTGACGGCGTTCTTCAGGGACTTGCCCATCTTGCCCAGCAGTCGGGAGACCTTGCCGCCCTCGTAGTAGAAGACGCCGTCGCGCTCCTCGGCCTCCGCCGCCGGGACAGCGATGCCGCGGGCGTCCCGATAGACGTACGCCTGGATCATGCCCTGGTTGTACAGCTTGTGGAACGGCTCGGCGGACGAGACGTGCCCCAGGTCGTGCAGCACCTTGGACCAGAACCGGGCATACAGCAGGTGCAGCACGGCGTGCTCCGCGCCGCCCACGTACAGGTCGACGCCGCCGTGCGGCTGCCCCTCACGCGGCCCCATCCAGTACTGCTCGACGGCCGGGTCGACCAGTGCCTCGTCGTTGGTCGGGTCCAGATAGCGCATCTCGTACCAGCACGAACCCGCCCAGTTGGGCATGGTGTTGGTCTCGCGGCGGAAGGGCCGCACGCCCCTGCCGTCGCCCAGGTCCAGCTCGACGTTGACCCAGTCCTCGTTGCGGGACAGCGGCGTCTCGGGCCGGGTGTCGGCGTCGTCCGGGTCGAAGGTGCGCGGCGAGTAGTCGTCGACCTCCGGCAGCTCCAGCGGCAGCATCGACTCGGGCAGCGGGTGCGCCACACCGTCCTCGTCGTAGACGATCGGGAAGGGCTCGCCCCAGTAGCGCTGCCGGCTGAACAGCCAGTCGCGCAGCCGGAAGTTGACGGTGCCCTCGCCGATACCCTGGGCCGCCAGCCATTCGGTGATCTTCTCCTTGGCCGCGGTCACCCCCAGGCCGTCCAGCGCGATCGCCCCGGTGGACGAGTTGACGATCTTCGCGTCGTACGAGGAGAAGGCGTCGTCCCAGGTGGCGGGGGACTCGCCGCGACCGTCCGACGGCTCGACCACGCAGCGCATCGGCAGCTCGAAGGCGCGGGCGAAGGCGAAGTCGCGACCGTCGTGCGCCGGGACCGCCATGATCGCGCCGGTGCCGTAGCCCATCAGGACATAGTCGGCGATGAAGACCGGGACCTGCTCGCCGCTGACCGGGTTGGTCGCGAACGCGCCGGTGAAGACGCCCGTCTTGTCCTTGGCCTCGGCCTGTCGCTCGACGTCCGACTTGGACGCGGCCTGCTTGCGGTAGGCGGCGACGGCCTCGGCCGGGGTGGCATGGCCGCCGGTCCAGACGTCGTGGGTGCCCTCGGGCCAGGCGTCCGGGACGATCGAGCCGGTGCCGTCCTCGGCGCCGGCGACCAGCGGGTGCTCCGGCGCCAGGACCATGTACGTCGCGCCGAACAGCGTGTCCTGGCGGGTGGTGAAGACGGTGATCTTGTCATCGCCCACCGGGAAGTCGACCCGGGCGCCCTCGGAGCGGCCGATCCAGTTCCGCTGCTGCAGCTTGATGGCCTCCGGCCAGTCCAGCGCGTCCAGGTCGTCCAGCAGCCGGTCGGCGTAGGCGGTGATGCGCATGTTCCACTGGCGCAGCTTGGCCTTGAAGACGGGGTAGTTGCCGCGCTCGGAGCGCCCGTCGGCGGTGACCTCTTCGTTGGCCAGCACCGTGCCCAGGCCGGGACACCAGTTGACCGGCGCGTCGGAGGCGTAGGCCAGGCGGTACTCGCCCAGGACGTTGGCCCGCTCGATGGCGCTCAGCTCGCTCCAGGCGCGGCCGTCGGGGGTGGGGCGGGTGCCGGCCTCGAACCGGGCGACCAGGGTGTCGATCGGGCGCGCGGCGTCCGCCTCCGGGTCGTACCAGGAGTTGAAGATCTGCAGGAAGATCCACTGGGTCCACTTGTAGTACGCCGGGTCGATCGTCTCGACCGAACGGCGCTGGTCGTGGCCCAGGCCCAGGCGGCGCAGCTGGCGCCGCATGTTGACGATGTTGGCCTCGGTGGAGACCCGCGGGTGGGTGCCGGTCTGGACGGCGTACTGCTCGGCCGGCAGGCCGAAGGCGTCGAAGCCGAGGGTGTGCAGGACGTTGTGGCCCGTCATGCGCAGGTGGCGGGCGTAGACGTCGGTGGCGATGAAGCCCAGTGGGTGGCCGACGTGCAGACCCGCACCCGACGGGTAGGGGAACATGTCCATGACGAACTTCTTGGGGCGGGCCACCATCGCGGGGTCCCCGGCCAGGTCGCCGCTCGGATTCGGGGCGTGGTAGGTCCCCTCCGCGTCCCAGAAGTCCTGCCAGCGTGCCTCGATGTCGGCGGCCAGCGCGGCCGTATAGCGGTGCGGCGCCGCCACCTCGGTGGGGGTGCCGCCCGAGCCCTTAGCAGCGGGGGAGGTGGTCGTCTCGCTCATCGTCCTCAAAGCTCCATCGATCGTCTCTGCCAGCGGCTGCTGCGACGCGGATTCTGCGGAAACAAAAATGCCCCTCGCACAGGAGGGGACGCCGCGCCGATGCCGACCCGGGCGGCCACAGCGGTAGGCCCGGTCGGACTGATCAGCGCGGCCGGCTAAGCAGAAGGCGTACGGCACGCATGGCGTCAGGGTACCGCAGGGCGTGCGGGGCCCGCTCCGAGGATTCCCCCGGTGCGGGCCCCGCACAGTGGGTCCCGGCGTCAGGGCCGGTAGGAGCTCACGTACGCGGCACCCGGGGTACCCACGCCGGTGACGTCGTCGTAGCCGACGGTCGCCTTGAGCGAGCTGTCCTTGCCCAGGCTGCGCAGCGAGGTCGTGGTGCCCTTGCTGTCGTCGGTGCTGTTGACGTAGTCGACGCGGACGACCGCCAGGTCACGCCCCGCACCCAGCGGGTGGTCGGTGACGTCGTGGTAGGCGGCGGTTCCGTAGCGCTGGTAGATGCCGGGGTTGGCGAAGCCGATGGCGACGCCGTGCCGGGCCTGCTGGGCCAGCGCCTGGACACCCGCGATCACCGGCGCGGCCAGCGAGGTGCCGCCGATGCGGTACTCGTCGTAGCCGAGCTTCCCGCCCGGCAGCGTCTGGGTCTGGCCGACCAGGAATCCGGTGTTCGGGTCGGCGACCGCCGAGATGTCCGGGACGGTGCGCATCGCGCCCTTGAGGGCGACGGCGGAGAGCCCGTCCGGCACCACACCGCGCTGGTAGAAGGGCTGCGGGACGGTCTTGCTGACACCGCCGCCCGCGCCGCCGTTGAAGGCGCCGGGGAAGCCTGTCCAGTCGCCGCCGCCCTTGGCCAGCGTCGCCTTGAGGGTGCCCCAGCCGGTCTCCCACTGGTACGCGTCGTGCTTGCCCACGGCCAGGGAGGTGCCGCCGACGGCGGTGACCCAGGCGGAGTTCGCCGGCGTGTCCACCTGCTTGATGCCGGTGTTGGCGACCTCGTCGCCGTTGTCGCCGGAGGAGAAGTAGAAGCCGATGCCCTGGACCGCGCCCTGCTGGAAGAGCTGGTCGTAGGCGGCGGCCACGTCCGGGGTCTCGTTCGCCTCGATGTCGCCCCAGGAGTTGGAGACGATGTCGGCGAGGTGCCCGTCGACGATCTTGCCGAGCGAGTCGAGCAGATCGTTGTCCTGGCAGGAGGCCCCGCCGACGTAGACGATGTCGGAGTCCGGGGCGACCGCGTGGACGGCCTCGACGTCGAGGGTCTCCTCGCCGTACCAGCCGGCCGCGCCGCAGTCCTCGATGTGCGAGTAGTCCTTGGGCAGCACCTGGGAGAGCTGGCCGCGGCGGTAGGGCCGGTCACCGTTGCGGGCGGCGTAGGTGCCGGCGTCCTTGGCGATGGTCGGCGAGGCGTAGGCGTCGGTGATCGCGACGGTGACGCCCTTACCGGTCCACTTCTTCGCCCCGTAGGCGGCACGCAGCTGCTTGCCGGTGTAGCCCTTGACCGCGTACGGAGCCTTCTTCCCGTACGCCGACGGCAGGCCCTTGCCGGTCCGGGAGCCGTAGTACGAGGAGAACGGGCCGGAGTTGCGGAAGACCGGGGACGGCGGCGGCAGTTCGGTGGAGTGGTGCCTGGCGAGCCGCGGTGCGTTGTCCAGACCGGTGACCGTGAGGACCGCGTCGGCCAGCGCGGCGGGCGCGGAGGCGGCGGCCGACGGCGCGTGGTAAGTGTGACCGCTCTTGAGGTAGTTGTGCAGATCGGTGGCGAAGGCACGCTCGGCGGCCGCCGCGTCGCCCCGGACCGTCACATAGCGATTGGTGGTGCCGGTGACCTTCAGGCCGGAGTGCTTCAGCCAGTCGGTCACCTTGGCTATCTGGTCGCGCGTGGCGCCGTAGCGGGCGCGCACCTGGGCGGCGCTCAGATATTTGCCGTACGCGGCGGAGTGCGGGTCGGACACCGCCTTGGCGTAGCTCGCCAGGCCCTTGGCGTCACGGCCGGCGAGGTAGACGCGGGCGTCGATGCCGGTGGAACCGGAGGTCGCGCCCCGGTCGGTCCTGCTGGTGGCCCACAAGGGCTTGGTGCCCTGCAGCGTGTGCCGACCGCCGTCGTGGCCCGCGGCGTCGGCGGCGGGCGCGCCGAGCGCGAGCGCCCCGGCGACCAGCGGCAGCGCCGCCGCCCAGGCGAGACCGGTGCGGGCGCGCGGTGCTCTGGTGCGGCTTGATCTCATGTGACCCCCTGCTGTGGCGATGCGATGCGCCGCGTGGTGACGCGCTGGGCCGGTGCGCCGGTGCGCGTCGCCGCACGCGCGGTGACGGCGTGGGATGTGACGCTCACGCGATCCGCCACTCTTTCGGTGAACCGTTCATGTCAGGGACATGCGATCACCAAGAAGAACCCAAAGAAGGGCAAGGATTGGACAGGAACAGACCTGCAGGGCGCTCGGAACGGACACCCAACTCGCCATAACGGACAGGTCGTTGCCCACACATCAGGGCAACTCGGGGGAAACTCCGCGCAGGTGGGCGGGACCGCCCACCACACACAACAGAGCGGGCCATCCTTATCGGATGGCCCGCTCTGTCTACTGTGGAGCTAAGGAGAATTGAACTCCTGACCTCCTGCATGCCATGCAGGCGCTCTACCAACTGAGCTATAGCCCCTTGCGGCGTTTTGCCGCCCGGTTCCCCGCTGCGGCATCGCCTACATTACACGGCCCTCCCGGGCTTCTGCCAAATCGTTCCGCAGAGACCATCCGACGGGGCATCGCGGTACTGTCGACCATCCATGCCCGATTCGTCCCTTGGAGCGCTACGCCGTGACCGCGCTGGAGCTGCAACAGTCCGCCGACCCCCGCGGCTCCGCACCCGTCCGCGGCCTCGTCCGCCGGCACCCGACCCTGCTGGCGGCCCTGGCCTGCGCACTCTCCTTCACCGCCTTCTGGATCGCGCAACGGCTCGCACACGTGACCATGATCGACCTGATGGTCTACCGCGCCGAGGGCTGGACCGCCCGCAACGGCGAAGACCTCTACGACATGGTGGCGACCTCGGCCCACCTGCCCAACACCTATCCCCCCTTCGCCGCGCTGCTCTTCGCCCCGCTCACACTCCTCGGCGTCCCGGCGATGCGCACCCTCGCCACCGCCGGCAACCTCGCGCTCTTCGTCTGTGTCGTACACCTCTCCCTGCGGCTGACCGGCCGACCCCGACGGCTCCCCAGGCCCGCGGCGACACTCGCCGTCTCCGCGCTCCTGGTCTGGGTGGAGCCGGTCTGGACGACCCTGCGCTACGGCCAGATAAACCTCCTCCTCGCCGCGCTGGTGCTGTGGGACCTGACCCGCAAGGACACCCACCGCTGGGCCGGCATCGGCATCGGTATCGCAGCCGGCATCAAACTCACCCCGGCACTGTTCGCGGTCTTCCTCGCAGTGGCCGGAGCCGCCCGCGCCGGACGGATGCTGCGCTCCGGCGCGGGACTGCGCGCCGCCTGGAACCCCTGGCTGCGGCAGGCCGCCGTCGCCGGCGTCACCTTCCTCGCCACCGCCCTCCTCGCGGCCCTCGCCCTGCCCCGCGACTCACACCGCTTCTGGACCGAGATCGTCTTCGCCGCCGACCGGGTCGGCGAGGCGGAGATCACCGCCAACCAGTCCCTGCGCGGCCTCCTCGCCCGGCTGCTGCACACACACGAGCCGGAAACGGCCTGGGTGATGGTGGCCGGGCTCACGGCCGTGGTCGGCCTCGCGCTGGCCGCCCGGGCGCTGCTGCGCGCCGAGCGCGGCTGGGCGACCGTCGCCTGCGCGGCGACCGCCCTGCTGGTCAGCCCCATCTCCTGGTCCCACCACTGGGTGTGGTGCGTGCCGATGCTGATCCTGCTCGGCTCCGAGGCGCTGCGTCGCAGCGGCTCCTCCGCCCGCCGCTGGTGGGCGACGGCCTCGATGGCGGGGCTGATCTTCTGCTCGTTCGCGCTGTGGTGGGTGCCGCATCGCTGGCACCATCACGAGGAACTCCACCAGAACGGCGTCCAGATGCTGCTCTCCGGCGTCTATCCCCTCGCCGGGCTGGCGCTGCTCGCGCTGACCGCGGCCCGACTGCGGCGGCCCGGCGAGCGCCTGGAAGCCGGCCGCGGTCCCCTTCCGGCCGACGGCGGTGCCACCCCGGTGCCTTCGGCGGAGTGACGGCGGGACGCGCTCCCGTTCCCGCAACGTCCCGTGTGCACCGGCGAGTTGTGCTCTGCCCGGATGCGCCGGAGAGGTCTGCGGGATGGTCCCGAGAGATACGGGGTCAGGCCGTGGCGAACGAGTAGAAGCGTTTCAGCGTGCAGTGCTCGTCCAGCAGCCGCCCGTAGATCGGCTCTCCGTCGAGCTCACGGTAGGTCTCGATCGGGTCGCCCTTTATGACCAGAGCGCGGGCGCATTCCTCGCACCAGTACTGGTAGTCGACATTCACCGGCTCCATGTCACGGACGATGGGCGTACCGCTGCCGCACCAGTCGCATTTCCTGCTGTGAGCGCCCATCAGTCAGCTCCAGCTGTGGCCGCAGGCCGTGCAGACGAAAGAGATACCGCCATTGTCCCCCAGCACCTGGGCCACATGGGGGGAACCACACGAAGGACACTGCAGAGCGGAGGCGTCGCCGCCGCGGCAGGCGGCAGAGTGACCGCCGACGGGGCAGGTGAAGCGGAGAGCGTACTCCGGCAGCCAGTCATACCCCTGCGCCTCAGCCAATTCGAGCAGGTCATTGACCTCCTCAAGGATGCTCGGCGGCATCGCGATCACTCCTCCCCTGGGCGCCGTCCGATTCTGCCACGGACCACGGACCGGGTCAGGCCCGCCTTATCACCGAACCCGGCGGGCCGACCGTCGGTGCACCGCACCCACCGGGGCGGGCACCGTCCCCCGGTACGCCGACAACGCAGAGATCCCGCCCCCTCATCAGAGGGAACGGGATCTTCCGGGCTGTGGAGCTAAGGAGAATTGAACTCCTGACCTCCTGCATGCCATGCAGGCGCTCTACCAACTGAGCTATAGCCCCGGGTCTTGTTCCGCTCCTCCG
Source organism: Streptomyces sp. NPDC048650 (assembly GCF_043199095.1). NCBI lineage: Bacteria > Bacillati > Actinomycetota > Actinomycetes > Kitasatosporales > Streptomycetaceae > Streptomyces > Streptomyces sp. NPDC048650. The sequence continues at coordinate 437,857 of NZ_JBICVM010000003.1, read as the reverse complement.
GGTCTCCCCCGGCGGCGCCGCGAACAAGAAGAACTTTAGCCTGCGACCTGCCCAGATGTGAAATCCGGCCCCGGGGGCCGACCGGCGGAGGTCAGTCGTCGTCGCCGAGGACCGGCTCGGGCAGGGTGCCGGCGTTGTGCTCCAGCAGCCGCCAGCCGCGGGCGCCCTCGCCCAGGACGGACCAGCAGCAGTTCGACAGGCCGCCCAGCCCTTCCCAGTGACGGGCCTCCAGGGCGAGGAGCCGGCCGATGGTGGTGCGGATCGTGCCGCCGTGGCTGACGACGACAAGGGTGCCGTCGGTGGGCAGCTTGTCGGCGTGTTCGAGCACCACCGGGGCGGCGCGGTCGGCGACCTCGGTCTCCAGCTCGCCGCCGCCACGGCGCACCGGCTCACCGCGCTTCCACGCGGAGTACTGCTCGCCGTACTCCGCGAGGATCTCGTCGTGTGTGAGTCCCTGCCAGGAGCCCGCGTAGGTCTCCCGAAGCGACGCGTCGTGCGTCACGTCCAGCTGGGTGAGGACGGCCAGCTCGTTCGCCGTGGTGGCGGCGCGGCTCAGGTCGGAGGCGATGATCGCGTCCGGCTCGAGGGCGGCGAGCAGTCGGGCGGCGCGGCGCGCCTGCCCGAGGCCGGTCTCGGTCAGCTCGATGTCCGTCGAGCCCTGGAAACGGCGTTCGAGGTTCCAGGCCGTCTGGCCGTGGCGCCACAGGACGATGCGACGGCCACGGTCGCGTTTCATGCCGTTCAGTGCAGCTCTCCGTCCTGCGCGCCGGCCGTGGCCTCGGCGTGCGCCGCGGCCTTGCCGTGGGTCGCCTTCGCCTCCTCGGGGAGGTCGATCTCGGGGCAGTCCTTCCACAGGCGTTCGAGGGCGTAGAAGACACGCTCCTCGCTGTGCTGGACGTGCACGACGATGTCGACGTAGTCCAGCAGCACCCAGCGGGCCTCGCGGTCGCCCTCGCGGCGCACCGGCTTGGCGCCGAGGTCCTTGTTCAGCCGCTCCTCGATCTCGTCGACGATCGACTTGACCTGGCGGTCGTTGGGCGCCGACGCCAGCAGGAAGGCGTCGGTGATCGAGAGGACGTCGCTGACGTCGTACGCGATGATGTCGTGCGCGAGCTTGTCGGCTGCTGCCTGGGCGGCGGCGTTGATGAGCTCGATGGAGCGATCCGTGGCGGTCACAAGCGGCTTTCCGGTCGGGGGGTGGCCTCACCGGCCGGAGCGGCCGGAGCGGCGGTCGAGTACCCCTCAAGGGTCTCACGGACCGCCGACACCCCCGGAAAGCTTTTCGATCCGCTCGTCCGGCCGCCCCGCCCCGCCGCTCACCCCTTGAAGTCCCGGCCCAGGACGACGGTGATGTCGGCGTTGGCGGCGCCCTTGCCCTGCCGGACCGCGCCGGCCGGCAGCCCCAGTGTCTTGGCGACCTCCGTGGCCTTCTCCTTCGCCTTCGCGTCCGCGTACGTCACCTGGGACGTGACCCGGGCCGCCGCGCTGCCGTCGTCGACGAAGGTGTAGCCACCGTTGAGGAGCGCGACCTGCGCCTTTCCGGTGGCGGCCGCGGCCCCGCTCGCGTTGCGGACCGCGACGCGGGCGACCACGTCGGGGGCGTCCTTCTTGACCGTGCCGCCGAGCACGTCCTTGACCACGGCGTTCGTGGCGGACTGGCTGAGCGTGCCGTTCGCCTGCACCGGCAGCAGGGTCGTGCGGTAGGCGCCGGTCTTGGCCAGCGCCGCCCGCTGCGCCAGCGAGCTGCCCAGCTCGGCCTCGGTCAGCGGCGGGTCCAGCACCTGCAGCAGCGTCTTGACGGTGGCGGTGGCGCCGTCCGCGTCGCTGGAGACCTTCTTCAAGGTGGCCTGCATGACCTGGCCGAACCGCTCCAGCTGCGCGGTCTGGGTCTCGCGGGGCCCCTGGTAGGTGGCGTATGCCACGGCCGCCGGGCCGCCCAGATCCTGGGCGCGGCCCTGCTTGACCTGCGGAGAGTCGCCCTTCTTCGCACCGGGCACGGTGGCGTCGGTGTCGAGGGTGATGCCGCCGACGGTCTCGACGAGGTTCTCCAGATACGGGGTGTCCAGCCGCCAGCTGGCCTTCACGTCCGTGCCCAGCAGGGTGTTGAGGGAGTCCTGGGTGGCGTCGGCGCCGTCCTGCTTGACGGACCGGGCCAGCGTGGTCGCGCTCCCGTCGTCCTTGGCGATGACGAGGCTGTTGGGCAGCAGGACGGTGGTGCCCTTGTGGGTGGTCTCGTTGTCCACCAGGAGCGCGGTGGAACTGTTGCCGCTCTTGGTGTCGCGCAGGTGGACCACCAGGACGTCCCGCTTCTGCCCGCCGGCTGCGGCGGCCTTTCCGGTGTCCGCCCCGGCCAGCCCCGGCAGCTTGCCCGCCCACCACAGATAGCCGACCCCGCCGGCCACCACGAGGGCCAGCACGACGGACAGCGCGACGATGCGGCTGCGGCCGCGCCGCCTGGCCTCCTCGCGCCGCTCGGTGCGGCTCTCGGTGAACTTCAGCCAGTCGATGACGTCTTCGGAGTCCTCGTCGGGCTCCTCGATGAAGGAGAACTGCTCGGTGCGGTAGTCGTCGTCCGGGGCGCCGGAAGCGCCGGACGCGCCGGACCGGCCCGAGGGGCCCGCCGCCGGTTCAGCGGGCGCCGCCGCCTGGGGGTCCTCCGCGTACGTCGGCTGCTCGTACGGCGGCCGTGGCGACTGCTGCGGGATCCAGTCCTGCTGGGCCTGCTGCGTCTGTTGGGCCTGCTGCTGCGGCGCGTAGGGGTCGTACTGCTGCGCATAGCCCTGCTGCTGCACCTGCTGGCGCCCGTAGGCGTCGTAGCCGTACTCCTGCTGGGCCTGGTGCTGCTGCTGGCCGCCGTACGGGTCGTAGCCGTCGTACGACCCGGCCGCGGGGGCCGTCGGCTGTCCGTACCGGTCGTAGGACTGCTCGTACGGCCCCTGGGAGGCGTCGTGGTACACCGGCTGCCCGTAGGCGTCGTAGGTGTAGCCCTGCTGACCCTGCCGCTCCTGGGCGTAGGGGTCCTGGGCATACGGGTCCTGCGGCACGTACGGATCGTGTCGGTCGCTCACCGGTGCCCCTTCCGTCAGGTGCGTCAGCGGTCGCTGCGGTACAGCTGCTTCTTGTCGATGTAGCGCACCACTCCGTCGGGCACCAGGTACCAGACCGGGTCCCCCTGGGCGACGCGCGCTCGGCAGTCGGTCGAGGAAATCGCCAGCGCGGGCACCTCGATCAGCGACACCGCTCCCTCGGGCAGGCCCGGGTCCGCGAGGACGTGGCCGGGCCTGGTCACCCCGATGAAGTGTGCGAGCGAGACCAGCTCCGCGGCATCGTGCCAGGTCAGGATCTGGCTGAGCGCGTCGGCGCCGGTGATGAAGAAGAGATCCGCGTCCTGGTGCTCGGCGCGCAGATCACGCAGCGTGTCTATCGTGTACGTCTTGCCGCCGCGGTCGATGTCGATGCGGCTGACGGAGAACTGCGGGTTCGACGCGGTCGCGATGACCGTCATCAGATACCGGTCCTCGGCCGGGGACACCGTCTTGTGACTCTTCTGCCACGGCTGGCCCGTGGGAACGAAGATGACCTCGTCGAGGTGGAACTGGCTGGCCACCTCGCTCGCGGCGACAAGGTGTCCGTGATGGATCGGGTCGAAGGTCCCGCCCATCACGCCGAGTCGCCGCTTGACGGGCCCTGTGTGCTCTCCCATGCGTGCAGACCCTACTGGGCGCCGTGCGATGACGGGGGCCCGGTGCCGGGCTCAGCGGTCGCGGTTGAAGCGGGTGGTGATCCACAGCAGGAGAAGCAGGACAAACAGGGCGCCGCCGCCGGTCAGGTACGGGCTGAGGCTGGCGTGACCGCCACCCGCGTGATCGCCTTCGGCGAGGGAGACCAGGGACTGTGCAGTGGAGTGCAGGCTCATTGTCGACAGAACCAATCCGGGCTGGGGTCGGGCGGTACCTTCCGCCACATCGTAAGCGTCTCCTCACCGCGGGCCCACGGCGACTCCACCCACGGACGCCCGGGGGCACCTGCGGTGGTCAGTCCTGGCTGCCGTAACCGCGCAGCAGGAACCAGGCGAGAAACACCGCGCCCAGAACTCCGGCGATGATCACGGCGCGGAGTATCCAGCCGGGGCCGTCGTCCTGGGAGACCTGCTGGGCGGCGGCGAACAGCATGCTCGAATGCAGCATGGATGTGATCCCTTTTGTACGAGCGTGTACGGGCATTGGTGCGATCGCCAGCGTACGCCCGAGCATCCAATCGGCCCTCAGCGGCGTCCTCTAGGCTGAACCACACGCAGTCGAACAGGGGGAGGCCCCAATGACGGAGAGCCCAGGCGGCAGCGAAAACGTACCCAGCCGGGACCGCAGGCGGTTTCCCGGCATCTCATCGCGCTCCTACGAACACCCGGCGGACCGCTCGGCGCTGGTGGCGCTGCGCAAGCTGAGCGGATTCGACACGATCTTCAAGACGCTCAGCGGGCTACTGCCGGAGCGCAGCCTGCGGCTGATGTTCCTGTCGGACTCGGTCCGCGTCGGCGACCAGCAGTTCTCGCACCTCAACGACATGCTGCGGGACGCCTGCTACATCCTGGACCTCGAGAAGGTCCCGCCGATGTACGTCAACCAGGACCCGAACCCCAACGCCATGTGCATCGGCCTGGACGAGCCGGTCATCGTGCTGACGACCGGCCTGGTCGAGCTCCTGGACGAGGAGGAGATGCGGGCGGTCATCGGCCACGAGGTCGGGCACGCCCTGTCCGGGCATGCCGTGTACCGCACGATTCTGTTGTTCCTGACGAATGTGGCGGTGAAGGTTTCCTGGATCCCGCTGGGCAGTGTCGCGGTCATGGCGATCGTGACCGCACTGCGCGAGTGGTTCCGCAAGTCGGAGCTCTCGGCGGACCGCGCCGGACTGCTGGTCGGGCAGGATCTGCGGGCCTCGATGCGCGGCCTGATGAAGCTGGCCGGCGGCAATCATCTGCACGAGATGAATGTGGACGCCTTCCTCAAGCAGGCGGAGGAGTACGAAGCGGGCGGCGATCTGCGCGACTCCGTGCTGAAGATCCTCAACCTGCTGCCGCGCAGCCACCCGTTCACCACCGTGCGGGCGGCCGAGCTCAAGAAGTGGGCCGCCAGCCGCGACTACCAGCGGATCATGGACGGCCACTACCCGCGCCGGGACGAGGACAAGGACACCTCGGTGTCCGACTCCTTCCGGGACTCCGCGGCCCACTACGCCGACTCGGTGCGCAACAGCAAGGACCCGCTCATGGGCCTGGTGCGCGACATCGCGGGCGGCGCGGGCGACCTGGGCGGCAAGCTCCGCGACACGGTCTTCCGCGGCGGCTCGCGACCCGACGACTCGGGCGGCACCAACGGCTCGGACGGCCCTAACGGATCGGACGGCTCGGGTCCGGCTGGGCGCTGAGCGCCAGCTGTCCGCAGAGCGAGGGGTTGGCCCGGCTCCTGGCGTACGGGTCGGTGCCGGAGGGCCGGTCGGCCCCGGCAGCCTGCCCCGCGAGCAGCGGGTGCAGGGTGTCGGCCGGCTTCGAGGAGCAGGCGAGCGGCCCCGCCTGGAGGTTGCTCTGCAGGACTTCCAGGCGGTGGTCGGTCAGGTCGCCCCGGTCGATCCGGAAGTGCACCTCACGTCGGACGGTGAACAGCGAGGCGGCACCCGGCGTGACCTTGCCCACCCCGTGGGCGGCGGGGGCGGTCCGCGCCCGGCCGGTGGGTTTCACGGCGTAGACGAAGGTGTAGTCGGCGGTGACGTCGAGCGCGTCCGGGCTCAACTCCGCTGCCGAGAGCGTGCCGTTGACCCGTACGTCCCGGTCGGCGAGCTTGATCTCCTGGGGATCGAAGCGGACCAGCCAGCCGGTCGCCGCGTAGCGGCCGTTGTCATCGGGGTGCGCGACGCTTCGGTCGAACTGATCGAGTTGGCCGGTGTCGAGCAACAGCCGCACGGGCCGCACCGAGCCGCCGGTGAGGGTGCCCGGGTCCAGCGAGGAGCGAACGATGTAGTCCTTCACGATGGTCAGGGCCGAGACGATCTGGCCGTCGGAGAAGTGCTCCGTACGGGCCACCGGGGGCAGGTTGACGCCCGCGGCACCGGTCTTGAAGTCCTTCGCCGGGCTGTGTGCGAAGAGGTCCTGGGGCGTCGCGCCGGGCACCCTGCCGGCCGGCGCGAGAGGGACGACAGCGGAGCGCAGCGGCTGCACCCGGACTGTGTCGGGGGTCTGGTAGGGGTGCCGGATGCCCATGTAGACGGCGGTGCCGAAGGCGAGCACGATCAGCAGCACCAGCAGGATCGCCTGCCGGGAGCCGCCGGTGGCACGCGGCAGCCAGCGGTGACGCGCTTTGACGGCGGGCGAATGATGCTCGCCCAGCCGCTCGTCGGCGGAGAACTCCTGCAGTCGCGCGGCGCGCACAAACGATTCGTCGAACACAACGGATCGGTACTCGTCCTCACCGCCTCCCGGGGCGCCGTGGGGCGTCCCTTCGGGAGGGTCACCAGGCCCGGTCATACAACTAGGGTAGGTCCGCCGAGGCGCTGGTAAACGCCGGGACGGACGCCAACTTCGCCGGATCGCTCCGTTTCCCGCACCGGAGCGCCCTGGCCCACCGGTGGCTTCCGCCCGCCGCGCATCCGGTCAGTACCCGGTCAGTGCGCTCTGGGCGCCGTGGAGGTCGACGGCGGCGCGGTTTCCGCCGAGGCGGAGGGCAGCAGGCCCGGCCGTATCGTCCGGACGCCCGTGGGGCCGTTGGAGGACGGCTCGCTGGACGCGGGCCGCGGTGCCGGGCTCTGGTTCTTGCCGGAGGCCCCGCGGTAGACCGCGCTGAAGGCCAGCGCGACCAGCCCTATGCCCATCACCACGGCCAGCACCCAGGCCATCGGCCGGTGCCAGCGGGGCCCGCCGCGGTAGGGCCGCAGCGACCCTCCGTAGGGGCCGTACGGTCCGTACTCCCCGTAATCGCCGTACACGTCGTAGTCGTCGGCGCTCCGTACGCCGTCGTCCCGGCGCCCTGGGCCCTCCGCGCCCTCGGGGCCGAAGCCGGACCCGGAGCGGGCTGCCTCGGCCTCGGCGTGCGCCTCGGCGGCGGCCAGCATCCGCTCGACCGCGGAGGGTTCGTGGATGCGTGCCGACCGGACGAATTCCTCGTCGAAGACCACGGCAGCGAATTCCTCATCCGCGCTTCCGTGGCTCCCGTGGTGGTACTCGTCGGGCTCTTCGCCGTCCGGGAACGGCTTGCCCCCCACGTCGTCCGGCACCCGTCCAGGTTAGCCCCGGCCGCTCGTTTTGGGCAGGGAGATTTCCCCAGAGAACGGGGAATCCGAAGGGCCGGATCAGCGGGTGTGACCGTCGCCGGTGACGATGTACTTGGTGGACGTGAGCTCCGGCAGGCCCATGGGGCCGCGGGCGTGCAGCTTCTGTGTCGAGATGCCGATCTCCGCGCCGAAGCCGAACTGACCGCCGTCGGTGAAGCGGGTGGAGGCGTTGACCGCGACGGTGGTGGAATCCACCAACTGGGTGAACCGGCGGGCGGCCGCCTGCGAGGTGGTGACGATGGCCTCGGTGTGGCCGGACGTCCAGCGGCGGATGTGCGCCACCGCCGCGTCCAGATCGGGCACCACGGCGGCCGCGATGTCGTACGAGAGGTACTCGGCCGCCCAGTCCTCGTCCGTGGCGGGGGCGACCAGCCCGGGGCCGGCCTGCTGCCAGGCGGCGTCGCCGTGCACGATCACCCCGGCCTGGGTCAGGGCCTCCAGGGCGCGCGGCAGGAACTTCTCCGCGATCCCGGCGTGCACCAGGACCGTCTCGGCGGAATTGCACACGCTGGGGCGCTGCGCCTTGGAATTGACCAGGATGTCGAGGGCCATGTCGATGTCGGCGGCCTCGTCGACGTAGACATGGCAGTTGCCGGTGCCGGTCTCGATGACCGGGACGGTGGACTCCTCGACGACCGTCCGGATCAGCGAGGCGCCGCCGCGCGGGATCAGGACGTCCACCAGACCGCGGGCCCGCATCAGCTCGCGCACCGACTCACGGCTCTCACCGGGCACCAGCTGCACCACGTCGGCGGGCAGCCCGGCACCCTCGACGGCGTCCCGCAGCACCCGGACCAGAGCGGAGTTGGAGGCGTACGCGGAGGACGAGCCGCGCAGCAGCACGGCGTTCCCGGACTTCAGGCACAGGGCCGCGGCGTCGACCGTCACGTTGGGCCGGGCTTCGTAGATGATGCCGATCACGCCGAGCGGGACACGGACCTGACGCAGATCCAGGCCGTTGGGCAGGGTCGAGCCGCGCACCACCTCGCCCACCGGGTCGGGCAGCGCCACCACCTCGCGGACGTCGGCGGCGATCGCCGCGATCCGCTCGGGGGTCAGGGTGAGCCGGTCCACGATCGATTCCGAGGTCCCGGCGGCGCGCGCCTTGGCGACGTCCTCGGCGTTGGCGGCCACGACCTCCTCGGCGCGCGCCACCAGGGCGTCGGCGATGGCGAGCAGCGCTCCGTCGCGGGCCGTGCGCGGCAGCGGCGCCAGGACGGCGGCCGCCTCCTTCGCTCGGCGGGCGGTCTCGAGGACGGGCGAGGACTGCGATGCGCTGCTGGTCATGGCCGCAGCCTAGCTCGGCGGCGGACCGCGGCCATGCCGGATTTCACAGTGCGGGACACGGGTCACACCGGCGGTCCGGGCCTGTGGACGACGCCCACCGAAGAGACCCGGGGCCGGTCAGTACGGGTGGACGCCGACCGGCGACGCCGGCGGCGGGCCGTAGCCCTCCGCGATCCGCTGGTGGTAGGTCTCCCGGTCGATGACTTCCAGGCCGACGATCTCCCACGGCGGCAGCTTGGCCGTGGAGCGGTGCTCGCCCCACAGCCGCAGCGCGACCGCCGCGGCGTCGTGCAGATCCCGCGCCTCCTCCCAGTACCGGATCTCGGCATGGTCGTTGGCGTAACGGCTGGTCAGCAGGAAGGGATGGTCGTGGGCGAGCTGTTCGAGCGCCCGCCGGACCTCCTTCAGCGGAGCCTCGGCGCCCGAGACGCTCAGGGTGATGTGCCACAGCCGGGACACCTCCCGGCGCTCGCCCTGCGGCGCCGGCACCGCCGTGCCGTTCCGCTCCCTGCGCTCGTCGTCCGGGCGGCCGGCGTCCTCACCGGCCCGGACGCTGGTCAGTGTGCGCTCCGCCGTCCCTCGGGGCGGAGCCCCTGGGCGCCCTCGTCTCACCGGCGGCCTCCTGTGATGCGAATCGGTCCGTCCCGGGGGCGCGGAGCCGATCGGTGCGGTCGTACTTCGACGTGTGCGCTCGCGCGCTGCGGGCGCCGCTCCCCGACGGCGCCCCCGCAACAAAGTTGACCAGCCCGCGGGCCCTCGCGGGGCCGTTTTCCCGAAGGTCCCCGCGGAAAGGCCGGACTTCACACCCCGCAGCCGGTCTGTTCGCCCAGCGTGACGGCGGTCGGGGCAGCGGCACGTTCTCAGTGGTGGAGCAGCACCAGATCGTCGCGGTGCACGACCTCACGCTCATAGGCGGGGCCCAGCTCACGGGCGAGATCCCGGGTCGAACGACCCATCAAACGTGGGATTTCCCGAGCATCGAAATTGACGAGCCCGCGGGCCACCGCGCACCCTCCGCCGTCCCGCAGCTCCACCGGGTCCCCGGCGGAGAACTCACCCTCGACGGAGGCGATACCGGCGGGCAGCAGCGAGGAGTGACGGTCGACGACGGCTCGCACCGCACCGTCGTCCAGGACGAGCGCACCCCGCGGCGTGGAGGCGTGCGCCAGCCACAGCAGCCGGTCGGCGGAGCGCCGGCCGGTGCGCAGGAAGTGGGTGCCGGTGGGGCCGCCGGCCAGCGCGTCCGCGGCGTGCACGGCGGAGGTCAGGACGACGGGGACGCCCGCCGCGGCCGCGATCCGGGCCGCCTCGACCTTGGTGACCATGCCGCCGGTGCCGACGCCGGCCTTGCCCGCGCTCCCGATCGAGACGCCCGCCAGGTCCTGGGGGCCGGTGATCTCGGCTATCCGGGACGTGCCGGGGGTGGCGGGGTCGCCGTCGTAGAGGCCGTCGACGTCGGAGAGCAGGATCAGCAGGTCGGCGCGGACCAGGTGGGCGACGAGCGCGGCCAGCCGGTCGTTGTCGCCGAAACGGATCTCGTCGGTGGCGACGGTGTCGTTCTCGTTCACGATCGGTACGGCGCCCATGGCCAGCAGCTGGTCGAGGGTGCGGTACGCGTTGCGGTAGTGGGCACGGCGGCTGGTGTCGTCGGATGTCAGCAGGACCTGGCCGACCCGGCGGCCGTAGCGCGCGAAGGACGCGGTGTAGCGGGCGACCAGCAGACCCTGGCCGACGCTCGCGGCGGCCTGCTGCCGGGCCAGGTCACGGGGGCGGCGCTCCAGCCCCAGGGGGGCGAGCCCGGCGGCGATGGCGCCGGAGGAGACCAGCACGATCTCCTTGTCCTGGTGCTTGGCCAGCACGTCCACCAGCGCGTCCACGCGGTCCGCGTCCAGTCCTCCGGCAGCCGTCGTCAAGGAGGACGAACCGACCTTGACCACGATCCGGCGGGCGTCCGCCACGTCCTGCCTTGCGCCTGCTGCGCCTGCCACCTGTCCAACCCCTGTGCTCGCCGGTGCCGCCGCCGGACGGCCCGTGCCGGTCCGCCGTACGGTTCCTACGGGCGCAATCTACGGCAGGCCGGCCTGCCGGTGCGCCGGGATATCGTCTGGCGGACGCCCGTATGGACACCGGCGTTCGCCGTGCCGATGCCCGCGCCCCGTCCCCTGTATCTGTGGGGTACTGCACTACTGCATCTGTGGGGTACCGCACTTCTCTGGAAAATCGTAAGACGGACGGTGCGGCCGAAGGGTTGCGTTCGATTGGTCCGCTTTCGCGGTGATGAGAGCCACAGCAGATTGTCACCAAGGCCAACAAGGTCATACGGTCGGGTGTCCACCGGTCCCGTTTCGCCGCTCAGGCGGCGTCGCAGCGCGGGACCCGGCCGCCCCCCTCGGCCTCCCCCTGACCTTTATTGCTGCCAGGAGCCCTCCCCCGTGCCTTCCGCCGGAATCGCCCCCCGCCGAGCCGTACAGCTCGCGGCCCTCTTCGCGATGATGCTCGCGTTCACCGCTCAGCTCGTCGGTGCGCTGCTGCCCGTCATCCCGCTGTTCATCGCCGCATCCGTGGTCAACCTGGGACTCGACCTGATCCTCCAGCACAAGCAGCCCGGCCTGCTCTCCGTGCTCGGCCGGATCCGCTTCGACGTCACGGTCCGCCAGCTGCTGCGCGACATGCTGATACTGGTCGGCCTGTTGCACATCGACGGCATCAACCCGCTCGAGGAGCAGGCGCCGCTCACCATCACCCTGCTGCTCTTCTACGGCACCCACTTCGTGTGCCAGGCGGTCGCGGTGCTGGTGCGACGGACCCGCAGTCTGCCGTTCGTGACGCGGAACATCGACGCGAGCACGCTGCGGCTCTCCGATGCCCCGCCGCGCATCCTCTCCCGCCAGACCGGCCGGCGGCTGCTGCGCTTCTCGGTGCCCACCACGGCGGGCATGATGCTGACCTCGATCACCACGGACGCCACCTGGGGCGGCATCGGCCTGGCGCTCTCCCTGGTCCTCTCCGCCGGCGGCACCCTCTACCTGGGCACCTGGCTGCTGCCCAAGAAGCGGGTGATCGGCGAGAAGCGCGCCCTGGAGTGGCTGGACAACTGGCTCGCCGAGTACGAGCCCACGGTCGGCATGTACTTCTCCGGCGGCGCCTCCTCCGCCTATCAGGCCAACATGTGGCTGAGCACCCTCGCCGACCTGGACGGCAAGCCGATCATCGTGCTGCGCGAGCGCTTCATGGTGCAGAAGATCGAGGCCACGGACATCCCGATCGTCTGCCTCCCCAAGGTCGCCAACCTGATGCGTCTGGAGCACTCCGCGCTCAAGGTCCTGCTGCACCCGGCGAACTCCGGCAAGACCTCGCAGATCCTGCGCATCCCCTCCATCAAGCACGCCTTCATCAACCACGGTGAGAGCGACAAGCTGTCCTCCTGCAACCCCTACGCGAAGGCGTACGACGAGGTCTGGGTGGCGGGCTCGGCGGCACGTGACCGCTACCAGCTCGCCGACATCGGCGTCGAGGACAAGGACGTCGTCGAGGTCGGCCGCCCGCAGCTGTCCCCGATCCGGCCGGTCCAGCGGCAGGACGGCGCCCCGGCGGACCGCCTCACCACCGTGCTGTACGCCCCGACCTGGGAGGGCTGGGACGGCAACCCGGGCAACACCTCGGTGATCCTGGCGGGCGAGAACATCGTCCGGGAGCTGCTCGCCGACGAGAACGTCCGCCTGCTGTACAAGCCGCACCCGATGACCGGCTCCGTGGACCTGCGGGCGAAGGCCGCCAACGCCCGTATCCAGGCGATGATCACCGAGGCCAACACCCGACGCAGCGGTGCGCAGCCCGGCCCGGAGGCCGCCGCCGAGCTGGCCCGTCGTGCCGAGGAGCTCAAGGCGCTCACCACCTCCGGCTTCCGCAAGAGCGCGGACGAGCTGGAGCGGATGCGGCTCCAGGGCACCCCGCCGGAGGGCCGCGCGGCCGCCGTGTCGGCCGCCGTGGACGCCTGGGAGGAGGCGTACTGGAACTCCTTCCCGGACTGGCAGCACCTGATCATCACCACCGCGAAGCCGGGCATCTTCGGCTGCTTCAACCAGGCCGACGTGCTGATCAGCGACGTCTCCAGCGTCGTCTCCGACTACCTGACCAGCGAGAAGCCGTACGCGGTCGCCAACACCTCCGGGATGGAGGAGGGCGACTTCCGGGCCAACTTCCCGACGGTCCGCGCGGCGACCATCCTCACCCCCGAGGCGGACGGCCTGGCCGAACTCCTGGCGGCCGTTCGCACGCCGGAGCGGGACACCCTGGCCGCCGAGCGCGCCGAGCTCAAGGAGCACCTGCTCGGCCCGTCCGACCCGCCGTCCGCGGTCCGCTTCAACGAGGCCGCGCTGGCGCTGTCCGCGAAGGCGGACGAGCGGCGCGTACGGATGGAGAGCCGGCTGGCGGGCATTCCCGGGCAGCGCTCGCAGAACGACGTGGAGGCCGCCGGGACGGCCGGGCACGAGCCCAGCGACGCCCCGGACGCACCGGCCGCCGTCTAGCCGGCAGCGGGGCCGCCACGGCCCGCTCAGCGGCTTCACGACAACGGGGAAGGCCCCGGGAGGAGATCCTCCCGGGGCCTTCCCCTTGCTGTGCAGCCGCGCGGACCGTCAGAACGGCCGGAAGCCGTCGTACTCCTGGTCGGCCTCGTCCCGCGCCTCGTCCCGGTCCCTGCGGCGCTGCGCGGCCGGCCGGGGCGCTTCCATGCGGTGGTCCTCGCCACGCCGGCCCAGCATCTCCGCGCCGGCCGCCATCATGGGCTCCCAGTCGAAGACGACGGCGTTGTCCTCGGGGCCGATGGCGATGCCGTCGCCCGCGTGCGCGCCGGTCTTGCGCAGCGCGTCCTCGACACCGAGGCGGTTGAGGCGGTCGGCGAGGTAGCCGACGGCCTCGTCGTTGTTGAAGTCGGTCTGCCGGACCCAGCGCTCGGGCTTCTCACCGCGCACCCGGTAGAAGTTCTCGCCCTCTTCCGTGACCGTGAAGCCGGTGTCGTCCACGGCCTTGGGCCGGATGACGATACGGGTGGACTCCTGTACGGGCTTGGCCGCGCGCGCCTTGGAGACGACGTCGGCGAGCGCGAAGGACAGCTCCTTCAGGCCCATGTGGGCCACCGCGGAGACCTCGAAGACGTGGTAGCCGCGCTCTTCGAGGTCGGGGCGGATGATGTCGGCGAGGTCCTTGCCGTCCGGGACGTCGATCTTGTTGAGGACGACCATCCGGGGTCGGTTCTCCAGGCCGCCGTACTGCTCGAGCTCCTCCTCGATGGTGTCGAGGTCGGAGAGCGGGTCGCGGTCGGCCTCCAGGGTCGCGGTGTCCAGGACGTGGACGAGCACCTCGCAGCGCTCGACGTGCCGTAGGAACTCCAGGCCCAGCCCCTTGCCCTGGCTCGCGCCGGGGATCAGACCGGGGACGTCCGCGATCGTGTAGACCGTCGAACCGGCCGTCACCACACCGAGGTTGGGCACCAGGGTGGTGAAGGGGTAGTCGGCGATCTTGGGCTTGGCGGCGGAGAGCACCGAGATCAACGAGGACTTGCCGGCGCTCGGGTAGCCGACCAGCGCGACGTCCGCGACGGTCTTGAGCTCCAGCACGATGTCGCGGGCCTCGCCGGGCACGCCGAGCAGCGCGAAGCCGGGGGCCTTGCGGCGGGCGGAGGCCAGCGCGGCGTTGCCGAGACCGCCGCGGCCGCCCTGGCCGGCGACGAAGGTGGTGCCCTGGCCGACGAGGTCGGCGAGCACATTGCCCGCGCGGTCCAGGACGACGGTGCCGTCGGGGACCGGCAGGACCAGGTCCTCGCCGTGCTTGCCGGAGCGGTTGTCGCCCGCGCCCGGCTGGCCGTTGGTGGCCTTGCGGTGCGGGTGGTGGTGGTATTCGAGAAGCGTGGTGACGTCCTGGTCGACGACCAGGATCACGTCACCGCCACGGCCGCCGTTGCCGCCGTCCGGGCCGCCCAGCGGCTTGAACTTCTCCCGCATCACGGAGGCCACGCCGTGGCCTCCGTTACCCGCGGCGACGTGCAGCTCGACGCGGTCCACGAAGGTGGTCATGGTGGGGGTTCCTCCAGGTAACTACGGGTATGTCGCTGTACTGCGCGCATGTCTCTGTACTAACACGCAAGGGCGGACCGGCCTTCCCGCTCTCGCGGGAAAAGGCGGTCCGCCCCTGAGTGATGCTGATGCTGAGCTATCGCTCGGTCCGGCCGAATTACTCGGCGACCGGAACGATGTTCACGACCTTGCGGCCGCGGTGGGTGCCGAACTGCACCGCACCGGCAGCAAGGGCGAACAGGGTGTCGTCGCCGCCGCGGCCGACGCCCGTGCCCGGGTGGAAGTGGGTGCCGCGCTGGCGGACCAGGATCTCACCGGCGAGGACGGCCTGACCGCCGAAGCGCTTCACGCCGAGCCGCTGAGCATTGGAATCGCGACCGTTCCGAGTGGACGATGCGCCCTTCTTATGTGCCATGTCTCCTCAGTCCCTTACTTCGCCGGAGCGTCGATGCCGGTGATCTTCAGCGCC
Organism: Streptomyces sp. NPDC048650; assembly: GCF_043199095.1. Taxonomy (NCBI): domain Bacteria; kingdom Bacillati; phylum Actinomycetota; class Actinomycetes; order Kitasatosporales; family Streptomycetaceae; genus Streptomyces; species Streptomyces sp. NPDC048650. The sequence goes on along the minus strand of NZ_JBICVM010000003.1, from coordinate 422,704 downwards.
GTGTGGAGCTGGCGGTGGCCGATCCGCTTCTTGTAACCGGTCTTGTTCTTGTACTTCTGGATCCGGATCTTGTCGCCCTTGTGGTGGTCGACGACCTCGGTCTGGACCTTCACGCCCGCCAGGACCCACGGGTCGCTGGTGACCGCGTCGCCGTCGACGACCAGCAGCGTGGAGAGCTCGACGGTGTCGCCGACCTTGCTGGTGGAAATGCGGTCTACCTCGATGACGTCGCCGACAGCAACCTTCTGCTGGCGCCCGCCGGTGCGCACGATCGCGTACACGCGGAACTCTCTTTCGCTAGGGACGGATCCTCTGATGCCAGCCGCTCACACGGGCTCGGGACGGCCCGTGGAATCCGAGTGGACGAGCGGCCTCCCTCGGCGAACCGAGAGGTGTTTGCTCAGGGGTTTGGTGTCACACAGACACCGACGGTCAAGGTTACGGGGCCTCGACCAGGGGGTCAAACCGGCCCCGGGCCGCTGACGGCCCGGGGCACGGTGTGCCGCTCAGTCCTCCGTGGAAGCCGACACCGACGCGGCCGAGGCCTGCTCGGCGGCAGCGGTCTTCTTGGCCGCCGCCTTCTTCGTCGTGGCCTTCTTCGCGGTGGTCTTCTTCGTGGCCGTGGCCTTCTTGGCGGTCGTGGTCTTCTTGGCCGCCGTCTTCTTGGCCGTGGTCTTCTTCGCGGTCGTCTTCTTGGCCGCGGTCTTCTTCGCCGCCGCCTTCTTCGCCGTCTTCTTGCCGGTCGCCGCCTCGTCCCCGGCCTCGGCCGGCTCCGTGACCTGCTCGGCGACGGCCTCGGCGGCGGGCTCCGCCACCGGCTCGACCGGCACCACGATCGCGGCGGCCTCACCGGCGGCCTCGGGCGAACCTGCCGGAGCGCTCGCCCTACGGGTCGCCCGGCGACGTGCGCGCGGCGGCACGGGCGCCGCCACGGGCGCCTCCGCGACCGGCTCCACGACGGGCGCCGGCCCGGCGGCGGCCTCCGCCACCGGCTCGACCGGCACCACGATCGCGGCGGCCTCCTCCGCGGCCTTGGGGGCGCCCGCCGGAGCGGAGACCTTCCGGCTCACGCGGCGGCGACCACGGCTGCGTCCGACGGCTGCCTCGGCCTCCGCCGGGCTGCTGAACCACTCGTCCGCCTCGGCCACCGCGGGCTGCAGCTCGGCCTCGGACACCGGGGCGGGCTCCAGCTCGGGCGCGGCGTCGTCCTGGGTCGACTCCACCGCCTCGGCCTCGTGGACGTGCGGCTCGGGCTGGGCGCCCTTGCCCTTCTTCTTGCGCTTGCCGCCACCGCCGGCCGACGTCGGCTGGTCCATGTGCACGATGACGCCGCGGCCGTTGCAGTGCACGCACGGCTCCGAGAACGACTCCAGCAGGCCCTGGCCGACCCGCTTGCGGGTCATCTGGACCAGACCCAGCGAGGTGACCTCGGCCACCTGGTGCTTCGTCCGGTCCCGGCCCAGGCACTCCAGCATCCGCCGCAGCACCAGGTCCCGGTTGGACTCCAGCACCATGTCGATGAAGTCGATGACGACGATGCCGCCGAGGTCGCGCAGCCGCAGCTGGCGCACGATCTCCTCGGCCGCCTCCAGGTTGTTCCTGGTGACGGTCTCCTCGAGGTTGCCGCCCTGGCCGGTGAACTTCCCGGTGTTGACGTCGATCACGACCATGGCTTCGGTCTTGTCGATCACCAGCGAACCGCCGCTGGGCAGCCAGACCTTGCGGTCCAGGGCCTTCATCAGCTGCTCGTCGATGCGGTACGTCGCGAAGACGTCGACGTCCGAAGTCCACTTCTGCAGCCGGTCGGTGAGGTCCGGGGCGACGTGCGCGACATAGCCGTGGATGGTCTCCCACGCCTCGTCACCGCTGACGATGACCTTGGAGAAGTCCTCGTTGAAGATGTCGCGGACGACCCGGACGGTCATGTCCGGCTCGCCGTAGAGCAGGGTCGGCGCGTTCGAGCTGTTGCTCTTGGCCTTCTTCTGGATCTCTTCCCACTGCGCCTGCAGCCGCTGGACGTCGCGCGCCAGCTCGTCCTCGCTCGCGCCCTCGGCGGCGGTGCGCACGATGACGCCCGCGTCCTCGGGAACGATCTTCTTGAGGATCTGCTTCAGCCGCGCCCGCTCGGTGTCGGGGAGCTTGCGGCTGATACCGGTCATCGAGCCCTCGGGCACGTAGACCAGGTAGCGGCCGGGGAGCGAGACCTGACTGGTGAGCCGGGCGCCCTTGTGGCCGATCGGGTCCTTGGTGACCTGCACCAGCACGGACTGGCCCGACTTCAGCGCGGTCTCGATGCGGCGCGGGCCGTTGGACATGCCCAGGGCCTCGAAGTTGACCTCACCGGCATACAGGACGGCGTTGCGGCCCTTGCCGATGTCGACGAAGGCGGCCTCCATGGACGGCAGGACGTTCTGCACCTTGCCCAGGTAGACGTTGCCGACGTAGCTGGTCGCCTGCTCCTTGTTGACGAAGTGCTCGACGAGGACGTTGTCCTCCAGCACACCGATCTGGGTGCGCTCGCCGCTCTGCCGGACGACCATCACCCGCTCGACCGCCTCGCGGCGCGCCAGGAACTCCGCCTCGGTGATGATCGGCACCCGGCGGCGGCCCTGCTCGCGGCCCTCGCGACGGCGCTGCTTCTTGGCCTCCAGACGCGTCGATCCCTTGATCGACTGCACCTCGTCGGCGCTGGTCCCCTCGTCCTTCTTCCGGGGCTCACGGACCTTGACGACGGTGCGCTCCGGGTCGTCGCCCTGGCCGGACTCGGGCTCACCGGCGTCACCGGTGCGGCGACGACGGCGACGACGACGGCGACTGCTGCTGGAGCCACCACCGGAGTGGTCGTCGGCGTCCGACGACTCCTCGGCCTCCTCCTCGGGCTCGGCGGCCTCCTCGGCCTCCGGCTCCCCGGCGGCGGAGACCTGCTCCTCGGCTCCGTCGGCCAGCTCACCGCGACGGCGGCGGCGGCCACCACGACGACGGCGGCGCGAGGGACGCTCGCCCGACTCCTCGTCGGCGTGCCCGGACTCGCCCTGCCCGGACTCCTCCTCGGCCTCGTCGGCCTCCTCGGCCTCCGACTCCTCCACCGGCGCGACGGCCTGCGGCTCGGCCGGGGCGCCACGGCGACGCCGGCGGCGCGGGACGGCGGCAGCCTGCTCCTCGGGCTCGGGCTCGGGCTCGGCCGCGGCGTCCTCCTGGCGGGCGGCGGCGTGCGCGGCAGCCGCGCTCTCCGGGGTCTGGAACATCGGCTCCGTGAAGACCGGGGCCTGGAACACGGCGGTCGGCGGGCGCTGCGCCCGGCGACGGCCACGGGCCGGCGCCTCCGGCGCGGCCTCCTCCTCGGTACGGGGTGCCTCGGCGACCGGCTCGCCACGGCGCCGTCCCCGGCGCTTGGGCTCGGCGGCCTCGGGCTCCGCCACGGGGGCGGCGGGCGCCTCCTGCGGCGCGCTCTCGGCCGCGGTCACCTTGCGGGTGGCGCGGCGGCGGGCACGAGCCGGCTTGGCGTCCTCGGCGGGCGCCTCCTCGACGGGCTCCTCGACGGGCGCGGCGGCAGGAGCCGGAGCGGCCGGAGCCACGATCTCCTCGGCCGCAGCGGTCTGCGGGGACCCGGCGGGCGCGGCGGCCTTACGGGTCGCACGACGGCGGGTACGGGCCGGCTTGGCCTCTTCCTCGGCCTGCGGCGCCTCGGCCACGGCCGGAGCTGCCTCGGCGACCGGCTCGGACGCCTGTACGGCAACCGGGGCCGGCTCGGCTTCGGCGGTCTGCGGGGACCCGGCGGGCGCGGTGGCCTTACGGGTCGCACGACGGCGCGTGCGGGCCGGCTTGGCCTCTTCCTCGGCCTGCGGCGCCTCGGCCACGGCCGGAGCTGCCTCGGCGACCGGAGTGGCCTCGGCGACCGGCTCGACGTCGGTGGCCTGCGGCGATCCGGCGGGCGCGGTGGCCTTACGGGTCGCACGACGGCGCGTGCGGGCCGGCTTGGCCGCATCCCCGGTGGTGACCGCGGAGGCGGCGGATTCGTCGACGGCGGGCTGCGCCGCCGCCGGGCTCTCGGTGCTCACCACCGCGGCCTCGGCGGCGCCGGCCGCCGGCGGACCGGCCGGCCGGGAGGCCGCCCGGCGCCTGCGGCGCGGCGGCAGGGTGTCGCTGGGTGAGTTGTTGTCGTCAACGCCACGGTCCGCGGACTGCGTGGATCCGTTGGGCTCAGTTGGTTCGAGCATGCGGGCGGTTCTCCCGTCACGCTCCCGGGCGCCGCGCCTGATTCCGGCGGCGGCCCGCGTGATGAGCGCGGTTCCGCTGTCCGGGGGCGTGGGCGCCGCACGGGAGCTGTCGTCTCGCTCGCCGGGCCCGTAGGTCGGAGCCGGCGAAAGTCTCCTGGTCAGTGCGCCTGCCGGGCCGGGGTGGCTCCCTGGCTGACCGGCGACGCGACGACGGCGGTCCTACGCAGTACCTTCCCCGGCTTCCGGGGAGACCCCGCTCGCTGCCTTCGCGGCGCTTTGCCCGGCGGCCATGGGTGGGGCGGCCGTGGCAGCGTCGCGGTCGGGCGCCAGCGGGTCGGTCACCGCGCCGGACTCCGCATCGAGCAGCCCCTGCGCCAGCCTGGTCACCGCAGCGGGGACCGGCGGCGCCAGGTCGGCCGCAGCGCGGAGGCCGGACAGGACGTCGTCGGGTCGCACGGCAGGTGTCAGATGCCGAACAACCAGCCGCAGTATCGCACAGGCTTTGCCGTCGGGCCTATCGCCCGGACAGTCGGCGGCCTCGAGGCTCAGTACCGCGGCGCGGGCGTCGAAGCTGCGCATGCCGTTCTTGGTGCGCCGCTCGACCTGCACTTCCTCCGCGGCGAGGAACGCCTCGACGGCCGCACCGGCCGTCTCGGCCGCGACGTCGTCGAGCCGGATCTCCCACACCGAGGCCTCGAGGCGGTCGGCGAGTCCGCTGGTGTGTGCCTCGACGGCGTCGATGACATCGAGCCCCGTCGGCAAGGAGGCGTCCAGGAGTTCGCGGAGCTCGGCCGGATCGCGGCGCTCGGTGAGCTGGATCTCCAGATACTCGGCCTCGCTGCCCGTACCCGTCGGGGCGGCGTTGGCGTACGACACCTTGGGGTGCGGGGAGAAACCCGCCGAATAGGCCATGGGGACCCTGGCGCGGCGCAGCGCTCGCTCGAAGGCACGCTGGAAGTCGCGGTGGCTGGTGAACCGGAGGCGGCCGCGCTTGGTGTAGCGCAGTCGGATGCGCTGCACCGCCGGTGCGGGCGGCGGGCCTTCGGGCTGTCGCTTGCCCAGTGTTACTTCTCCTTGGTGTGAGGGCGCTGCCGGCGGACCGCCCCGCATGCGCGGGGGCCGCTCCGGATGACGCCTGACCAGCGTCGCCTGGTCCGGATCCTCCCCGCATGCACAGGGACTAGTCGCGCCCGGACGTCTTACCTAGAGTACGTGCCTCGGAACGCGCTGGTTCCCGCCGGGGCGGTACGGCCGGGCCCGGTGCCCGTTCGCCGGGCGCGCCGAAGAGGGCGCGGCGGATCTCCTGACGGGTCTGGCGCGCGTGGTGGCGGGCGGCGCTCAGCGCCGCCCGGGTGGCCCGCCCGGCACTGCCCAGGGCGCTGCGGACCGGTCGCCAGATGCCGTGCCCGAGCGGGGTGAGCAGGGTGCGGTACATCCAGCGGGCCGGTTCGACGAACGTCCACCGCAGCACCGTCCGCAGCAGCCGGCCGACGGCGCGGGAGACGAACCCGGCGGCCCGCCAGCAGTGCCCCAGCGCGTCGGAGATCTCGCGACCGACTACGGTCACCGCGGCGGCCAGCGCCCGCCCGGCCGGGCGCAGCACGAACCGCCACAGTGCGAGGGCCGGAACGACGACGGTCCATCGGACGAGCGCGGCGACGGCCGCCGCGACGCCCCGGGCCAGCAGGGCGGCGGCTCGGCCGAGCGGGGTGAGCACATACGCGTACAGCGCCACCCAGGGCCAGACGAACAGCGCCTTGCCCAGCCACACCAGCGCCACACCGACCCCACGCGCCAACCAGGCGAAACCGCGCCCGACCGGGGCCAGCACCGAGCCGTACCACCACCGCGCGGGCACCACCACCAGATACCGCACCAGCCACGCCAGCGCCAGGCCGATCCCCCGTCCGACGGGCGCGAGCACATACCGCCACAGCGCCACCCACGGCCAGACGAACAGCGCCATACCCAGCCACACCAGCGCCACACCGACCCCACGCGCCAACCAGGCGAAACCGCGCCCGACCGGGGCCAGCACCCAGCCGTACCACCACCGCGCGGGCACCACCACCAGATACCGCACCAGCCACGCCAGTGGGGCGACGACGAGGTACCGCCGGATCCACCCGGCGGGGGCGACGACGAGACGGCGCCACGACCAGGCCAGCGCGCGGCCCACCGGCCGCAGCGCCGTGCGCTCCACGGCCTTGGCGCAGACCGTCAGCGCATCCCACAGCAGCCGCACCGGCACCACGAGCACCAGCACCACGATCCGCACGGGAATCCGCACCACCACGGTCAGGCATCCCTCGCCCGGCTCCCGATGTGCGGGCACCCGCCCGTCCGTCCCCGTGGGCTCCATCGGACTCCCCCTCGTCCTTCGCTTCGTCAGCCGGTGGGCACATCGGCACGGATCCAGTACCGCCGCCGCTCGCCCCGCTGGTCCTCGAACACCCCGCCGCAGGACTCGATGACCCTACGCGAGGCGGTGTTGGTGTCGTCGCAGGTGATCAGCACCGGGTCGATGCCCAGCTCGTGGTGGGCGAACGGCAGGGCGGCGCGCAGCATCGCGGTGGCATGGCCGCGGCGTCGGGCGCCGGGGCGCACCGCGTAGCCGATGTGGCCGCTCCGGTCGAGGAGGGAGGGGGTGAGCCGGTGGCGGAAGGTGATGCGCCCCAGGTAGGTGTCGCCGTCGGCCCACCAGCGGGTGCTCTTCGGGACGACGCCGTCGGGGCGCTCCTCGGAGGCGACGCCGGCGACCACGTCCACATACGCCGCGAACCCCTCGGCCGACCGCCACCGCGTCCCCCAGGTCCGCAGCTCCCGCGCGAGGCCGGAGTACGGGACGTCCGCCGTGCCGTCGGCCCGGAACTCGTCCATCGCGGCGAGGAAGGAGGCGTGGACGGCGAGGGTGGGGACGATCAGCGTCGGTGACATCGGCTCATTGTGTGCGAGCACGCCGCGGCCCGGCCACCGCGCGGTGCGGGGCCGGGCCGAAGGGGCTTGCGGGTGTGCCTACTTGACGACGCTCAGCGGCAGCAGCTTCTTGCCCGTGGGGCCGATCTGGATGTCGAGGTCCAGCTGCGGGCAGACACCGCAGTCGAAGCACGGGGTCCAGCGGCAGTCCTCGACCTCGGTCTCGTCGAGGGCGTCCTGCCAGTCCTCCCAGAGCCAGTCCTTGTCGAGACCGGAGTCCAGGTGGTCCCAGGGCAGCACCTCTTCGTATGTGCGCTCACGGGTGGTGTACCAGGCGACGTCGACACCGAAGGCGGGCAGGGTCTCCTCGGCGGCCTTCATCCAGCGGTCGTAGCTGAAGTGCTCGCGCCAGCCGTCGAAGCGGCCGCCGCCCTCGTAGACGGCGCGGATGACCGAGCCGATGCGGCGGTCGCCGCGGGAGAGCAGTCCTTCGACGATGCCGGGCTTGCCGTCGTGGTAGCGGAAGCCGATGGAGCGGCCGTACTTCTTGTCGCCGCGGATCTTGTCCCGCAGCTTCGTCAGCCGGGCGTCGGTCTCCTCGGCGGAGAGCTGCGGTGCCCACTGGAACGGGGTGTGCGGCTTGGGGACGAAGCCGCCGATGGAGACCGTGCAGCGGATGTCGTTCTGTCCGGAGACCTTGCGGCCCTCGGCGATGACGTTGACCGCCATATCGCCGATCTGCAGGACGTCCTCGTCGGTCTCGGTGGGCAGACCGCACATGAAGTAGAGCTTCACCTGCCGCCAGCCGTTGCCGTAGGCGGTGGAGACCGTCCGGATCAGGTCCTCTTCGGAGACCATCTTGTTGATGACCTTGCGGATGCGCTCCGAGCCGCCCTCCGGGGCGAAGGTCAGACCCGAGCGACGGCCGTTGCGCGTCAGCTCGTTGGCGAGATCGATGTTGAAGGCGTCGACGCGGGTCGACGGCAGCGACAGGCCGATCTTGTCTTCCTCGTACCGGTCGGCGAGGCCCTTCGCGACATCGCCGATCTCGGTGTGGTCCGCGGAGGACAGCGACAACAGGCCGACCTCCTCGAATCCCGTGGCCTTGAGCCCCTTCTCCACCATGTCGCCGATGCCGGTGATGCTTCGCTCCCGCACGGGACGCGTGATCATGCCGGCCTGGCAGAAACGGCAGCCGCGGGTGCAGCCACGGAAGATCTCGACCGACATCCGCTCGTGCACGGTCTCGGCCAAGGGGACGAGCGGCTGCTTGGGGTAGGGCCACTCGTCGAGGTCCATGACGGTGTGCTTGGAGACCCGCCACGGGACGCCGGAGCGGTTCGGTACGACACGGGAGATCCGGCCGTCGGCCAGATACTCGACGTCGTAGAACTTCGGAACGTAGACGCTGCCGGTCTTCGCGAGGCGCAGCAGCAGCTCGTCGCGGCCGCCCGGGCGGCCCTCGGCCTTCCACGCCCGGATGATCCCGGTGATCTCCAGTACGGCCTGCTCGCCGTCACCGACCACCGCGCAGTCCAGGAAGTCCGCGATCGGCTCGGGGTTGAAGGCCGCGTGGCCGCCCGCGAGGATCAGCGGGTGGTCCTCGGTGCGGTCCTTGGCCTCCAGCGGAATGCCGGACAGGTCCAGGGCGGTGAGCATGTTGGTGTAGCCCAGCTCCGTGGAAAAGGAGACGCCGAGCACGTCGAAGGCGGAGACGGGGCGGTGCGCGTCCACCGTGAACTGCGGGACGTCGTGCTCGCGCATCAGCGCCTCGAGGTCCGGCCACACGCTGTACGTGCGCTCGGCGAGGACGCCCTCCTGCTCGTTGAGGACCTCGTAGAGGATCATGACGCCCTGGTTGGGGAGCCCGACCTCGTAGGCGTCCGGGTACATGAGCGACCAGCGGACATCGCAGGCGTCCCAGTCCTTGACGGTGGAGTTCAGCTCACCGCCGACATACTGGATGGGCTTCTGCACATGCGGGAGCAGGGCCTCTAGCTGTGGGAAGACCGATTCGGCAGGCATCTCGACGAACTTTCGTGAGCTGACAAGGGGCGACTCACAAGCGTAACCCGCTCGGCGTCGCCCCCGGGACGCCCAGCGTACGGCCCGCCGTCGCGGCTATGCCTTCTTCCCGACGGCCTTCTTCCCGACGGCCTTCGTCCCGACGGCCGGCGCGGACCGCACGAGCTTCGCCCAGACGCCGGGCAGCTCCCGCTCACGCTCCGCCGCCAGGGCCTCCTCGCGCCCGTGGAGCAGCCCGAAGGTGAACCCGCCCTCGCCGGCCCGGTGGGCCTGGGTCGCCAGCTCGCGGAGCGCGGCGCGGGCCACCACGCTGTCCTGGTGGTCGCCGAGCACCTGCTGGACCCGCTTCGTGTGCTTGGCGAACTTCTTCGCAGGTCCGCCGAGCACCGGGCGGGCCGCCTCCGCCGCGTACCGCGCGCGCTTGGCGGCCTTGCGGGCACTGTGCAGCGCCTCGTCCCGGGCCGTTCCCCGCGGGGTCCGCAGCGCCACCTCGACGCGTGCGGCCAGCCGCGCATGGTCCTTGCGTACGGCCTTCGCGAGCACCTGCGGCGCGGGCCGCGCGGCGGCCTTGCGCAGCGGCGGCGCGGCGAGCAGCGCCTCCAGGGTCCGCAGCAGCTCCAGATAGCGCTCGCTGTCCAGTACGGCGAGCACCTCCCGCCGGGAGTTCAGACGCCGGCGCTGCGACCAGAGGCGCAGGCGCGCGGAGACCGGGCCGAGCCGCAGCGTCCGGGGCAGCCCGGCCAGGGCGTCCCGCAACCGCGCGGTCAGCACCTCGCGGTCCCGGTCGACTCCCAGCTCCGCGGCCAGCCATTTCAGCTCGACACCGGCGGGGCGGGTGACGGAGCGGTCCAGGACCTTGGTGTACGAGCGGAACGCACTGCGCAGGCGCCGGGTGGCGACCCGCATCCGGTGCACGGCGTCGGGCAGGTCGCGGCGTACGGCCGGGTCCAGTTCGACGATCACCCGCACCTGCTCGCGGACGTACCGCAGCACGACGTCCCCGGCGGTGGGCGGCTTCCCGCCGGACCGCTTGCCCGGCGCGCCGGGCCGCTCCCCCGGAGCACCGGGGCGCGGCTCCTGTCCCGTCTCGGCCAGCGCCCGCGCGAGCTTCGACCTGGAGGCGGCGGGCCGGATCCCGGCGGCCTCCAGCGCCTCGCCGATCTCGTCCAGAAGGGTCGGGTCGGCGTCCTGTGCGGTCAGCTCCACCTCGATCTCGTGCCAGCGGGCCTCGGAGCCGGGCCGGTCGGCGGGCCGGGCGCGCACCGCGTCGACCGCGAGCTCGGCGAGCGGGGCGCCGTCGGCGCCCTTCAGGAGATGTACCGTGCGCCGCGTCCGCAGCCGCACGACGGGGAGCAGCTCCCGGCCGGGCGTCCGCGACCGTACGAGCGCCGCCAGCTCCTGCGGCAGTTCGTCGGACAGCGGCGCCCGCACCTCGTCGCGGACGTCCGGCGCGACGGGCAGCTTGAGGTGCCAGCCCGCGTCCTCGCCGCCGGTCCGCCTGCGCAGGGTGATGCCGGCCGCGGCGAGTCTGAGGTCGGCGGTGTCGTAATAGGTGGCGTCCAGGGCGGTGACGCCCTGCTCCACCACGGCCGCGACCCGGCCCCCCAGGGTCAGGTCCGGCAGTGGTGTGTCGTCGGTGGCCTCGTACTTCCGCTCGATCTCGCGCACGGTGTCCGCCATGCGTCGAATCTAGTCATCCGTTCCGCGGGAGACCACCCGTCCGGCAGCGCGTTCGCGGCGCGGGGAACACTGGCGCGCGGACCGGATGGTGAATTACGTTGTGTCACCGGGCCTCCACTCAGGGTGGCGCCAGGTATTCACCCGACCCTCGGAGAGGGAGACACCCGTGCACCGCCATACCGTTCCCGTCCTCGTCGGGACGCCCGGCCGCGTCCCGGACGGCGGGCGTCCCTGCCTGCTGACCACGCCGAGCGGCCCCGCCGCCCCGAAGGTCGCCCGGGACTTCGTCCGCGCCGTACTCCGCGGCACCCCGCTGCGGGCCCTGCTCGACACCGCGGTGCTGCTGACCTCGGAGGCGGTCACCCGATCCCATCTGCGCACCCCGCCGACGGAGGACATCCTGATGCGGGTGCTGACCACCCCGCGCGGCGTGCACATCAGCGTCCACGACTCGGCGCCCGCCCCGGCGACGGAGTCCGATCACCGGCTGTCGCTGTTCACCCATCTCGCCGGCCACTGGGGCACCACGCCGTGCGAGGGGCCGCCCCGGTCGGGGTCGCTGTGGTTCGAGCTGCACGCGGGCGGGGGCCCGGATCGGTAGACCCGGGCCCCGTCTCATCCCGCCGACACCGGCCGCTGCACCCGGATCGACTGCAGCAGCCCTATGGCGATCCATACAGCGAACATCGAGGTGCCGCCGTAGGAGACGAAGGGCAGCGGCAGCCCGGTGACGGGCATGATGCCGAGCGTCATGCCGATGTTCTCGAAGGCCTGGAAGGAGAACCAGGCGATGAGGCCGGCGGCGACGATGGTGCCGTAGAGCTCGGTGGTCTCGCGGGCGATCCGGCAGGCGCGCCACAGGACGACGCCCAGCAGGAGGATGATCAGGCCCGCGCCCAGGAAGCCGAGTTCCTCGCCGGCGACGGTGAAGATGAAGTCCGTCTGCTGCTCGGGGACGAACTGCCCGGTGGTCTGGCTGCCGTGGAAGAGGCCGGAGCCGGTCAGCCCGCCGCCGCCGATGGCGATGCGCGCCTGGTTGGTGTTGTAGCCCACGCCGGCCGGGTCGAGGCTCGGGTTGGCGAAGGCCGCGAAGCGGGCGATCTGGTAGTCGTCGAGCAGGCCGAGCTGCCAGATGGAGAGGCAGCCGACGACGCCGGTGCCCAGCAGGCCGAGGATCCAGCGGTTGGAGGCGCCGGAGGAGAGCAGTACGCCCAGAATGATGGCGCCCAGGACCATGACCGAGCCGAGGTCCGGCATCAGCAGGATGACCGCCACCGGCACGCCCGCCAGGCCCAGGGCCTGAACGACGGTGCGGTGGTCGGGATGCGGGCGGTCCCCGGCGTCGACGCGGGCCGCGAGGATCATCGCCATGCCGAGCGTGATGGTGATCTTCGCGAACTCGGCGGGCTGGAGGGAGAAGCCGCCGGGGATCGCGAGCCAGGAGCGGGAGCCGTTGATGGTGGCGCCCAGCGGCGTCAGGACGAGCAGCGCCAGGATGACCGACAGCCCGTACAGGACCGGGATCGCGCCGCGCAGGGTGCGGTGGCCGAGCCAGATCGTGGCGGCGGCCAGCGCGAGCCCGATGCCGGTGTTGAGGAGGTGGTGCAGCAGGAAGAAGTACTCGTCGCCGTGGTTGAGCTCGGTGCGGTTACGGGTGGCCGAGAAGACCAGCACCGCGCCCATCATGGACAGCGCCACGCAGGCCAGCAGCAGCACCCAGTCGAGCTTGCGGACCACCGAATCGCGCGCGGTGATCTTTCCCCAGGTGCCGAGTTCGGGGGTGTAGCGGCGGATGGAGAACGTCCGGGACGTAGGACTGGTCGTCACTGAGGGCTCCCCGATGCGGACGAGGACGGCTTCGGCGGGACGTACGGCTTGATGGCCTGGGCCTGGATCGTGCCGTCGTCCTCGATCGTGGGCAGCCTGGGCTCCGGCCGCGGGAGCAGTGCCGCCTTCTTGTCGATGTCGCCCTTGTCGTTGACGCCGTAGAGGGCGTTGTAGATCTTGCGGACGGCCGGACCGGACGCGCCGGAGCCCGTACCACCCTGGGAGATCGTCATGACGACCGTGTAGTCCTTGGTGTACGTGGCGAACCAGGACGTCGTCTGCTTGCCGTAGACCTCGGCGGTACCGGTCTTGGCGTGCATCGGGATCTTGTCCTGGGGCCAACCGCCGAACCGCCAGGCGGCGGTACCGCGGGTGGCCACACCGGCCAGCGCGCCGTCGATCTGCTTGATCGTCTGGGGGCTGTCGGGCAGCTTGCCGTGCGACTGCGGCTTGATCTGGCGGACGTGCTTGCCGTCGGGGCTGACGACGGCCTTGCCGACGGTCGGGTTGTAGAGCGTGCCGCCGTTGGCGAGGGCGCCGTAGATGGTGGCCATCTGGATCGGGGTGACGAGGGTGTCGCCCTGGCCGATGGAGTAGTTGACGGAGTCACCGGCGCGCATCTTCATGCCGGACTCGCAGTTCTCCCTGGCGATCTTGGAGACATAGTCGTCCGCGTGCTTGCCCTGCGCGCACCAGCCGTCCTTGTTGGCCTTCCAGTAGTCCTTCTTCCACTGGCGGTCCGGAACCCGGCCGCTGACCTCGTTGGGGAGGTCGATGCCGGTCTCCTTGCCGAGGCCGAACTGGTGGGCGGTCCGGTAGAACCAGTCCGCGGGATCCTTGGGCTTGTTGCCGCCGTCCTTCTGCCACTGCTTGTAGGCAAGGCCGTAGAAGACGGTGTCGCAGGAGACCTCCAACGCCCGCCCGAGGCTGATCGGCCCGAAGTTCTCCGACTCGAAGTTCTTGAAGGTCTGGCCGCCGATGTTCATGGAGCTGGTGCACGGGTAGTGCCCGTCGAACGGGTAGCCGGCGTTGACCGCGGCCGTGGTCGAGATGACCTTGAAGATGGAGCCGGGGGCCGCCTGGCCCTGGATGGCGCGGTTGAGCAGCGGGTAGTTGGACTTCTTGCCGGTGAGGTGGGCGTAGTCCCTGCCGGAGATACCGCCGACCCAGGCGTTGGGGTCGTAGGCGGGGTTGGACGCCATCGCCACCACCCGGCCGGTCTTGGCCTCCATGACGACCGCGGCGCCCGAGTCCGCCTTGTAGTTGGTGCCGGTGATCTTGTCGTGCTCCTTGCGCGCGTCCTTCATCGCCTGGTCGAGCTCTCGCTCGGTGAGGGCCTGGACGCGGGCGTCGATGCTGGTGATCACATTGGCGCCGGGGACCTGCGGGTCGCTCTTCGCCTTGCCGATGACCCGGCCGAGGTTGTCGACCTCGTAGCGGGTGACGCCGGCCTTGCCGCGCAGATCGCTGTCGTACGTCCGCTCCATCCCCGACCGGCCGATCTGGTCGGAGCGCAGCAGCGGCGAACGGCTGTCCTTGGCCTTGTTGATCTCGGCGTCGGTGACCGGGGAGAGATAGCCGAGGACCTGGGCCGTGTTGGCGTTGCCGGGAGCGGCGTAGCGACGTACTGCGGTGGGCTCGGCGCTGATACCGGGGAAGTCCTCGCTGCGCTCGCGGATCTGGAGCGCCTGCTGGGTGGTGGCCTCGTCGGTGATCGGGATCGGCTGGTACGGGGAGCCGTTCCAGCACGGCTGCGGGGTCTTGGCGTCGCAGAGCCGGACCTTGTTCCGGATCTCCTGCTCGGACATGCCCAGCACCTTGGAGAGCCGGCCGAGGACGCCCTTGCCGTCGTCCTTCATCTTCAGCAGTTCGGTGCGGCTGGCGGAGACGACCAGACGGGTCTGGTTGTCGGCCAGCGGCACACCGCGCGCGTCGAGGATGGAGCCGCGGGTGGCGGGCTCGACGACCTGCTGGACGTGGTTGGACTTGGCCTCGTTGGCGTACTCCTGGCCGTTGCGGATCTGCAGGTACCACAGCCGGCCACCGAGGGTGAGCAGCAGGGAGAAGACCAGGATCTGGATCGCGATGAGGCGGACCGTGACCCGGGAGGTCCGCCCCGTCTCAGGGATGTTGCTCATGGCGCGAAGCGCCTCCTCGAGGGGTGGTGGCCGGGCGGCGGGAGGGGGTTGCTCACAGCGCCCCCACTGTCTGTCCGATGGCCGGCCGCGTCCCCGCGGCCGGTGAGCCGAGTCCGCAGCTCACAGCCGCTTGACCCCCTTGAGACGGGCCTTGTCGCGGGTCGGCCTGCCGAGCAGCCCGCCGCGCTGGCCGCCGATCCGGCCGCTCTTCTTCAGGCCGCCGCGGGTGGAGCGGAAGCCGCTGCCGGTACTCAGCCAGCCGTAGGCGGGCTCCCGGCCGCCCGAGCCGCCGGAGCCGTCCGCGGCCAGCGGGTCGTTCTCCATCCGGCGGGCGACGGCCATCACCAGGGGCACGATGAACGGCGCGAGCAGCAGGTCGTAGAGGGTGGCGCTGAGCAGCAGCCCCACCAGGCCGACGTGCCGGGCGGCGGTGTCGCCGACCAGCGCGCCGACGCCCGCGTACATGAGCGTCGAGCCGATGGCGGCGCCGATGACGACCATCAGCGGGATGGTGGCCGAGCGGTGCTGGCCGGAGTCGGGCCTGGTCAGGCCGGCGACGTAGCCGATGACGCAGAGCACCAGCGCGTACCGGCCGATGGCGTGGTCGGAGGGCGGGGCGAGGTCGGCGAGCAGTCCCGCGCCGAAGCCCACCAGGCAGCCGCCGACGTGACCGTAGACCAGCGCGAGGCCGAGCACGACCAGGAGCAGCAGGTCCGGCACGGCACCGGGCAGTTGGAGCCGGGCCAGGACACTGACCTGGACGACCAGGGCGACGACCACCAGAGGGGTGGCGAGCAGGATCCGGTTGAGGTGCATCGGTCAGCTCCTGGGTGGGGCGCTCGCGGAGGGGGTGGCCGTGACGGTGACCGTCGGCGCCGGCTTCGGCTTCGCCGGCTTCGCCGGCAGGACGGTGTCGCGCGGGTCCGTACGGGGCGGCTGGACGACGACGCCGACGATGTCGAGCTGGGAGAAGGCGACGTACGGGCGGACCTGGAGGGTGCGGGTCAGGTCGCCGTTGGACGGTTCGGCCTTGACCACCTGACCGACCGGCACGCCGGGGACGAACGGCTTGTCGGCGCTGGAGCCGAAGGTGACCAGACGGTCGCCCCGCTTGACCGCGGCCTTGCCGTTGAGCAGCTGGACGCGCAGCGAGCGGCCGCCCTGGCCGTTGGCGAAGCCGATCTCGTTGGTCTTCTCCATGCGGGTGCCGACCGTGAAGTCGGGGTCGTTGGCGAGCAGCACCGTGGCGGTGTCGGCGCCGACGGTGGTGACCCGGCCGACCAGACCCTCGCCGTTGAGGACGGTCATGTCGCGGGCGATGCCGTCGCGGCTGCCGGCGTCGATGGTGACCGTCCAGGAAAAGCCCTGGGCGGCGCCGATGGCGATGACCTCGGCGCCCTTGATGCCGTAGCGGCCGGTGCCGGCGCTCTTGAGCATCTTGTCCAGCTGGGCGGCGCGGCTGCGGTTGCGGTCGGAGGAGCCGAGCCTGGCCTTGAGGGCGGCGTTCTCGTGCTCCAACTGGGCGATGCGGCTGTGCCGCTCCCCGGAGTCCCGTACGGCGCCGACGGCGTTGCCGACCGGGCTGACGACGCGCGCGACGCCGCTCTCGACCGGGCCGAAGGCGGAGGCTGCGGCTTGCCGGGCGCCATCGAGCGGGGACTGTTCGCCGCCGCGGATATCGACCGTGATCAGCGCGAACGCGATCGCGACCAGCAGCACCAGCAGCAGCCGGCTCTCTCGTGTGTCCCTCACGTGCGGCGGCCGTGTCCTTCCTCGTAGGACCGGCCGACTGCGGGCCCGCGCCGGTCTCGTTCGGGAGTTGAGCGTTGTGCCTTGTGTGCGATGCCGGCTGATGAAGCGTCAGCGCGCACCGTGTCTGTCGGGATGCGGAACCTGTGCGGAGCCGTGGTGCCTGTATATCAACGATTCAGCGGACGAATCGGGTACTGCGAGGGTGGTGCCGGCCCCGCGGCGCGTCCTGCGGTGCGCCGCGGGGGGGGACCGGACCGGGAGGTGTCAGCGGCGCGGCTGGGAGTCGAGGACCTGCTGGAGCGCCTCGAACTCCTCGACGCACTTGCCGGAACCGAGCGCGACGGAGTCGAGCGGGTCCTCGGCGATGTGGATGGGCATGCCGGTCTCGCGGCGCAGGCGCTCGTCGAGGCCACGCAGCAGGGCGCCGCCTCCGGTGAGCACGATGCCGCGGTCCATGACGTCGCCGGAGAGCTCCGGCGGGCACTTGTCGAGGGTCGTCTTGACCGCGTCGACGATGGAGTTGACCGGCTCCTCGATGGCCTTGCGGACCTCGGCGGCCGAGATGACCACGGTCTTGGGCAGCCCGGAGACCAGGTCGCGGCCGCGGATCTCGGTGTGCTCGTCCTGCTCGAGGTCGTACGCCGAACCGATGGTGATCTTGATGCTCTCGGCGGTGCGCTCGCCCAGCAGGAGGCTGTACTCCTTCTTGATGTGCTGGATGATCGCGTTGTCGAGTTCGTCGCCGGCCACCCGGATGGACTGGGCCGTGACGATCCCGCCCAGCGAGATGACCGCGACCTCGGTCGTGCCGCCGCCGATGTCCACGACCATGTTGCCGGTGGCCTCGTGGACCGGCAGGCCGGAGCCGATCGCCGCGGCCATCGGCTCCTCGATGATGTGGACCTGGCGGGCGCCGGCCTGGGTCGACGCCTCGATGACGGCGCGGCGCTCCACTCCGGTGATCCCGGAGGGCACACACACCACCACCCGCGGGCGGGCCAGATAGCGCCGCTTGTGGATCTTGAGGATGAAGTAGCGGAGCATCCGCTCGGTGATCTCGAAGTCGGCGATGACGCCGTCCTTGAGAGGCCGCACGGCGACGATGTTGCCGGGCGTGCGCCCGATCATCTTCTTTGCCTCGGCGCCGACCGCCAGGATGCCGCCGGTGTTGGTGTTGATGGCCACGACCGACGGCTCGTTGAGGACGATGCCGCGGCCCCTGACGTACACCAGCGTGTTGGCGGTCCCGAGGTCGACAGCCATGTCACGGCCGATGAACGACATGTTGTTCCCCATGAGGATACGTCTGGCCTTCCCAACTGGAGCGAATGCTTACTTGAGGTCGGCAGGAGGTGATGCGCTGTCTGGCGCGGAAGCTCCATCGTAGTCTCGCCGTGCCACCCACTCGAACACGGTGGAGCCTTGAGCGCCATTGTCAGCCGTACACGCACCCGCCCCCATTAACGGTGACGTCGTGTCGCAAGGATGCGTTCCCCCGATCGAGTCGCATATGCCAAGGGGCGACCGATGATTCCATCGGTCGCCCCTGGTCACAAGGGGTATGCGCCTGACGGGGCGTCAGGAGATTCCGGGGAAGAAAATCTTGATCTCGCGCTCTGCGGACTCTTCGGAATCCGAGGCGTGGATCAGATTCTCTCGGGTGATCGTGCCAAAGTCCCCACGAATGGACCCACTCGGTGCGGCAATCGGGTCAGTCGGTCCGGCCAGGACACGCACTCCCTCGATGACCCGCTCCCCCTCGACGACGAGTGAGACGACCGGACCGGAGGACATGAAGCCGACCAGGGGCTCGTAGAACGGCTTGCCCACGTGCTCGGCGTAGTGCTGCTCGAGGATCTCGCGGTCCAGGGTGCGCAGCTCCATCGCGGCGACCGTCCAGCCGGCCTTCTTCTCGATACGGCCGATGATCTCGCCGATCAGACCGCGGCGAACGGCGTCGGGCTTGAGAAGGACGAGCGTGCGCTGGCTCACGGAGGTGCTCCCTGTATACGTACAAACGGTCAGCGGGTGCACCGAGGCTACAGGGCATGCCCTGCCGGGTACGCCCGCCCCCACCACCCCACCGGGCCGTTCCGGTCGACGCCGGCCGCGCACGGGTCCGGCGGCCGGCGCCGGGCGGCTCAGCCCGCCGCGGACGCCCCCGCTTCGGCCTGCGCGGCCCACCGGGCCTTGGCCTCGTCGATCTTGCGGCCGTAGTGCACCGAGGCCCACCACAGGGCGGCGAACACCACGCCCAGGAAGAACATCGTCGTCACGACGAAGCCGCTGGCGATCAGGGCGGCCTGCAGCGCCCACCCGAGCTGGATCCCGCCGGGCCGGCCGAGCATCCCGCACAGCAGGATGCTGAACAGCATCGCGACACCGCTGACCGTCCAGATCGTGGCCGTCGGCACGTCGCTGAGCTGCATCGCCACCAGACCGGCGAACCCGATCACGAAGAACTCACCGATGAGAGTGCTGGCACACAGGGTGCGCATCGTCACTTCCTCCCCATGAGCAGCCGGGCCTCGCCGACCGTGATCACGGAGCCGGTCACCAGCACGCCCGCTCCGGAGAACTCGCCCTCTTCCTCGGCGAGGGTGATGGCCGCCTCCAGGGCGTCGTCAAGCCGCGGCTCGACCTGGACCCGCTCGGCGCCGAACACCTCGACGGCGACCGCCGCGAGCTCATCGGCGTCCATCGCACGATGGCTGGAATTACGGGTCACCACGACCTCGGCGAAGATCGGCTCGAAGGCCTCCAGCACGCCCCGTACGTCCTTGCCGTCGCTGGCGGCGACCACACCCACCAGACGGCTGAAGCCGAATGCCTCGGTGACCGCCTCGGCCGCCGCCTGCGCGCCAGCGGGGTTGTGCGCCGCGTCCAGGACGACCGTCGGGCTGCGGCGGACGATCTCCATCCGGCCCGGCGAGGAGACCGCGGCGAACGCCGCGCGGATGGTGTCGATGTCCAGCGTCCGGGCGTGGTCCGAGCCGACCCCGAAGAACGCCTCGACCGCGGCGAGCGCCACCGCGGCGTTGTGCGCCTGGTGGGCGCCGTACAGCGGGAGGAAGACCTCCGGGTACTCGCCGCCCAGCCCGCGCAGCGTCAGCATCTGGCCGCCGACCGCCACCTCGCGGGAGATCACCCCGAACTCCATGCCCTCGCGGGCGACCGTGGCATCCACCTCGACGGCGCGCTTGAGCATCACCGACGCGGCGTCCACCGGCTGCTGGGCCAGCACGACGGTGGCGTCCTGCTTGATGATCCCGGACTTCTCGCCGGCGATCTCCTCGGGCGTCTCCCCGAGCCGGTCGGTGTGGTCCAGCGAGATCGGGGTGACCACCGCGACGTCGCCGTCGATGACGTTCGTCGCGTCCCAGGTGCCGCCCATGCCGACCTCGACGACCGCGACGTCCACCGGGGCGTCCGCGAAGGCCGCGAAGGCCATGGCCGTGAGCACCTCGAAGAACGAGAGGCGGTACTCCTGCCGGGCGTCGGTCATCTCCACGTACGGGGCGATGTCGCGGTAGGTCTCGATGAACCGCTCGGCCGGGATCGGGGCGCCGTCCAGGCTGATCCGCTCGGTGACCGACTGGACGTGCGGGCTGGTGTAGCGGCCGGTGCGCAGCTCGAAGGCGCCCAGCAGGGACTCGATCATGCGGGCCGTGCTGGTCTTGCCGTTCGTACCCGTGATGTGGATCGAGGGGTACGCGCGCTGCGGCGAGCCGAGGATGTCCAGCAGCGCCGCGATGCGCTGGACCGAAGGGTCGAGCTTGGTCTCGCCCCAGCGGCCGGCCAGCTCCTCCTCGACTTCGCGCAGCGCACGGTCGACCTCGGGGTCGGTGGGCCGGGCGGGAACGCCGTCGCCCTGCGGCGGGCCGGCCTGGGCGCGCAGCGTCCGGCTGCCGGCCTCGATCACCGCCAGATCGGGGTCGCGGTCGGTCTCGGCCTCGACCATCTCGTCGAAGTCGTCGGTCGGGTCAGGGTCGTCGTTCTGGGGGCGCTCACTCACGACGACAAGTCTACGAGGCACCTCGGACAGCCCTCGCGGCGCGCCGCCCCCGCCGCATCGCTCCTGGACAGCAGCGCCTTCCGCTACGAGAGCGGCGTCTTCCGCTACGAGAGCGCCGCCTTCATCATGGCGCGGGCGACCGGCGCGGCCAGCCCGTTGCCGGAGACCTCGTTGCGGGCCGCGTGTCCGTCCTCGACCATCACGGCGACCGCCACCTGGTGCCCCGCGCTGTTGCGTGCGTACGAGACAAACCAGGCATAGGGCGTACCGCTGTTGTCGACACCGTGCTGGGCGGTACCGGTCTTGCCGCCGACGGTCAGTCCGCCGATCTTCGCGCCGGACCCGGTGCCCTTGTCCACGACCGTCCGCATCGCCGACCGCAGCTGCCCGGCGGTGTCCGCCGACATCGCCTTGCGGTAGGTCTTGGGGCCGTTCTGCTGGACGGTGTTGCCGCCGCCGTCGGTGAGCTTGTCCACCAACTGCGGGGTCTTCAGCTCACCGCCGTTGGCGATGGCCGAGGAGACCATCGCCATCTGCAGCGGCGTCGCCTGGTCGTTGAACTGGCCGATACCGGACAGCGCGGTCTGCGCGGCATCCATGTCGGAGGGATAGACGCTCTTGCCGGCGCGGACCGGGGTGTCGATTTTGCCGTCGTTGAAGCCGAGCTTCTCGGCCTGCGCCTTCACCTTGTCCTTGCCCAGGTCGACGGCCATCTTGCCGAAGACGGTGTTGCAGGAGTACTGGAGCGCGGTGCGGATGTCCGCGTTCTTGCAGGGCGCGGAGGCGTTCTCGTTGGTGAGCTTGGTGCGGCTGTTCGGCAGGGGGTACGGGTCGGGGCTGCGGGTCGGCTCGTCCACGGAGGAGTACAGACCGTTCTCCAGCGCGGCCGCCGCGACCACCAGCTTGAAGGTGGAGCCGGGCGGCAGCGGCTGCCGCAGCGCCCGGTTGACCTCGGGGTGCTCCGCGTCGCCGGACATCTTCCGCCATGCCTTCTGGTCGGCTCCGGACGATCCGGCGAACGTCCCCGGGTCGTACGACGGCGTGCTGACCATGCCCAGGATCCGGCCGGTGGCCGGGTCCATGGCGACGGCGGCGCCCTTCTTGTCGCCCAGCGCCCGGTAGCCGGCCTTCTGCACCCGGGCGTCGATGGTGGTGGCCACGTCCCCGCCCTTGGCCCGCTCACGGCTCAGCGCGTCGGCGGGGCTCTGCAGCCGGCTGTCGGAGCCGTCGAGGACCTTGCCGTACAGGCTCTCCAGCTGGTTGCTTCCGAAGATCTGCGAGGTGAAGCCGGTCACCGGCGCGTACTGCGGGCCGTCCTTGTAGGTGCGCTTGTACCTGAGCGTGTCGGAGGTGGCCTTGGACCCGGTGACCGGTTCGCCGTCCACGAGGATGTTGCCCAGCGGAGCGGAGTACTTGCCGATCGTCACCCGGGGGTTGTGCGCGTCGTCCTTGTAGTCACCGGCCTTCGCGCCCTGGAGCCAGGTGACCCAGCCCATCAGGGCGAGTATCAGCGCCAGGCAGAAGATCGCGGCCCGTCGCAGTGGCTTGTTCATCGGGCGCGGCTCCTCGGTGGCTGGCGGGCGGTCGCTGCCGGACTCCGGCATTCCGGCATTCCGGCATTCCGGCATTCCGGTCCACCGTGCCCGGCGTTCATGAGAGCGCCATGAGAGCGCCATGAGAGACGGCCGCACCGGGCCGGTCGGCCGTCCGGGACAACTTTTCGCCGCGTTTCCCCCTCTTCGACGGTGGGGCGTGTGCGCCCCGGACGATCACCGCATCGCGGGCGGACCGGAAGGCAGGAGCGGAAGACGGGTGCCGGCAATCAGTCAGCGGATGCATCTGGTGCTGCTCACCGCCTGGGCCGTGCTGTGGTTCGTCGTCGTGGAGCCGCACGGCGGCTTCTCCTGGCACTATCTGCGCGCCGGCGGCGAACTGATCTACGCGGGCGCCTCGGGCGACGGCACCGGCGGCCTCAACCTCTACGCCCACCACCCCGAGCTCCAGATGGGCCCGCTCAGTTTTCTGACCGCGGGCCTGTTCAACCCCTTCCCGGAGGCCACCGGCCAGTTCCTCGCGGCGGCCCTGATGTCGCTGCTCGGCCTGGTCATCGTGGTGCTGGCGGGCCGCAGCGCCGCCCATCACTTCCTGGGCACCGGCACCAACCACCAGCGGCTGCGGCAGCGCGTACTGATCGCCGGGCTGGCCTTCATCCCGATGTGGACCGAGGTCGCGGTCCGCTTCGGGCATCTCGACGACGTCCTGGCGCTGTTCTTCACCGCCCTCGCGGTACGCGCCGTCACCCGCGGCGACGCCGCCCTCACCGGCGCCTTCCTGGCCCTCGCCATGGACTCCAAGCCGACCGCGCTGGCCTTCCTGCCGCTGCTCCTCGCCCTCCCCCGGGAGAAGTGGCTGCGGGCCGGGCTGTGGTGCGCGGGGCTGGTGGCCCTCGCCTGGCTGCCGTTCTTCGTCGGCGACTCCCAGTCCTTCGCTGCGGCGAAGTTCGCCATCCCCAACCATCCGGCGTCCGCGCTGCGCTGGCTGGGCGTGGGCGACCCGGAGACCCCCGGCTGGGACCGGCCCGCCCAGGCGGCTCTCGGCCTCACCCTGGGCGCCGTCGCCGTCCTGCGCGGGCGCTGGGCCGCCGTCGTCCTCCTCGGCGCCAACGCCCGGATCGTCCTCGACCCCAGCGTCTACACGTACTACACCGCGTCCGTCCTGCTCGGCACGCTGCTGTGGGACGTCATCGGCCAGCGCCGGCTGGTCCCCTGGTGGAGCTGGCTGGCGCTGATCACCCTCTACGGCAGCGTCTTCCTGGTGTCCGACGACGCCGCCCGCGGCCTGATCCGCCTCGCGTTCGTGGCCCTCTCCACGGCGTACGTCCTGCTCTGGCCGGTCCGGGAGAGGGGCCGGCGGGGCGGCCGGGGACGCCGCAGGCCCCCCGCCCGTGGGGGCGAGGGGCCTGCGGCCGATACCGGTGCTACGCCGTGGGCAGAGCCGCCAGCTGCGCGGTGATCCGGACGATGTCCGCCTCCGCGGCCTCCAGCCGGCCGCGGATCTTGTCCACGACCTTCTCCGGCGCCTTGGCCAGGAACGCCTCGTTGCCGAGCTTGGCGGTGGCCTGCGCCTTCTCCTTCTCGGCGGCCGCCAGGTCCTTCGTCAGCCGCTTCCGCTCCGCCTCGACGTCGATGGCGCCGGACAGGTCCAGCGCGACCGTCGCGCCCGCGACCGGCAGCGAGGCGGTGGCGCTGAAGTCGTCACCGGCCGGCTGCAGCCGCAGGAGCGCACGCATCGCCGCTTCGTGCGCCGCCAGCGCCGTACCGGACAGGTCCAGCCGGGCGGGGACCTTCTGGCCCGGCTGCAGCCCCTGGTCGGAGCGGAACCGGCGGACCTCCGTGACGACCTGCTGCACGGTCTCGACCTCCCGCTCCGCGCCCGCGTCCCGGAATCCGGAGTCCTTCGGCCACTCGGCGATCACCAGCGACTCGCCGCCGGTCAGCGTCGTCCACAGCGTCTCGGTGACGAACGGGACGATCGGGTGCAGCAGCCGCAGCGTGACGTCCAGGACCTCGCCCAGCACCCGGCGCGAGGCGTCGGCGGCCGGGCCACCCGCCATGAACGTCGTCTTCGACAGCTCGACATACCAGTCGAAGACCTCGTCCCAGGCGAAGTGGAAGAGGACGTCCGACAGCTTCGCGAACTGGTAGTCGTCGTAGTACGCGTCCACCTCGGCGACGACGGAGTTCAGCCGGGACAGGATCCACCGGTCGGTCGCCGACAGCTGCTCGGCGGGCGGCAGTTCGCCCTCGACCGTCGCGCCGTTCATCAGCGCGAAGCGGGTGGCGTTCCAGATCTTGTTGGCGAAGTTGCGGGACCCCTGGACCCAGTCCTCACCGATCGGGACGTCGACACCCGGGTTGGCGCCGCGGGCGAGCGTGAAGCGGACGGCGTCGGAGCCGTAGGCGTCCATCCAGTCCAGCGGATTGACCGCGTTCCCGAACGACTTGGACATCTTCTTGCCGAACTGGTCACGGACCATGCCGTGCAGCGCGATGGTGTGGAACGGCGGGGTGCCGTCCATCGCGTACAGCCCGAACATCATCATCCGGGCGACCCAGAAGAACAGGATGTCGTAGCCGGTGACCAGCACGGAGTTCGGGTAGAACTTCTCGACGCTCGGTGTCTGCTCGGGCCAGCCCAGCGTGGAGAACGGCCACAGGCCGGAGGAGAACCACGTGTCGAGGACGTCGGTGTCCTGCGTCCAGCCCTCGCCCGTGGGGGCCTCGTCGTCCGGACCGACGCAGACCACCTCGCCGTTGGGGCCGTACCAGACCGGGATGCGGTGACCCCACCACAACTGCCGCGAGATGCACCAGTCGTGAAGGTTGTCGACCCAGCCGAAGTACCGCGACTCCATCTCCTTGGGGTGGATCGCGACCCTGCCGTCCCGGACCGCGTCACCGGCGGCCTTCGCCAGCGGGCCGACCTTGACCCACCACTGCATCGACAGCCGCGGCTCGATGGTCGTCTTGCAGCGCGAGCAGTGTCCGACGGAGTGCGTGTACGGCCGCTTCTCGGCGACGATCCGGCCCTCGGCGCGCAGCGCGCCGACGATCGCGGAACGGGCCTCGAAGCGGTCCAGGCCCTGGAAGGGGCCGTGGGCCGTGATCACGCCGCGCTCGTCGAGCACGGCGAGCATCGGCAGGTCGTGCCGGCGGCCGATCTCGAAGTCGTTCGGGTCGTGTGCCGGGGTGACCTTCACCGCACCCGTGCCGAACTCCGGGTCGACGTGCTCGTCCGCGACGACCGGGATCCGGCGGCCGGTCAGCGGCAACTCGATCTCGGTACCGATGAGATGGGCGTACCGCTCGTCCTCGGGGTGAACCGCGACGGCGGTGTCGCCGAGCATCGTCTCGGCCCGGGTCGTCGCGACGACGATCGACGCGTCACCCTCGCCGTACCGGATGGAGACGAGCTCGCCGTCGTCGTCCTGATACTCGACCTCGATGTCCGAGATGGCGGTCAGGCAGCGGGGGCACCAGTTGATGATCCGCTCGGCGCGGTAGATCAGCTCGTCGTCGTAGAGCCGCTTGAAGATGGTCTGGACGGCCTTGGACAGGCCGTCGTCCATGGTGAAGCGCTCACGGGACCACGCGACGCCGTCGCCGAGCCGTCGCATCTGCCCGGAGATCTGTCCGCCGGATTCGTTCTTCCACTGCCAGACCCGCTCGACGAACGCCTCGCGCCCCAGGTCGTGACGGGAGATGCCCTCCTTGGCGAGCTCGCGCTCCACGACGTTCTGGGTGGCGATGCCGGCGTGGTCCATGCCCGGCTGCCAGAGGGTCTCGTAGCCCTGCATCCGCTTGCGGCGGGTGAGGGCGTCGATGAGGGTGTGCTCGAAGGCGTGCCCCAGGTGGAGCGAGCCCGTGACGTTCGGCGGCGGGATGACGACGGTGTACGGCGGCTTCTCGCTCTTCTCGTCCGCCTCGAAGTAACCCCGTTCTACCCAGCGCTCGTACAGCGGCCCCTCTACGTCGGCCGGCGTGTACTGAGTCGGCAGTTCGGGGGCGCTGTGGTTGCTCTGCTGAGTGTTCTCGGTCACGACGGACAGTGTACGGGCGCGTATGTCGCAGGTTCGAATCGGTTTCGCCCCCGGGGCACCGGCTGTCGGTGGCGTCGTACAGGATGTCGGCAGCGCATAAAAAATCTCATGCGGGCAGCACACAGGTCGGCTGCCATCAGTTGTCACGAGGGGAACCGCTCCATGAGCTACAACCAGCCGCCGCCCGGCCCGTACGGCCAGCAGCCCCAGCAGCCCGGCCCGTACGGCCAGCCGCAGGCCCCGCAGCCCGGCTACGGCTACCCCCAGCAGGGCGGCCAGGTGCCCCCGCAGCAGCCCCAGCAGCCCGGTTACGGCTACCCGCAGCAGCCCCAGCAGCCGGGCCCGTACGGCCAGCCCCAGGCCCCGCAGCCGGGCTACGGCTACCCCCAGCAGGGCCAGCAGCCCGGCCCGTACGGCCAGCAGCAGACGCCCTACGGCGCGATTCCCCAGGGCGGCCCCGAGGGCGGCGGCAACGGCAAGAAGATCGGCCTGATCATCGGCGCGGTGGCCGTGGTCGCGGCGATCGGCGTGGGGGCGTACTTCGCGTTCGGGTCGGGCGGCGGCGATGTGAAGCCGTACACGATCTCGATGCCGGACAAGCTGCTGAGCGGGGAGTTCACCAAGAAGGACGAGTTCGGCGGGAGCAGCGAGCCGAAGGACTTCTCCAACGACAAAGAAGCCAAGGCGATGGGGATCACCGAGGCCAAGATGGTCAAGGGCAAGTACGCCAATGACAGCAAGATGAGCCTGGATCTGACGGGCATCTACGGGAAGGTCGCCGACCCGGAAGGCGCCATCGATCAGGCATTCGCCCAGCAGGACCAGGTGCTCGAGAAGAACATGAAGTCCGAAGGCGGCAAGGTGGAGACGGTGGAAGGGCCGGACAGTTTCTCGCCGGCCGACTTCGACGGTGCAGTGATGAAGTGCAAGGCGCTGAAGATCAGTTTCTCCCAGGGCGGCATGAGCATCTCCGCCAATGCCAACATGTGCATCTGGGGCGACAGCAGCGCGATCGGCACGGTCATCATGTCGGACGCCTTGGACCCGAAGACCGGGTCGGTCACCGCACATGCACCGGGGCTCGAGGAGCTGGCCGAGAAGTCCGCCAAGATCCGCAACGAGGTCCGCAAGGAGAAGTAGCAACCGGCCGGCCGAGCGCTGACCACAAAGGCTCCCGCCAGGGCTACTCGTCGCCGTCGGGAGCCTTTCGCGTACCCCGCGCGCAAAGCGTCGGGCCCGGCGACGCAGAACCGCCCGGCAGCACTCCGGCTGCCGGGCGGTTCGTACGAACGGTGCGCGTGCCTACGCGCTCTTCTCCTGCGGCTCCCCCGAGTCACCGCGGGTGCGCGGCACCAGGGTGGGGTTCACGTTCGAGTGAACGACGTCCTCGGTGATGACGACCCGGGCGACGTCCTTGCGCGACGGGACTTCGTACATCGCCGACGAGAGGACCTCTTCCATGATGGCCCGCAGGCCACGGGCGCCGGTGCCGCGGAGAATCGCCTGGTCGGCGATGGCCTCGAGGGCCGGGCGGTCGAAGTCCAGCTCCACGCCGTCGAGTTCGAAGAGGCGCTTGTACTGCTTGACCAGGGCGTTGCGCGGCTCGACCAGGATCTGCAGCAGGGCCTCGCGGTCGAGGTTGTGGACGGAGGTGAGGACCGGGAGACGGCCGATGAACTCGGGGATCATCCCGAACTTCACCATGTCCTCCGGCATGACCTCCTGGAGCTGGTCCTTGGACTCGATCTCGCGCTTGGAGCGGATCGTGGCGCCGAAGCCGATGCCCTTGGCGCCGGACCGGGCCTCGATGATCTTCTCCAGACCGGCGAACGCGCCGCCGACGATGAACAGGACGTTCGTCGTGTCGATCTGGATGAATTCCTGGTGGGGGTGCTTACGGCCACCCTGCGGCGGGACCGAGGCGGTGGTGCCTTCCAGGATCTTCAGCAGGGCCTGCTGGACGCCCTCACCGGAGACGTCCCGCGTGATCGACGGGTTCTCGCTCTTGCGGGCGACCTTGTCGATCTCGTCGATGTAGATGATGCCGGTCTCGGCCTTCTTGATGTCGAAGTCCGCGGCCTGGATGAGCTTGAGCAGGATGTTCTCGACGTCCTCGCCGACATAGCCGGCCTCCGTCAGCGCCGTGGCGTCGGCGAACGCGAAGGGGACGTTGAGCATCCGGGCGAGCGTCTGCGCCAGCAGCGTCTTGCCGGAGCCGGTCGGGCCGAGCAGCAGGATGTTGGACTTGGAGAGCTCGATGCCCTCGTCGCCGCGGCCGCCGCCGTTCTCGCCCGCCTGCACCCGCTTGTAGTGGTTGTAGACGGCGACCGAGAGCGCCTTCTTGGCGGGCTCCTGGCCGACGACATAGCCGTTGAGGAACTCGTAGATCTCCCGGGGCTTGGGAAGCTCTTCCCAGCGCACCTCGGAGGTCTCGGCGAGCTCTTCCTCGATGATTTCGTTGCAGAGGTCGATGCACTCGTCGCAGATGTACACACCAGGTCCCGCGATGAGCTTCTTCACCTGCTTCTGGCTCTTTCCGCAGAATGAGCACTTGAGCAGGTCGCCGCCGTCACCGATGCGTGCCACGAGGTGCTTCCCCTTCGCCTGGGATCCGCATTGCTCCACGGACCCGGGTGCTTGCCTATCGACGGTACCTTGCCGGGCCCCCCGTACGGGCCCCCCTTGGACCGACTCGGTTCACTCGGTCCCGGACACGGTCCAAGGGGGCAACACTCCGGCTCACTTCGCCAAGATCGCTAGCCGATCGAGACGGAGGACTTCCGCGTCGAGACGATCTGGTCGACCAGACCGTACGCCAGGGACTCCTCGGCGGTCAGGATCTTGTCACGCTCGATATCGTCGCGGATCTTCTCGATCGGCGTGGAGGAGTGCTTGGCCAGCAGGTCCTCCAGCTGCGAACGCATCCGCAGGATCTCGTTGGCGGCGATCTCCAGGTCGGAGACCTGACCGCGGCCGGTCTCGCTGTACGGCTGGTGGATCAGCACCCGGGCGTTCGGCAGCGCCATCCGCTTGCCGGGGGTACCGGCGGCGAGCAGCACGGCCGCGGCGGAGGCCGCCTGGCCCATGCAGACCGTCTGGATGTCCGGCTTCACGAACTGCATCGTGTCGTAGATGGCCGTGAGCGCCGTGAAGGAGCCGCCGGGCGAGTTGATGTAGATCGAGATGTCCCGGTCCGGGTCCATCGACTCCAGGCACAGCAGCTGCGCCATGACGTCGTTGGCCGAGGCGTCGTCGATCTGCACGCCGAGGAAGATCACGCGCTCCTCGAAGAGCTTCGCGTACGGGTCGTACTCGCGCACGCCCTGCGAGGTGCGCTCGACGAAGCGCGGGACGATGTAGCGGGACTCGGCGCGCGGGCCGGAAAACTCGGACTCCGCGCCCTGGGAGAGGCCGCTGCCGGGGTAGTTGTTCATCGTGGTGTTCACCGTCCTGGTGGCGATCAAGTGGGCTGGGGGCTGTAGGGCGAGTGGTACGGGGCTCAGGCCCCGGTGCCGCCCCCGCCCGGAACGCCGGCGGCGGAGGTCATCACATCGTCGATCAGGCCGTATTCCTTGGCCTCGTCGGCGGAGAACCAGCGGTCGCGGTCCGAGTCCTGGGTGATCCGCTCGACGGTCTGGCCGGTGTGGAACGCCGTCAGCTCCGCCATCCGCTTCTTGGTGTGCAGCAGCCGCTCGGCGTGGATCTTGATGTCCGACGCGGAGCCGGCCAGGCCGGCGGAGGGCTGGTGGATGAGGATCTCGGCGTTCGGCAGCGCGAAGCGCTTGCCCGGGGTGCCGGCGCTCAGCAGGAACTGCCCCATGGAGGCGGCGAGCCCCATCGCGATCGTCACCACGTCGTTCTTGATGTACTGCATGGTGTCGTAGATCGCCAAGCCGGCCGAGATCGAGCCGCCCGGGGAGTTGATGTAGAGGAAGATGTCCTTGTCCGGGTCCGCGGCGAGGAGAAGCAGCTGCGCGGTGATCTTGTTGGCGATGTCGTCGTCGACCGGCTGGCCGAGGAAGATGATCCGCTCGCCGAGCAGCCGGTTGTAGACCTGGTCGCCGAGGCCACCGAAGGTCGGCTCAGCGGCGGCGGAAGGCATCGGGATCGTCACGTGTCCACCTGCTCGTTGTCGGACGGCTCCAGGCCGTCTCAGCGTCGTCTGCTGGGGCGTGGGGAGGCGGCGCCGTATGTGGCCCCGGCGCGGTTTCAGGGACTCCCCTGCCCTCGTATCTACGGACCCTAACGCGCAGGTCGGACAACGCCATCCCGCATCGAGAACTGTTCGCTGTGAGCGCAGGCTCACCGGCCCGGCACGACTACGGGCCCGAACACGCGGACGTGCGTGTTCGGGCCCGTGGTCAGCAGTGCCGTGTGGCGGCCGAGGCTCAGGCCTCGGGCTTCTCGTCGGCCGCGGCCTCGTCGTTGCCCTCGGTGACGGTCTCGGCGGTCTCGTCCTCGTCGTCCAGCTCGATGACCTCGCCGTTGGTGTCCTTGACCGTGGCGGCCTCGACGACCACCGCGAGCGCCTTGCCGCGGGCGACCTCGCCGACGAGCATCGGCACCTGGCCACCCTCGACGACGGCCTGGGCGAACTGGTCGGGGGACATGCCGGAGGACTGCGCGCGGCGCATGAGGTGCTCGGTGAGCTCCTCCTGGCTGACGTTCAGCTTCTCCTTGTTGACCAGCTCATCGAGGATGAACTGGGTCTTGATGCCCTTCTCGGCCTGCTCCTTGGTCTCGGCGTCGAACTCTTCCTCGGTCTTGCCCTGGATCTCCAGGTACTTGGCGAGGTCGAGGCCCATCTGGCCGAGCTGGTGGTTCACCAGGTTGTGCTTGCGGGTCTCGATCTCGTCCGCGAGCAGCTTCTCGGGGATCGGCACCTCGGCGAGCTTGAGCAGCTCGTCCAGGACCTTCTCCTGCGCCTGGGTGGCCTGGTCGTACTTCTTCATCTGCGCGAGGCGCTTGCGGCTGTCGTCGCGCAGCTCCTCGAGGGTGTCGAACTCACTGGCCAGCTGCGCGAAGTCGTCGTCCAGCTCGGGCAGTTCGCGGGACTTGACCTCGGTCACGTCGACCTTGACCTCGGCCTCCTTGCCCTCGGCGGAGCCGCCCTTGAGCTCGGAGGTGAAGGTGGTGCTGCCACCGGCCTCGACGCCCGTGACGGCCTCGTCGATGCCGTCGAGGAGCTCACCGGAGCCGACGGTGTAGTTGACGCCCTGGGCGACACCGTCCTCCAGGACCTCGCCGTCCACCTTGGCCTCGAGGTCCAGCGTCAGGACGTCGCCCTCCTGGGCGGCGCGCTCGACCGGCGAGGTGGTCGCGAAGCGCTCACGCAGCTGCTCGACCGACTTGTCGATGTCCTCGTCCGAGACCTCGATGGCGTCGACCTCGACCTCGATGCCGGAGTAGTCCGGGATCTCGAGGGCGGGGCGGATGTCGACCTCGGCGGTGAAGGCCAGCAGTTCGCCGTCCTTCAGCTCGGTGATGTCGACGTCGGGCTGGCCGAGGACGTTGAGCTCACCCTCGTTGACCGCTTCGGTGTAGAACTTCGGGAGCGCGTCGTTGACGGCCTCCTCGAGCACGGCGCCGCGACCGAACCGCTGGTCGATGACGCGGGCCGGGATCTTGCCCTGGCGGAAGCCCTTCACCGTGACCTGCTGGTTGATCTTCTTGTACGCCGCGTCGAGGCTGGGCTTGAGCTCCTCGAAGGGCACCTCGACAGTGAGCCGAACCCGGGTCGGGTTCAGGTTCTCCACGGCGCTCTTCACGGTTCGGTCTCCTTGGGGCTGACTTCTGGGGTTTTGCCTGAGATCTTCCGGGCCCGCTCATGTGTGGTCCGGTCGATCGCGCCCGGATACAGAGACACGCGGGCACGCAGATTGCATAGTAACCGCAGGGAGGATGGCGCCGACAACGCGATCTTGAAAGGGCCGCGGTCTGCCGGCCGCCGCGCGGTCGTGATGGCGGGCCCTGAGGGCCTGACCGAAGGGTCGGCCGGAAAATACTGGTCGGGGTGGCCGGATTCGAACCGACGACCTTCCGCTCCCAAAGCGGACGCGCTACCAAGCTGCGCCACACCCCGTCGGTGCGACACGTAGGGTACATGGCCGAAGGCCGTACGGTTGCCAGAATTCGGGACGGCGGATCCACCCGGCATGCGGTGTGCGGCGGGCCGCCCCGACCCGCTACGATGCACTGCGTGCCGCGGTCCGGTGACCGGCGGCGCTCGCGGGCGTAGCTCAATGGTAGAGCCCCAGTCTTCCAAACTGGCTACGCGGGTTCGATTCCCGTCGCCCGCTCAAGAAAGGACCCCAGGCCCGATGGCCTGGGGTTCTTCGCGTTCCATGGCGCGCCTAGGCTGACCGGCATGGAGATCTGGATCAATCCCGCGTGTTCCAAGTGCCGTTCCGCCGTGGACCTCCTCGACGAGGAGGGCGCCGGCTACACGGTGCGCCGCTATCTGGAGGAGCCGCCGACCGCGGACGAACTGGAGGCCGTGCTGGAGCGGCTGGGCCTGGAGCCGTGGGACATCACCCGGACCCGGGAGGCCGAGGCCGAGGAGCTGGGGATCGGGGCCTGGGAGCGCACGGCGGCGGAGCGGGGTCGGTGGATCGAGGCGCTGGCCGCGCACCCGCGGCTGATCCAGCGGCCGATCATCACCGCGGACGACGGTTCGGCGCTGGTGGGGCGTAGCGAGGAAGCCGTACGTGACGCACTGGGTCGTACCGGGGGCGGGCGGACCGCTTGAGGGGCGGTGCAGGCCTTCGGGGTGTGCCGCCTAGAAGGTGATGTGGTTGATGGTGTCCGCGAGGGAATTGAGGAACCGGGTGATCGACGGCGCCATCCCCGTGGAGGCGAGGAAGAAGCCGAAGAGTATGGCGATGATCGCGGGGCCCGCTTTGATCGACTTCTGTCTGATCAGCACGATGAGGATGATCCCCAACATCAGCACCACTGACAGTGAAAGAGCCACACTGATCACACCCTTGGTCGGAACGCCTCACCGGCCCGGGAGCATGCCGCGCACACCCCCCCGGCCCCATCGTGCCACCAACTCCTTTCCCAACGCAGGCGGGTGACGAATCATCGGCCAACGCTTTGCCCGATTCCCGCCCCCGGTCACGGCGCGGGGGTGGCCAGGGGTGGCGGGGCCGCCCCCGAGGCGCCGGGCCGGCCGCCAACGGGCGGCGGAAGGCGGGAATTCGACGGGCGGACCCATAGGTCGCCGGGCCCGGCGCCGGTAATTCACGGCGATCATTCCGCGCCATCTTCCAGGCGGTCGACGGGTGGGCGGTGCGGTGAATTCCCACGCGTGGCGCCCGTCACCACGACGTGACGAATGCTGCGGGCATATCACCTAGGAAGCGGACATTCCTTCCGGGACGCTCTCGGGGGATATCAACCAATTTGAGAGGTCGATGTGGGACAAATCGGCTCGATGGAGCGTCGGTTGAGGAGGCGGTGACGCCGGGCGCGACGGGATTCTGCGAGGAATCTCACGGGCGATTGCGCGTCTTATCCGCGCCGTATGCGGCGTCACACCGGGGGTAATACCGAATAACGCCACAGTGGTTTTACGCATTCGCCGTCCGGCGCTATCGTGCCTCAGATGTTTCCCGCTGCCCCCACACCGCGACGCGAGCTCCCGCCGGCCACGGAGACGGCCGTCGCGGAGGACACACCGGCACCGCAGCCGGCGCCCGCGCCCAGGACCGGCCGGGACGCGTTCTTCGACAACGCGAAGTACCTGGCCATCGTCCTCGTGGCGATGGGGCACGTGTGGGAACCGCTGACCGACGGCAGCCGCGCCGCCGAGGCGCTCTACATGACCGTCTACACCTTCCACATGCCGGCGTTCATCATCATCTCCGGCTACTTCTCGCGCAGCTTCGACATGCGCAAGGACCGGCTCCAGCGGCTGATCACCGGCGTCGCCGTCCCCTACGTCCTCTTCGAGACGGCCTACGCGTTCTTCAAGCGCTGGGCGGACGACGATCCCGGGCATCCGATCAGCCTCCTGGACCCCTGGTTCCTGACGTGGTTCCTGATCGCACTGTTCATCTGGCGGCTGACCACCCCGCTCTGGAAGATCGTGCGCCGGCCGGTCCCGCTGGCGCTGGCGATCGCGGTGCTCGCCTCCGTCTCGCCGGACATCGGCGACGACCTGGATCTCCAGCGGGTGCTCCAGTTCCTGCCGTTCTTCGTGCTCGGACTGAACCTGCGGCAGGAGCACTTCACCTGGGTGCAGCGGCGGTCCGTACGGATCGCGTCGGTGCCGATCTTCGCGGCCGCCGTCGTGACGGCCTACTGGGCGGCGCCCCGGATGACTTCGGCGTGGTTCTACCACCGGGACAGTGCGCAGGAGCTCGGTACCACCTGGTGGGCCGGCGTGATCATGACGCTGGCCCTCTTCGGCTGCTCGCTGGTGATGACGGCCTGCTTCTACTCCTGGGTGCCCCGGCGGCAGATGTGGTTCACGGTGCTGGGCGCGGGGACGCTCTACGGCTACCTGCTGCACGGCTTCCTGGCCAAGGGCTCGCGGTTCTGGGGCTGGTTCGACGACTACGCGTGGCTGCACTCGCCGCTCGGCGAGATCGCGGTCACCCTCATCGCCGCGGCCGTCGTCACGGCGCTGTGCACGCCGCCGGTGCGCCGGGCGTTCCGGTGGGCGATGGAGCCGACGATGGCGTGGGCATTCAAGAAGGACCCGGCCGACACGGCGCGGGTGCGGGCCGGCGCGTAGACGGGGGCGGCGTGCCCACGGGGTTCGCCCGTCCCCCCGCCCCGTGATGACCCGATGCCGGTGCGGATCACCGGCCGACGCCGCGCGCCGGGCGGGTGCGACGGTCAGGCGTCCCGGCAGATCAGCAGCAGCGCCCGGTCGTCGTTGACGTCCTTGGCGACGGCCTCGATCAGATGCCAGGCGGCGCCCGCGAAGCCGCTGGTGACATAGCGGTCGGCCTCGCCGGTGAGGCGGTCGATCCCCTCGGCGAGGTCGCGGTCGCTGGCCTCGACCAGGCCGTCGGTGAACATCATCAGGACGTCGCCGGGGCGCAGCGTGCCCTTGACCGGGTCGAACTGGGCACCGTCGTAGACCCCCAGCAGCGGCCCCTCGCCCGGTTTCTCCTCCCAGCGGCCGGAGCCGGCGCTGAGCTGGAGGGCGGGCAGATGGCCAGCGGAGAGCAGTTCGTAGTCGCCGGACTCCAGGTCGAGGACGAGGTGGATGGAGGTGGCGAAGCCCTCCTCCCAGTCCTGGCGCAGGAGGTAGCCGTTGGCGGCGGGGAGGAAGCCGTGGGGCGGCAGGGAGCCGAGCAGTCCGCCGAAGGCGCCGGAGAGGAGGAGGGCGCGGGAGGCGGCGTCCATGCCCTTGCCGGAGACGTCGGTGAGGACGACCTCGAGGATGTCGCCGCCGTGGGTGCGGGAGGCGACGACGAAGTCGCCGGAGAAGGACTGGCCACCGGCCGGGCGCAGCGCCATCTCGTGGTGCCAGCCCTCCGGCAGCCGGGGCAGTTTGCTCTGTACCCGGATGCGTTCGCGCAGGTCGAAGAGCATGGTGCCGCCGCGCCGCCAGGGCACCCCGACCCGGCTGCGGAACTGGGCGATGAGCAGGCCGAAGAACCCGACGGCGGCCACGACCAGGACGGTGCCCGGGGTGATCCGGTCCGGTCCCTGGTCGTACGGGCCGAACAGTGCGGACTCGACGACCAGAGCGGCGGCCGAGGCGCTGTAGAGGACGAGCAGGTTGGCCGGGCGCAACAGCAGTCCGCCGGCGATGACCGGCAGGACCAGTGCGGTGGGGGCGAGCCATTCCGGACGCCAGAGCGTGCCCGCGGCGATGGCGGGTATGGCGATCAGCAGGGCTGCCAGGGCGAGCCGGTCGGAGCCGTCGCCGCGGAAGTAGTCGACCCCCGCCTTGCGCACGCCGATCTTGGCCCGGTGCAGACCTTTGTGCATCCGGGCGGTCAGGGGGTCCGTTCGTGATTGCGTTCCCGGGCCGCTTGTCATCGCTCTGGGACCTTATCCACCCGTTCGGCGGTGCGTCGATTCGCCGCACGTCACCGCCGGGAATTGCCGGGAAACGGCGTTCGAAATGCGGTCGCGCGGCCGGAGAGCGTCCTGCTAGGGATGGTCCATGACAACAGAGTTGTGTGCGCTGGGGGCGGACGAGTGGGACGCGTGGTTCGGCGCACTGGACGTGGTGTTCGGCGGGGTTCCCTCGGAGCCGGACGAGGTCGCCGTGTGGCGGGGCGTCACCGAGGTCGACCGGTCCTTCGGTGCCCGGGACGGCGACGGCTGGGTCGGCACCGCCTCGGCCTTCACGTTCGGGCTGACCGTGCCGGGCGGGGCGGAGGTGGCGGCGGCCGGCGTCACCCTGGTGTCCGTACTGCCGACGCACCGCCGGCGCGGAGTGCTGCGGTCAATGATGCGGCATCAGCTGGACGACGTCCGTGAACGGGGCGAGGCGCTGGCGGTGCTGACCGCGACGGAGCCGGCGATCTACGGGCGGTTCGGCTACGGCCCGGCCACCGTGGAGATGCGCATGACGGTGGACACGCTGCGGCTGGCCCCGCCCGAGCTGCCGGGAGTGGACGGCGTGCGGATACGGCTGGTGGATCCGGAGGCGGGCCTGGACGCGTGCGAGCGGGTCTACGGGCGGCTCGTGCCGGCACGGCCGGGGATGGTGGCGCGGCATCCGGGCCGGGATCGGTTCGGCCTCCTCGACCCGCCCGCCGCGCGCGGCGGCGCCGGGGGGCTGCAGTGTGTGCTGGCCGAGGTGGACGGCGAGGTGCGAGGGTATGCGCGCTATGCGGTGACGCCGGAACAGGACGCCGCCGGACCGTGCGGGACGGTGCGGCTGCGGGACGCCCAGGCGCTGGATCCGGTGGTGTACGCGGCGCTGTGGCGCTATCTGTTCGGCATCGACCTGACGTCGTCGATATCGGTGCGGTCGCGGCCGGTGGACGATCCGCTGCCGCATCTGGTGGCGGACATGCGGCGCTGTGGGATCGGTCTGCGGGAGTCGCTGTTCGTGCGGCCGGTGGAGGTGGGCGCGGCACTGGCGGCACGGACGTACCGGACGCCGGTGGACGTGGTGCTGGAGGTCGCCGATCCGTTCTGCCCCTGGAACGAGGGCCGGTGGCGGCTGTCCGGCGACGGGACGGGCGCGCGCTGCGAACGGACCACCGATGCGGCCGATCTCGCCCTGTCCGTGCGGGAGTTGGGCTCCGCCTACCTGGGCGGTTTCACGCTGTCGTCGCTGGCCGCTGCCGGGCGGGTGCGGGAGCTGCGGCCCGGTGCGGTGGGGGCGGCCTCGACGGCGTTCGGGTCGGACGTGGCGCCGTGGCTGCCGCACGGGTTCTGAGGGGCCCGGCGGCCGCGGCACGCGGGCGGGCGGTGGCGCGCGGGCGACCGCCCGTTCCGGCCTGCGTCGGGCCCGGTCAGGCGCCCGTCGCCGGCTGGCAGCCGGGGCACCAGAAGAGGTTGCGGGCGGCCAGTTCCGCGGTGCGGATCTGCGCGCCGCACAGATGGCAGCGCTGGTTCGCGCGGCGGTAGACGTAGACCTCGCCGCCGTGGTCGTCGACCCGGGGCGGGCGGCCCATCGCCTCCGGTGTGTGTGCGGGGCGGACGGTGTCGATGCGGTTGTGGCGTACGCCCTCGCGCATGAGGGCGGCCAGGTCCTGCCAGATCGCGTCCCACTGGGGACGGGTGAGGTCGCGGCCCGGTAGGTAGGGGTCGATGCCGTGGCGGAAGAGGACCTCGGCGCGGTAGACGTTGCCGACGCCCGCGATGACCTTCTGGTCCAGGAGCAGGGCCGCGACGGTGCTGCGGCTGCGGCTGATGCGCCGCCAGGCCCGTTCGCCGTCGTCGCCGGGGCGGAGCGGGTCGGGGCCCAGGCGGTCGTGTATCGCCCGCTTCTCGGGGGCGGCGATGAGGGCGCAGGTGGTGGGGCCGCGGAGGTCCGCGTAGGCGGTGGGCGTCGCGAGGCGCAGGCGGACCGTGTCGGTGGGCGGCGGGGCGGGCGCGGCGCCGAAGCCGAGCTTGCCGAAGAGGCCCAGGTGGATGTGGATCCAGTCGGCCTGGGCGGCGCCGGCTTCCCGGGCGAAACCGAGGAAGAGGTGTTTGCCGTGGGCCTCGGTGGCGGTCAGCACCTGCCGGTCGGCGAGGGCCGCGCCGCCGGAGAACTTCCCCTGCGGGCTGGTCGCCCGGACCTGGTGTCCCAGGAAGCGGTCCGCGTAGTCCTGGGCCAGGCGGTGGATGGTGTGGCCCTCGGGCACGGGGCTCCTTCTCGAGCGGGGCGGCGCCGGGACGCCGGCGGCCGGCCGGTGCCGCGGCGCCCGGGCGCCGGGCCGCAGCGGCCCGGCGCCTCCTGTTCGCGGACAGGGGGAAGAACGGTGTGACGGTGCGGACGGGGTGTTACGGCTGCGGGTGGTGTGCCGGAACGGCCGGGAGTTCGCCGGTGGTCTCGTAGACCGAGAGCATCTCGATGCGGCGGGTGTGGCGTTCCTCGCCGGAGTACGGGGTGCTCAGGAAGACCTCGATGAACGAGGTCGCCTCGTCCTGGGTGTGCATCCGGCCGCCGACGGAGATGACGTTGGCGTTGTTGTGCTCGCGGCCCAGCCGGGCGGTCTCCACGCTCCAGGCCAGTGCGGCGCGGACACCCTTGACCTTGTTGGCGGCGATCTGCTCGCCGTTGCCGGAGCCGCCGATCACGATGCCGAGGCCGTCCGGGTCGGCTGCGGTCCGCTCCGCGGCGCGCAGGCAGAACGGCGGGTAGTCGTCCTGGGCGTCGTAGATGTGGGGGCCGCAGTCGACGGGCTCGTGGCCATGGGCCTTGAGCCACTCGACGAGGTGGTTCTTGAGGTCGAAACCTGCATGGTCGGAGCCGAGGTACACGCGCATGCGATGAGTGTGACACGGCCCGCCCCGGGTAGGCGCCGCCGGGTCGTGCCGTGCCGGCGTGTACGGGAGGCCACCCCCGCCTTCCGTACGCATGCGCATCGGGCAATCGACCGGCGTTTCCGGCAACGATCCGGCCGCAGGCCTTCCAAACGACGGATCAACGACGTTCTAATACGGGGGTTCCCATCCATGAACCACTCAAGGACGGTGCACATGGGCGCGCACCCTCCCCCACGCTCTGAAGGAGCGGGGGGCAGCCTCACCACCCCAGCGGTCCCGAATGCCGGCGAACCCGGCGGCGGACCCACCGGGGGGCAGTCGCAGAACGGGCTGCAGGCAGGACTCAAGAACCGCCACCTGTCGATGATCGCGATCGGCGGGGTCATCGGCGCCGGCCTGTTCGTCGGCTCGGGGGCCGGTATCGCCGCCGCCGGGCCCGGCATTCTGATCTCGTACGCACTGACCGGCCTGCTGGTCGTGCTGGTCATGCGGATGCTGGGAGAGATGGCCGCGGCCTCCCCCACCTCCGGATCGTTCTCCGCCTACGCCGACCGGGCGCTGGGCCGCTGGGCCGGCTTCACCATCGGCTGGCTGTACTGGTTCTTCTGGTCGGTGGTGCTGGCGGTCGAAGCGACCGCCGCGGCCGCGATCCTCACCGGCTGGGTCCCGGCCGTCCCGCAGTGGGCCTGGGCGCTGCTGGTGATGATCGTGCTGACCGGCACCAACCTGATCTCGGTCGGTTCGTTCGGAGAGTTCGAGTTCTGGTTCGCCGGCATCAAGGTCGTCGCGATCGTGGTGTTCATCGTGGTCGGCGCGCTGGCGATATGCGGGCTGCCGCCCGGCGACCACGCGGTGGGGGCGGCCAACCTCACCGGGCACGGCGGCTTCCTGCCGCACGGTCCCGGGGCGATCCTCTCCGGCATGCTGCTGGTGGTCTTCTCCTTCATGGGGAGCGAGATCGTGACGCTGGCGGCCAGCGAGTCGCCCAATCCGGTGCTGGCCGTGCGAAAGGCCGTCAACAGCGTGATCTGGCGGATCGCGATCTTCTACATCGGGTCGATCGCGGTGATCGTGACGCTGCTGCCGTGGAACGACCCGGCGGTGGACAAGAGCCCGTACGTGGCCGTGCTGAAGTCGCTGGACATTCCGTATGCGGGCACCGTGATGGACGTGGTGGTGCTGACCGCCGTGCTGTCGTGTCTGAACTCCGGGCTCTACACGGCCTCGCGGATGGCGTTCTCGCTCGGGGCGCGGGGGGATGCGCCGAAGTCGTTCGCCACCGTCAACAAGGGGGGCGTCCCGGCCGTCGCGATCTGGGCGTCGGTGGCCTTCGGGTTCATCGCGACGATCTTCAGCTACACGTCGAAGGACACCGTTTTCCAGTTCCTGCTCAATTCGTCGGGTGCCGTCGCGCTCTTCGTCTGGCTGGTCATCTGCTTCTCCCAGCTGCGGATGCGGCGGGTCATCGAGCGGGAGATGCCGGAGCGGCTGACGGTGCGGATGTGGCTGTACCCGTGGCTGACCTACGCGACGATCGCGCTGATCGTGTTCGTCATCGGCTATATGTTCTACGCCCCCGACGGGCGGAAGCAGATGGTGCTCTCGGTGGTCGCGGCCGTCGTGGTGCTGGTGATCGGGCTGGAGCTGGACCGGCGGCGGCCGCGGACGGCCGCCGCGGACCCGGCGGGTGCCGACGCGCAGCCGGCACCGCGGTAGACAGCGCAACGGGCCCCGCCTCACCGTGCGGTGAGGCGG
This sequence comes from Streptomyces sp. NPDC048650, assembly GCF_043199095.1. NCBI lineage: Bacteria > Bacillati > Actinomycetota > Actinomycetes > Kitasatosporales > Streptomycetaceae > Streptomyces > Streptomyces sp. NPDC048650. Next base: position 381,880 of record NZ_JBICVM010000003.1, on the reverse strand, counting down.
GGCCCGGGTGCGTCCGCGGCCGGGTCAGCGGCGGTTCGCCAGCTTCCACGCGGCCGGCAGCGCGCCCATGGCCAGTGCGGCCTTGAGGGCGTCGCCGATGAGGAACGGGACGAGTCCGACGGCCACCGCCTGGCCGAAGGACATGCCCGTGCTCAGGGCGAGGTAGGGGACGCCGACCGCGTAGATCAGGGCCGTGCCGGCGGCCATCGTGGCGGCCGTCCGCAGGACTCCCCGGTCGCCGCCCCGCCGGGCCAGGGCGCCCACGGTGGTGGCGGCCAGCAGCATGCCCAGGACGTAGCCGAAGGTGGCGCCGCCCGCGCCCGAGGCACCGCCCGCGAACCACGGCATGCCTGCCATGCCCGCCAGGGCGTAGAGCGCGAGGGAGAGCAGGCCGCGGCGCGCGCCCAGCGAGGCGCCGAGCAGGAGGGCCGCGAAGGTCTGGCCGGTGACCGGGACCGGGGAGCCGGGAACCGGGACGGCTATCTGGGCCGCGATGCCGGTGAGCACGGCGCCGCCGGTGACCAGCGCGGCGTCGCGGACGCGGGCGCGGGTGGCGGTGGTGGCGGGCAGCAGGTCGGCGAGGACCGCATCGGGGCGGGGGAAGGCTGCAGTGCTCATCGGGGCTCCGCGGGTGGTGAGTGGTGTCCGGGCAGGACGGGTCGCGTTGACGTTAGTCCAGGGAGCCGGTGGCGATCATCGTGTGGCGGCGACAAAGCCGCACCGGCCCGCTTGGAGAGTTCTGCCCCACCACCGGAACGGCCAGACCTGTTGGCGTGCCGGGCCTCCGCACCGCTCGCGTGACGCTCATCACGGCCCGTGCCCCGGCAGGGGGCCGGTTTTGTGGTAGCGCGCGGCGGGCGGGGAAACTGGGGGCGCCCCGCGGAGTCCTGTGGAGTTCCCCCAAAGCACACCTTGCGAGAGTACGAGCCCATGCACGACACCACGCACCCCACCGGGACCGCCCCGCTCGGCGGGGGTGCCGGCGAGCGGGAGCCGCTGTCCGGCGGCCTCAAGCAGCGGCACCTGACCATGATGGGCCTGGGCGGGGTGATCGGGGCGGGCCTGTTCGTGGGTTCCGGCGCGGGCATCTCGGTGGCCGGGCCGGGCATCGTGCTGTCGTATCTGATCGCCGGCGCGCTGGCGATGCTGGTCATGCGGATGCTCGGGGAGATGTCGGCGGCGATGCCGGCCTCCGGTGCGTTCTCGGTGCATGCGGAGCGGGCCCTGGGGCGCTGGGCGGGCTTCAGCGTGGGGTGGCTGTACTGGTTCCTGCTGGTGGTGGTGCTGGCGGTGGAGGCGACCGGCGCGGCGCAGATCGCGAACGGGTGGGTGCCCGGCGTTCCGCAGTGGGCCTGGGTACTGGTCTTCATGACGGTGTTCACGGTGGCCAACCTGGCGGCGGTGAAGAACTTCGGCGAGTTCGAGTTCTGGTTCGCCGCGCTGAAGGTCACGGCGATCGTGCTGTTCCTCGTGCTGAGCCTGCTGGCGGTCTTCGGGGTGCTGCCGGACACCGATCCGGTGGGCACGGCGAACCTCACCGGTCAGGGCGGCTTCCTGCCGAACGGCTGGTCGGGCGTCATCTCCGGTGTGCTGGCGGTGGTGTTCGCCTTCGGCGGGCTGGAGGTCGTGACCATCGCGGCGGCCGAGTCGGACGATCCGGTACGGGCGGTCGGGCGCGCGGTGCGCAGCGCAGTGTGGCGGATCCTCTTCTTCTATGTGGGCTCGATGCTGGTCATCGTGACGCTGCTGCCGTGGTCGTCGATGCGGCCGGGGCAGAGCCCCTACGTCGCGGTGCTGGACAGCATCGGAGTGCCGGGCGCCGGGCAGATCATGAACATCGTGGTCTTCGTGGCGCTGCTGTCGGCACTGAACGCCAATCTGTACGGGTCCTCGCGAATGGTGTTCTCGCTGGCCGAGCGGGGCGAGGCGCCGCGCGGGCTGCTGAAGGTGTCGGGGGGCGGGGTGCCGCGACGCGCGGTGCTGGCGTCGGTCGCCTTCGGGTTCGTCTCCGTACTGCTCAATCTGAAGTGGCCGGACTCGGTGTTCCTCTACATGCTCAACGCCGTGGGCGCGGTGTTGCTGTTCGTGTGGGGGCTGATCGCCGTCTCGCAGCTGCGACTGCGTCCGCGTATCGAACGGGAGGCGCCCGGGACGCTGACGCTGCGGATGTGGGCGTTCCCGTATCTGACCTGGGTGGCGCTGGTGGCGATGAGCGGCGTGCTGGTGCTGATGTTGACCGATGACGCGGCGCGGCCGCAGCTGCTGTGGTCGGCCGGGGCGACGGCGGCGGTGCTGGCGGTGGCGGGGTTGCGGGAGGTGCGGGCGCGGCGGGCGCGGGCCTGAGCGCACCCGGCGGTTCCGGGGCTGAGGCGGGGCTCACACCGCGTCGCAATGGACGACGAAGCGGACACACACGGTCACGATCTCGTCTGAATAGCGAACATTCGCTGCACGACTGTTGCCCTGAGCGGACAGCGGCGCTCAAACTGAGCGCGCTTCACCGCAGGACCCCTGGAGTTGAGCCGTCGGCTGCCCCGGGAGAACGCAGTATCACCCCGCTTCGCTCTCACATACTGGGACAGGTACGACATGAATCGGACACCCTCGTCCGCTGCGCCGACGCGCCAGCAGACCGACGCGGTCCAGGGCGGTCAGGACGGCGGCCCCGCGCTGTCGAACGGCCTCAAGCAGCGCCACCTCTCGATGATCGCCCTGGGCGGCGTGATCGGTGCCGGCCTGTTCGTCGGCTCCCGCGAGGGCATCGCCGCCGCGGGTCCCTCGATCGTGCTGGCCTATGCGATATCCGGCGCGCTGGTCATGCTGATCATGCGGATGCTCGGCGAGATGGCTGCGGCGAACCCGGCCTCCGGCTCCTTCTCGGTGCACGCCGAGCGCTCCATCGGCTCCTGGGCCGGTTTCACGGTGGGCTGGATGTTCACCGCGCTGCTGTGTGTGGCGGTGGCGGCCGAGGCGCTGGGCGCCGCGGACATCATGGTCCACTGGTTCCCGGGCAGCCAGCCGTGGATGTGGGTGCTGCTGTTCATGGTGCTCTTCACCGGGACGAACCTGACGGCGGTCAGCAACTTCGGTGAGTTCGAGTTCTGGTTCGCCGCGCTGAAGGTCGCGGCGATCGGCATCTTCCTGATCCTGGGCCTGCTCGCCATCTTCGGCGCCCTGCCCGGCACCGGCGCCCCGGGCGCCTCACACCTCACCGGCGACGGCGGCTTCCTGCCCAAGGGCGTGGACGGTCTGATGGTCGGCCTGCTCGCCTCCGTGTTCGCGTACGGCGGGCTGGAGACGGTCACCATCGCGGCCGCCGAGTCCAAGGACCCGGTGCGCGGCGTGGCCAGCGCGGTGCGCACGGCGATGTGGCGGATCGCCCTCTTCTACGTCGGTTCGATGGCCATCATCGTCACCGTCATCCCGTGGAGCGCCCCCTCGATCGCGAAGAGCGGCCCCTACGTCGCCGTCCTGGACTACCTCGAGATCCCGGCGGCCGGCCAGATCATGAACGTCGTCATCCTGGTCGCGCTGCTCTCGGCGGTGAACGCCAACCTCTACGGCGCCTCGCGGATGGCGTACTCCCTCATCTCCCGCGGCCAAGGGCCGGCCTTCCTCGGCAAGGTCAGCGGCGGCGTGCCGCGCCGCGCGGTGCTGCTGTGCTCCGCCTTCGGCTTCCTCGCGGTCCTCTTCAGCTTCCTGTGGCCCGAGACGCTCTTCAAGTGGCTGCTGAACATGGTCGGCGCGGCCGTGCTGGTGGTGTGGGGCTTCATCGCCGTGGCGCAGCTGCGGATGCGGCGGCAGCTGGAACGTGAGGCGCCGGAGAAGCTCGTGGTGAAGATGTGGGCCTTCCCCGTCCTGACCATCGTGGCGCTGGTGGGCATCGTCGGCGTCCTGCTGCTGATGCTGCGCGACGACAACCAGCGCATCCAGTTGCTGTTCACCGGCGGCTTCGGAGTGGTGCTGACCGTGGTCGGGCTGATCCGGCAGCGGGCGGTGGCCCGGAGCGGCGCGTAGCGCACACCGGCTTCCCCGTGAGGCGGGGCGGGACCTCCTGCAAAGGTCCCGCCCCGCCTTACGTCTTTGGGACCGGGCCGCTCCCCGCGACCGTCCCGTGATCGCTCCTGCTGATAGCGTGCTCTTGCACATTGTTTGCAACTACTGCATGTATGCAGCTTGGAGGCGGGATCGGCATGGCGACCTACACACTTCCGGAACTCCCCTACGACTACTCCGCACTGGCACCGGTCATCAGCCCCGAGATCATCGAGCTGCACCACGACAAGCACCACGCGGCGTATGTGAAGGGCGCGAACGACACGCTGGAGCAGCTGGCCGAGGCCCGCGACAAGGAGTCCTGGGGCGGCATCAACGGCCTGGAGAAGAACCTCGCGTTCCACCTCTCCGGGCACATCCTGCACAGCATCTACTGGCACAACATGTCCGGTGACGGCGGCGGCGAGCCGCACGAGAAGGACGGCGTGGGCGAGCTGGCCGACGCCATCTCGGAGAGCTTCGGCTCCTACGCCGGTTTCAAGGCGCAGCTGACCAAGGCCGCCGCCACCACCCAGGGCTCCGGCTGGGGCGTGCTCGCCTACGAGCCGGTGACCGGCCGGCTGATCGTGGAGCAGATCTACGACCACCAGGGCAACGTCGGCCAGGGCTCGGTGCCGATCCTGGTCTTCGACGCCTGGGAGCACGCCTTCTACCTCCAGTACAAGAACCAGAAGGTGGACTTCATCGAGGCGATGTGGCAGGTCGTCAACTGGCAGGACGTGGCCAAGCGCTACACGTCCGCCAAGCAGCGCGCCAACAACCTGCTGCTGGCGCCGTGAGGCCGTAGGGGTGGCCCACGACGTCCCGTCCGCCCGCGACGCGGCGGACGACGCGACGTCGCGGTCCCCCGTAGCGCCTCCGCCGCGTCCTGCCTCGTGATCGTCTTCTCAACCTTCACCCGGCAGGCGGAATGAGCGAAGCCCCCGCGAGGACGTGACTCGCGGGGGCTTCGTGTCTCCGCATCAGTCGAAGATCGGGCCCTGCGTCCGCGTCCGCTTGATCTCGTAGAAGCCGGGAATCGACGCGACCATCAGCGTGCCGTCCCACAGCTTGGCCGCTTCCTCGCCCTTGGGCGCCGGGGTGACGACCGGGCCGAAGAAGGCGATCTGGTCGCCGTCGGAGCCGGGGACGGCGATGACCGGGGTGCCGACCTCCTGGCCGACCAGCTCGATGCCGGCCCGGTGGGAGGCGCGCAGCTCCTGGTCGTAGGTGTCCTTGTCGGCGTACTCGATCAGGTCGGCGGGCAGGCCCGCATCCTGGAGGGCGGCCTCGATGGACGCACGGCCGACTCCCAGGCCCTCGTTGTGGAAGCGGGTGCCGAGCGCGGTGTAGAGCGTGCCGACCGCCTCGTCGCCGTGCAGCTGCTGGGCGGCGATCGCCACCCGGACCGGGCCCCATGCCTTGCCGCCGGGCCGCATGTTCTCCGCGTACTCCTCGGGCAGCTCGTCGAGCCGGTCCTCATTGAGCACCGCGAGGCTCATCACATGCCAGCGCACCTCGACCGGGCGGACCTTCTCGACCTCCAGCATCCAGCGGGAGGTCATCCAGGCCCAGGGGCAGAGGGGGTCGAACCAGAAGTCAGCTGGGGTCTTCGCGGCGTCGGACACGGGGTCTCCTCAGGCGAGCGGTGCGGTGCGGTGCAGAGCGGTGCAGTGCCGTGTGGTGTGGTGCCACGGACGGTTCCTGCCGTGCGGACGGTTCAACAACCGGCCACCGTGCCATGATTCCCAGTGTTCGATATTCGAGACGAGGACGAGGGAGTCACGTCGTGCCAGGTGAGAATCTGTCCCGGGACGAGGCCCGGACGCGGGGCCGGCTGCTGAGCGTTGACGGGTACGACGTGGCGCTGGACGTCCGCTCAGCGGTACTGCCCGGCGAGACGGCCGCGACCTTCCGCTCCCGGACCACGATCCGCTTCCGCTGCGCCGAGCCGGGCGCCGCGACCTTCGCGGATCTGCTCGCCCCGTCGGTCACGTCCGTCACCCTCAACGGCCGGGAGCTGGACCCGGCCGAGGTCTTCGACGGCACCCGGATCGCCCTGGACCGGCTGGCCGCCGAGAACACCCTGATCGTCGACGCGCAGTGCGCCTACAGCCGGACCGGCGAGGGACTGCACCGTTTCGTCGATCCCGAGGACGGCGAGGTCTACCTCTACACCCAGTACGAGCCGGCCGACGCGCGCCGGGTCTTCGCCAACTTCGAACAGCCCGACCTGAAGGCGCCGTTCACGTTCGAGGTGACCGCCCCGGACGGGTGGACCGTGCTCAGCAACGGCGCCGCGGAGGGCAAGCCGGAGGAGGGCCGGCACCGGTTCCTCGCGACCCGCCCGATCTCGACGTACATCACGGCCGTGGTCGCCGGCCCGTACCACTACGTCGCCGACAGCTACCGCCGCACCTTCGAGGACGGCACCGAGCTGGAGATCCCGCTGGGCGCGCTGTGCCGCAAGGGGCTCGCCCGGCACTTCGACGCGGACGACGTCTTCACCGTCACCAAGCAGGGACTGGACTTCTTCCACGACCACTTCGACTACCCGTATCCGTTCGGGAAGTACGACCAGGCGTTCGTGCCGGAATACAACCTGGGGGCGATGGAGAATCCCGGCTGTGTGACCTTCCGCGAGGAGTTCATCTTCCGGGGGAAGGTGACCCAGGCGTCGTACGAGGGCCGGGCCAACGTCATCCTCCACGAGATGGCGCACATGTGGTTCGGCGACCTGGTCACCATGCAGTGGTGGGACGACCTGTGGCTCAAGGAGTCGTTCGCGGACTTCATGGGCGCGTTCTCGCTGGTGGAGGCGACGCGCTTCCGGGACGGCTGGATCACCTTCGCCAACCGCCGCAAGTCGTGGGCCTATCGCGCCGATCAGCTGCCGTCCACCCACCCGGTCACCGCCGACATCCGTGACCTGGAGGACGCCAAGCTGAACTTCGACGGCATCACCTACGCCAAGGGTGCGGCCGTGCTCAAGCAGCTGGTGGCCTACGCCGGACAGGACGCGTTCCTCGAAGGGGCGCGGCGGTACTTCAAGCGGCACGCGTACGGCAACACCCGCCTCGCGGACCTGCTGTCCGTCCTGGAGGAGACGTCCGGACGGGACATGGCCGCCTGGTCGCGGGCCTGGCTGGAGACGGCCGGAGTCAACTCGCTGACACCGCAGGCCACTTACGACGCACAGGACCGGATCACGGAACTGAGCATCCTCCAGGAGGCGGCCCCCTCGCACCCCGAACTGCGACCGCACCGGGTCGCGGTGGGCCTGTACCGGCGGCGGGAGGACGGCGCGCTGGTGCGCTACGCCCGCGCCGAGGTGGACGTCTCCGGGCCGCGCACGGTCGTCGCGGAGCTGGCCGGGACCGAGCGGCCCGAGCTGATCCTGGTCAACGACGAGGACCTCACGTACTGCAAGATCCGGTTCGACGAGGGGTCGCTGACCACTCTGCGGGCCCGGCTCGGCGAGCTCGCCGACCCCCTGGCGCGGGCGCTGTGCTGGGCCGCGCTGTGGGGCCTGACCCGCGACGGGCTGATGCCGGCCCGCGACTATCTGGACCTGGTGCTGCGCTTCGCCGGCCGGGAGACCGACATCGGCGTCCTGCAGTCGCTGCACGCCCAGGCCCGGGTGGCGCTGGAGCAGTACTCCGCGCCGGGCCGGCGCGAGGCCGCGGCCCGGGAGCTGGCCGAGGGCGCGCTGCGCGAGCTGCGGCTCGCCGAGCCGGACAGCGGGCACCAGCTCGCCTGGGCGCGGCACTTCGCTTCGGTGGCGTCGAGCCCGGCCGACCTGCAGCTGCTCCAGGGGCTGCTGGACGGTACGGCGAGGATCGACGGCCTGACGGTGGACCAGGAACTGCGCTGGACGTTCCTGGAGCCGCTGGCCTCGCACGGCGTCGCGGACGAGTCCGTGATCGCCGCCGAGCTGGCCCGCGACGACACCGCCTCGGGCAAGCGCCACCAGATCCGCTGCCTCGCCGCACGGCCGTCCGCCGGGATCAAGGCGCAGGCGTGGGCCGATGTGGTCGCGTCCGACGCGCTGTCGAACGCCCTGGTGGAGGCCACCATCAGTGGGTTCGTCCAGTTCGGGCAGCGGGAGCTGCTGGCGCCGTACGCACCGCGCTACTTCGAGATGGTCGAGCGGGTGTGGCAGGAGCGGTCCATCGAGATCGCCATGTCGGTGGTGCGCGGACTGTTCCCGGGCTGGCTGGTGGCGCAGTCCACGCTGGACGCGGCCGACGCCTGGCTGGCGGAGCACGCGGACGCGGCGCCCGCGCTGCGCCGGATGGTCGCGGAGGAGCGGGACGATCTCGGCCGCGCGCTGCGCGCACAGGCTTGTGACGAGGCGGCCGGCCCCCGGCCGTAACCCGCTTCGCGACCAGCCCCTTTCGGCAGTCGAACGCCCGTACTTGAGGACAGGGTTGTCCGGTTTGTGGCACGGGCGTGTAACAGCGGTTATCGGGCGGAGCGGGGGCGGGAATGGCCGGGTCATGAACCACGACACCCCGGTCTCCCCGCTCCCCCTCCGCCACCTCTCCGACACCCGCTGCCAGGTGCTGACCGCCCATCAACTGCGCGAGCACGGCGTACTGCCCGCCCAGACCACGGAGCGCTGCCGGGCCGGCGGTCCCTGGCAGCAGGTCCTGCCCGGCGTGTACCTGCTCCACCCGGGGGCGCCCACCAGCGAGGAACGGCTGCACGCGGTGCTGCTCTACGCCCGCCACCGGGGACCGACGGTGCCCCCGCAGAGCGGTGGCCGGCCGGACGCCCCGGCGGCGATGATCACCGGCCTGGCGGCGCTCGCCCTCCACGGCTTCACCACCGCTCCCCCGCTGATCGCCCTGGACCGCATCGAGGTCCTGGTCGCGCGCACCCGGCGGCTGCGCTCGACCGGCTTCGCGCAGATCGTGCGGGCACCGGAGCTGCCGGTGCCGCAGGAGGTGACCGGGGTGCCCACCGCGCCGGTCCCGCGCGCACTGGCGGACGCGGTCGGCGGGCTCACCGACGCGTCGTCGGTGCGCCGGCTGCTGACCGAGGCGGTGCGCGGCGGGCACTGCGAAGCCGCCGCGCTGGTACGCGAGCTGAGCCGGGCCCGGCTGCTGACCCGGCCGCATGTGGTGGACGCGGTGGACACCCTGATGGCCGAGGGCCGGGCGCTGGCCGAGCAGCGGCTGTACGCGATGGTGCGCGACCACGGCCTGCCCGACCCCTGCTGGAACGTCGATCTGCGACTGCCGGGCGGCCCGCACCTGGGCGGCATGGACGCCTACTGGCCCCAGCACGCGGTGGCCCTGGAGATCGACACGCGGGCGCCGCGCGCGGACGCCGACGCACCGCACGCCCCCCACGACCGCAAGCGCGAGCACCTGGAGCGGCTGGGCATCACGGTGGTGCGCTGCCGGCCGCGCGCCCTGCGCGACGCCCCCGCCGAGCAGGCCACGGTGGTGCGTACCGCCCTGATGGCGGCCGAGGACCGCGACCCGAGCGCGTATGTGGTCGTACTGCCCCGGTAGCACGGCCCGAACGCCCCGGCTTCCCGGCCGACCACTCACCGCAACCCACCACGGCTCCTGCCCCGGTCCACCACACCCTGCGGTGCTAGACGCGCTTCAGCAGCAGCTCGACGTTGCGGTCCCGGGCCGTGCCCGCGAGATCGGTGCGGGCCTCGGGCGCATTGCACGACAGCTCGCGGTAGAGGGCGGACAGGCCCGTCTGGGAGAGGTCGGTGAAGTCCGTACGGTGCGGGGCCGCCGACTCGACCAGGGTCGTGAACAGCGACAGCGTGCCGTCGCGGTTGTCCACCAGCTCGATGACCCGGGCCAGCTGCGGGAAGTCGATGTGCGAGGCGGTGGATATCTCCCAGAAGCCGCCGTGCGCGGTGATGTCGTTCTTGTGGCTGTGGCCGTTGATCCAGCCGACGACGGCGGGATGGGCGGAGAGCACCTCGACCAGCTCGGCACCGCCGTGCCGCTTCTCGTGCGGCCGGGCCGGGTCGGGGCGGGTGTTGTTCATCGTCTTGCTGGTGTGGTGGCTGAACACCAGCACGTGGCGCCGGTCGCCCTTGTCGTTCTCCTGGAGCGTGCGCTCGAGCCACCGCAGCTGGGCGTCGCCGACCGAGCCGGTGTAGTGCCCGCCCGGGTCGGTGGTGTCCAGGCTGATGCCGAGGACGTGGTCGGAGACCGGGAAGGTGTAGTAGAGCCGGTCCTCGGCGAGGTGGGCGGCGGTGTAGCCGTGGCCGTGCGGGCCGGGGCCGGTGCGGGCCGGGTCGAGGTGGGCCCTGAGGTACTCGGCGCGGGTGAAGGGGGCGCGCCGCTCGTCGGGGGTGACCGGGCGGGCCTTCTTGGCGTGCGCCTTCAGCAGCCGCTTGAAGTCCTGCCCCTTGGGGTCGAGACCGTTCTTGACCGCCTTCCACACCTTCGCCGCCTCGGCGGCGGGCAGCGTCTCCAGCTTGCGGCCGCCGGTGGCGATCTCGGTGAAGAAGGGGTCGCCGGGCGCATAGCAGCCGCCGGGCAGCGAGTCGTGGTTGCCGACCGTGGAGTACCAGGGCAGCCGCAGCCCCGGGCTGTGCACGGTGCGGATCGCGGCGTCGAGGAAACCCTTCAGGTGTGGGAACCCGAGCTTCTTGTCGGCGTCCCGCAGGGCGCTGTCGGGCTGCCAGTAGAGGGCCAGGCCGCTGTCCTGGACGCCTTCGTAGCGGCGCGGGTCGCCGGAATTGGGGGTGATCCGGCCGCCGCTCATCGCGGTCAGGAACCACTCCAGCTCCAGCTTGGAGTTGTTGTCGGTGTTGTCGCCGGTGGTCATCACGAAGGACAGCGGGGCGCCGGTGGCGGGCCCGCCCGGCAGCGCGTTGATCCGCTCGATCAGCGAGATCACCCCGGCGACGGAGAGCGCCTCCTGGGGCCGCCAGGCGCTCGCGGTCTCGGAGCGCAGGTACTCGTAGCGCAGCGGGCTCTGCACATCGACCAGGTGCAGGTCGGTGAACTGCACGAACGAGGCCAGCGCGGTGCGCCGCCGGTCGCGCCCGCTGCGGGCGGCGGCCAGCTCGGCGCGCACGACCCGGCTCCAGGCGGGGCCGTCGGCGAGGCGGCGGTAGCCGCTGGTGCCGCGCGGGGTGGCGACGCTGCCGAGGGTGGTGCCCTTGGCGTACGGGGTGCGGGGGACGGCGGGGGCGGACACCGGGCCGGGGGCCGCCGGGGCCGGGCCCGGCGTGGCGGCCGCGGCGGGCCGCTCGCCTCCGGGGCCGAGGGTGAGCCCCAGCCCGGTGGCGGCACCGATGGCGCCGGTGGCGGCGAGGAAGGTACGGCGGTCGAGAGTGGCGGCGGCGGACCGTATACGGGACATGCGCGAACTCCCCGAGAGCGAACACGAAGGCGGCCGGGCAGCACAACTGCCCTGTCACCTGGGATGGTTGGCATCGGGAATGACCTGCGAGTGAACGGCACCGCAACGCCGCTCGCCCATCACCGCACAGGGATCACGGCGCCACCGGCCCGCCATCGCCCCGCGCGCGCGGCAACGCATGACGGCCATCCGGTGTTCATGTAGCGGGGTAACCCGACCGGCCCACTCCCGCCGCGGAAGTCACCCTGCGCAGCGCGGGCGCAACCCTCCGTGGCATCCGCCGTCCGTCGGTCCTCAATCGGACGCGCCTACCCACGCTCCACGGAATGGAACGGATTGGACAAGGCGACGGGGTTCACACACATGATGGGAGCACTACTGAGCAGATGTTCCCACGCAGACATCTCCATCAGGCCGGAAAAAGAGGGAGTCCCATGAGGATCGGAATCGTCGGAGCCACCGGACAGGTCGGCGGCGTGATGCGGGGCATTCTCGCCGAGCGGAACTTCCCGGTCGAGCAGCTGCGACTGTTCGCTTCGGCCCGGTCCGCCGGACGCACGCTGCCCTGGCAGGACACCGAGATCACGATCGAGGACGCGGCCACCGCCGACTACTCGGGACTGGACATCGTGCTGTTCTCGGCCGGCGGCGCCACTTCCAAGGCCCTGGCGGAGAAGGTCGCCAAGGCCGGCCCCGTCGTGATCGACAACTCCTCGGCCTGGCGCCGTGACCCCGAGGTCCCGCTGGTGGTCTCCGAGGTCAACCCGTCGGCGATCACCGACCGGCCCAAGGGCATCATCGCCAACCCGAACTGCACGACCATGGCCGCGATGCCGGTGCTGCGCCCGCTGCACGAGGAGGCCGGTCTGGTCTCGCTGATCGTCGCCACCTACCAGGCGGTGTCCGGCAGCGGGCTGGCCGGCGTGTCGGAGCTCGAGGGACAGGCCCGCAAGGCCATCGAGCAGGACGCCGGCAAGCTGGTGCACGACGGCCGCGCGGTGGAGTTCCCCGAGCCCGACACCTACGTCGCCCCGATCGCCTTCAACGTGCTGCCGATGGCCGGCTCCATCGTCGACGACGGCCTGAACGAGACGGACGAGGAGCAGAAGCTCCGCAACGAGAGCCGCAAGATCCTGGAGATCCCGGACCTGAAGGTGTCCGGCACCTGCGTCCGGGTCCCCGTCTTCACCGGCCACTCCCTCCAGGTCAACGCCCGCTTCGCGCGTCCGCTGAGCCCCGCACGCGCCCAGGAGCTGCTGGCCAAGGCCCCCGGCGTCACCCTCTCCGACGTGCCGACCCCGCTGGAGGCGGCCGGCCAGGACGCGTCCTTCGTGGGCCGCATCCGCGCGGACGAGACCGCCGAGAACGGCCTGTCGCTGTTCCTCTCCAACGACAACCTCCGCAAGGGCGCGGCACTGAACGCCGTGCAGATCGCGGAGCTGGTCGCGGCGGAGCTGCGCGGCTGACGCCGGCCCGCCCCCGCCAGTACATGTACGCCGGGTGCCCGTACGGAACCGCTTCCGTACGGGCACCCGGCGTGTGTGCGGCGGCCGCGCCTCAGGGGCGCCGCACCTCGAACTGGAAGCAGCCGTGCTCCAGCGCCCGTACGTGCACGAGCGACACCTCCGGGTCGGCGAACGCCTCGTCCAGGGCGTCGTCGAACCCGCTCCCGGGCGCCGCCGGCACCTCGAAGTAGCGCCCGCCGACGATCTGCCCCTCGGCGTTGTAGCGGCGCAGCGTTCGCAGCGCCCCTTCGCGCGCGAACGGATATCCGGCGCCGTCGCCGTCCGGCCCCGCGCACTCCCCGGCGTGGATGAACACCGGGCCCTGCTCGTCGTACGCGCCGGGTGCGGCCCCCGTGGCGGCCGCCCAGCGCCGGAGCGGCGCGTACGCGACGAGTGCGATCCGCTCGCCGGGGGCGATGTCCCGCAGGCAGCAGCGGAGCGGGCTGCCGACGCAGTCGACGGGGGCGTCGGCCCCCGCCGCGGTGAAGGGGGCGAGGGGCCGGCCGGCGTCGTCGGCCGCCCGGAGTTCCTGGAGTGCGGCGGAGGGAATGGGGCGGGGGAGGTACTTGATCATGTGTCCAGTCTGCGACTTTCGCGGAGCCTTCGCTGGCGGGATTCGGACGTCATGATCGACGGCTTGTCCGGGCCACCGGACGGCGGCCCGGAGCACGTCGGAGCGCGTCCGCGGCTCCGTCCGCCCGGCGTGTCCGGCCGCGTGGAAGGATGGCCGAAGAGTCCGATGCGATGACGAATGCGAAGGAGATGGCCGGGTGCCTGGCACGAATCTGACCCGCGACGAAGCACAGCAGCGGGCACGGCTGCTGAGCGTGGACGCTTACGAGATCGACCTCGACCTCTCCGGTGCGCAGGAGGGCGGCACGTACCGCTCCGCGACGACGGTTCGCTTCGACGCGGCCGAGGCGGGCGCGGAGACCTTCATCGACCTGGTCGCGCCGGCCGTGCACGAGATCGTGCTCAACGGCGAGGCGCTGGACGCGGCCGCGGTGTTCAAGGATTCGCGGATCGCGCTGGCGGGCCTGCGGGCCGGCCGCAACGAACTGACGGTCGTGGCGGACTGCGCCTACACCAACACCGGTGAGGGGTTGCACCGGTTCGTCGACCCGGTGGACCAACAGGCTTATCTCTACACACAGTTCGAGGTGCCGGACGCCCGGCGGGTGTTCGCCTCCTTCGAGCAGCCGGATCTCAAGGCGACCTTCCAGTTCACCGTGAAGGCCCCGGAGGGCTGGACGGTGATCTCCAATTCCCCGACGCCGGAGCCGAGCGGCAATGTCCGGCGCTTCGCGCCCACTCCGCGTATCTCGACGTACATCACCGCGCTGATCGTCGGCCCGTACCACAGCGTGCACAGTACGTACGAGGCGGACGGGCGGACGGTGCCGCTGGGCATCTACTGCCGGCCCTCGCTGGCCGAGCACCTGGACGCCGAGGAGATCTTCGCGGTCACCCGGCAGGGCTTCGCCTGGTTCGAGGAGAAGTTCGACTACGCCTACCCGTTCGCGAAGTACGACCAGCTCTTCGTGCCGGAGTTCAACGCCGGTGCGATGGAGAACGCGGGCGCGGTGACCATCCGCGACCAGTACGTCTTCCGATCGAAGGTGACGGACGCCGCGTACGAGGTGCGCGCGGAGACGATCCTGCACGAACTGGCGCACATGTGGTTCGGCGACCTGGTCACCATGGAGTGGTGGAACGACCTGTGGCTGAACGAGTCGTTCGCCACCTACACCTCGATCGCCTGCCAGGCCTACGCGCCGGGCTCGAGGTGGCCCCACTCGTGGACGACGTTCGCCAACTCCATGAAGACCTGGGCCTACCGTCAGGACCAGCTGCCGTCCACCCACCCGATCATGGCCGAGATCAACGACCTCGACGACGTCCTGGTCAACTTCGACGGCATCACGTACGCCAAGGGGGCCTCGGTCCTCAAGCAGCTGGTCGCGTACGTCGGCATGGACGAGTTCTTCAAGGGCGTGCAGTCCTACTTCAAGGCGCACGCCTTCGGCAACACCCGGCTCTCGGACCTGCTCGGCGCGCTGGAGGAGACCAGTGGGCGGGATCTGAAGACCTGGTCGAAGAAGTGGCTGGAGACGGCCGGGATCAACATCCTGCGGCCGGAGATCGAGGTGGACGCGAGCGGCGTCGTCACCTCCTTCGCCGTCCGGCAGGAGGCCCCGGCGCTGCCGTCCGGCGCCAAGGGCGAGCCCGTGCTGCGGCCGCACCGGATCGCCGTCGGCGCGTACGAGCTGCGGGACGGCAGGCTGGTCCGCACCGAGCGGATCGAACTGGATGTGGACGGCGAACTGACCGCCGTACCACAGCTGGTGGGCAAGCCCCGCCCGGCCGTGATCCTCCTCAACGACGACGACCTCACCTACGCGAAGGTCCGCCTGGACGAGGAGTCCCTGAAGGTCGTCACCGAGCACCTCGGCGACTTCACCGAGTCCCTGCCGCGCGCCCTGTCCTGGGCCTCGGCCTGGGACATGACCCGGGACGGCGAACTGGCCACCCGCGACTACCTGTCGCTGGTGCTGTCCGGTATCGGCAAGGAGTCGGACATCGGCGTCGTCCAGTCGCTGCACCGTCAGGTGCGGCTGGCGCTGGACCTGTACGCGGCCCCCGAGTGGCGTGCGACGGGCCTGGCGCAGTGGACCGACGCGGCCCTCGAGCAGCTGCGGGCGGCCGAGCCGGGCAGCGACCACCAGCTGGCGTGGGCCCGCGCGTTCGCCGTCTCGGCGCGTACCGGCGACCAGCTCGACCTGCTGCAGGGTCTGCTGGACGGCACCGAGACGCTGGCGGGGCTGGCGGTGGACACCGAGCTGCGGTGGTTGCTGCTGCAGCGTCTGGCGGCCACCGGGCGCGCCGACGAGAAGGCCATCGCGGCCGAGCTGGAGCGCGACCGCACCTCCGCGGGCGAGCGGCATGCGGCGACGGCCCGCGCGGCCCGGCCGACGGACGAGGCCAAGGCCGAGGCATGGGCGTCGGTGGTCGACTCCGACACGCTCCCCAACGCCGTGCAGGAGGCCGTCATCGGCGGCTTCGTCCAGACCGACCAGCGGGAGCTGCTGGCGCCGTACACCGCGCGGTACTTCGACGCGGTGAAGCGGGTGTGGGACTCGCGCAGCCACGAGATGGCCCAGCAGATCGCGGTCGGGCTCTACCCGACGCTCCAGGTCTCCCAGGAGACCCTGGACGCCACGGACGCCTGGCTGGCCTCGGCGCAGCCGAGCGCGGCCCTGCGCCGACTGGTGACCGAGTCCCGGTCCGGTGTCGAGCGGGCGCTGAAGGCGCAGGCGGCGGACGCGGCGGCCTGACCGCCGCGCGTGGGGAGGGGCCCGGCGGCGCCGGCCCCCTCCCCGCCGCACATGGTGTCGCCCGGCGGACGGGCGCCAGTCGCGTTGCCGTCCGCCGGGCGGATCGTGGTTCGCCGGGCCCCTCCCCTCCTCGGGGCCCGGCGAAAGAGCGCGTGCCTGCTGGGGGTGTCCCCTAGCCGTTGAGCTCGTCGAAGCGGCGGCCGAGCGCGGCGCGGCCGGCTTCGGTGAGGCTGCCGTGCACGCGCATCCGGGCGAGGCCGCCGTCCGGGAAGACGTCGAGCCGTACGTGGGTGGCGGTGACCGTCTCCGGCAGCGTGAAGCGGTGCGGGGTGTCGGGCTGGAGCTTCGTCCTCGGGACGATCGGGAACCAGGCGGACTCGTCGGACGGGTCGCCGTCGCAGCCGTACAGAGCCGCCCAGCCGGCCGAATTGCCCTTGAGGTACGCGGTGTCGATCTCGACGGCGCGGATCTCGCCCTGCGCGGCGAGGCGGAAGCGGACCCAGTCGTTGGTGTTCTTGACGCGGCGGCGGCGGTTCTCCCAGCCGTCGTCCATCTTGCGGGACAGGTCGGGCTGGATGATCTGGGTGGGCGAGGAGTAGAAGCGGTCGGAGGCGTCCTCGACGGTGCCGCCGTTCATCACCGAGGCCAGGTCGAGGGTGCCGAGCACATCGAGCCACTCCGGGTCCGGCACGACCTCGCCGTGGACCCGGAGGCGGGCTATGCCGCCGTCGGGGTGCTGCTTGAGGCGCAGGTGGGTGAAGCGGCGTTCGGCGGTGACCTCGAAGCCGTTGGCGGCGTGGCCGCGTACCGGCGTGCGCGGTACCAGCTCCTCCCACTTCACCCCGTCGGCGAGCAGATCCTCGGGGCTGGGGCTGCCGGGCAGCGAGGTGGCCTCGACGGTGACCTGTTGGGGGTAGTTGCCGCGGAAGTGGGCGGTGTCGACGACGACGCCGCGGATCACACCGGGGGCGGCGAGGCGGATCAGCGCCCAGTCGTGCTCGTCGTCGGTCGGGAAGGGGTGCTCGCCGTCGGCGCCGCGGCGGCGCCGGGTCTCCCAGCCGTCCATGATCTTGCCCTTGTGGCCGAAGTGCTCGGGGTCGAAGACCGCCGGCGTGGACTTCAGCAGGTTCTCGCGCTCGGCGAAGAACTCGTCGTTCGCGGCGATCACACCGGCGCCGAAGCGGCGGTCGGCGAGATCGACGAGCGAGGTGAAGGGGAAGTCCCCGCCTCGGTAGTCGGCGTAGGGGTCTCCGCCACCGTACGGGTTGGCGTCGTTGGCGTGCGGATCGGTGGAGTCGGCGGCCGGGGTGACGGTCATCGTTGCCCTTCGGTGGGGAGGGAGGTGCGGACCGTTCTACGGTCGCAGAGGCGGAACCCTCAGGTCCATCGAAAGTATTTGACAGTTACGTTCAGTAGAGCTGAACGGTTTTGGGGTTTCAGCCGGGATGCCGCGGCGATTCCCCGGGCGCCTGGGATTCCGCCGCCTGCCGGAGCGCGGCCAGCACCCGGGCCAGGCCCGGCGCCCCCTCGGAGCCGCGACGGGCCGCCGCCACCACGTGGCGGCGCGGCTGGTCGGCGTGGAGCACCCGCAGGGCGACCCCGGCGCCGCCCCGCTCCCCGCGGCCGCCGGCCATCGCCATCCGGGGCACCAGCGCCACCCCCATCCCGGCCGCGACCATCGCCAGGATCGCGCCCCAGTCCGCGGCCGCATGCGCCTGCTCCGGCACGAAGCCGGCGCTCTCGCACGCGGTGGTGGTGATCTGCGACCAGGGGCCGCTGCTGCCGAAGATCCAGGGCTCGCCCGCGAGATCGGCCAGCCGCAGCCCCGGCTCCGCGGCCAGCGGATGGCCGGCCGGCAGCGCCACGTCCAGGGGGTCGGCGAGCAGCGAGACCCGGCTGAACTTGGGGTCGCGCGGCGTGGGGGCGTGCGCGGCCAGCGACAGCGCGAGATCGACACTGCCCTCCG
Organism: Streptomyces sp. NPDC048650; assembly: GCF_043199095.1. Taxonomy (NCBI): domain Bacteria; kingdom Bacillati; phylum Actinomycetota; class Actinomycetes; order Kitasatosporales; family Streptomycetaceae; genus Streptomyces; species Streptomyces sp. NPDC048650. The sequence continues at coordinate 363,689 of NZ_JBICVM010000003.1, read as the reverse complement.
CGAGCAGCTCGTACGCGGCCTCCGCCTCCGTCTCCCGTACGGCGACCGACAGGCCCGGATGTGTCCGGCGCAGCTCCTGCACGGCGGGCACCACCAGGGCGGGGATGGCGGTGGAGAACGCGCCGACCCGCACCTGCCCGGCCTCGCCCTGGAGGTAGCCGAGCAGTTCCGCGTCCGCCCGCTCGAGCTGGGCGAAGACCGCCTCGGCGTGCCGCAGCACCAGCTGCGCGGCATCCGTCAGCCGGACCCGCCGGCCGTGGGCCTCCAGGAGCGTGACCCCGAGCTGCCGGGCCAGCCCGGTCAGCTGCTGGGAGACCGCCGAGGGCGTCATGTGCAGCGCCTCGGCGGTCGCGGTGACCGTGCCCAGCTCTTGCAGGGTGCGCAGGATGCGCAGCTTCTTGATGTCCCAGTCGGCCATGCGGGCAGCGTACGCAGTCAGCGTCTGCTCCCGGCGCCGAGCGCGACGCCCGCGATGATCGCGGCCATGCACGCCACCTGGGTGACGCCGACGGCTTCGCCGAGGACCGCGAGGGACAGCAGGGCGACGCAGACCGGCTGGAGGTAGTAGACGACCCCGGCGCGGGTGGCGCCGACCAGGGCGATGGCCTTGTTCCAGGTGAAGTAGGCGACGGCGGAGGAGAGGATGCCGATGTACAGCAGGGGTCCGACGGTGCCGGCGGTCGGCTCGAAGCCGCCCTGGACGGCGAGGCTGACGCCGTAGGCGGGGGCCAGCAGGGCCGCCCCGAGGGCGAAGGTCATGAAGAGGAACGCCAGGCCGCCGATCCCGTCGGGGCGGCGGCGCAGCAGCGCGCTGTAGCCGGCGAAGGCGGCGGTGGCGGCCACCATCCACAGGTCCCCGGGGGCGAGGTCGAGGCGCAGTACCGCGGCCGGCGAACCCTTGCCGACCAGCGTCACCACTCCCGCCAGCGCGATCACCATGCCGACGGTCCGCCGCCCACCGAGCTTCTCCCCGCCCCGGGCGAACAGGGCGATCATGGCCGGCGAGGCGGCGGCGATCATGGCCATGTTGGTGGCCGAGGTGCTGCGGCCCGCCTGGTAGATGAGGGTGTTGAAGAGGGTGACGCCGAGCAGCGCGGCCACTGCCAGGAAGCCGAGGTGCCGGCGGATGACCGGCCACTGGCGGCGGACCTGCCCGAGGGCGAGCGGGGCCACCGCCAGCAGCGCGATGATCCAGCGCCAGAACGCGGTCTGCACGGGCGGCACGGTGTCGTGCAGGGCGCGGGCGATGACGAAGTTGCCGGACCAGATGACGGTCGCCGTCAGGGCGAGCACCAGGCCGGCTGCCGGTGCGGACGGGGTGCGCCCGCCCTCCGTCGGCACGGCGCGACGCGTGCGGACCCTCTCCAGGATTGCCACGGTTTCCTCTCCGTTCGGTGGTGGGAGGTCCACCGTGACAGTCCGGCAATCATCAGGTCCATCGAATAATTACGCCTGATTCATTCAGTAGAACTGAACGATTGGCCGGTTCCGCGGTTCAGCCGATCCGCGGGTCACGACGCCTTCTTGGCCGCCCGACGGGCCCGGATGGCCTCCTGCCGCTCGTCGAACTTCCGCGCCTGGCCGTCCAGGCCGTTCATGTACAGCCCGAGCTCCTCCTGCGCGCGCAGCCCGGCGGGGCCGAGTCCGCCGATCTCCAGCACCTTGAGGAAGCGCAGCACGGGCTGGAGCACATCGTCGTGGTGGATGCGCAGGTTGTAGATGCCGCCGATGGCCATCCGGGCGGCGGCCCGCTCGAAGCCGGGCATGCCGTGGCCGGGCATCCGGAAGCCGGTGACGACGTCCCGTACGGCGGACATGGTCTGGTCGGGGGCCATCTCGAAGGCCGCGCCGAGCAGATTGCGGTAGAAGACCATGTGCAGGTTCTCGTCGGTGGCGATCCGGGCGAGCATCCGGTCGCAGACGGGGTCGCCGGAGTGGTGGCCGGTGTTGCGGTGGGAGATGCGGGTGGCCAGCTCCTGGAAGGCGACGTACGCCACGGAGTGCAGCATGCTGTGGGAGTTGTCGGACTCGAAGCCCTCCGACATGTGGGCCATCCGGAACCGCTCCAGCTCGACGGGGTCCACGGCACGGCTGGTGAGCAGGTAGTCGCGCATCACGATGCCGTGCCGACCCTCCTCCGCGGTCCAGCGGTGCACCCAGGTGCCCCAGGCGCCGTCGCGGCCGAAGAGGGTGGCGATCTCGTGGTGGTAGCTGGGGAGGTTGTCCTCGGTGAGGAGGTTGACCACCAGGGCGATCCGGCCGATGTCGGTGACCTTGGACTGCTCGGGGGCCCAGGGCTCGCCACCCATGACCCCGTCGAAGTTCCGCCCGTCGCTCCAGGGCACGTACTCGTGCGGCATCCATTCCTTGGCGACCTTCAGATGCCGGTTGAGCTCCTTCTCGACGACCTCTTCGAGCGCGTAGAGGAGCTGGGCGTCGGTCCAGGCGGCCTGGCCGCGCTCTCCGTTGTGGCGGGCGGGGGCGATGGTCACGGGGGAACTCCGGGGGACGACGAAACCTACGGGACCGTAGGAATGACCTACGGGGCCGTAGGTTACGTCATCGTAGGTTGGGTCCGGTTAAACACCTCCCCCCTCCCAAATCACCTGAAAGCCACTCGATACCGTCCGCGCAACCTCTTTTTCACCTGCGAAAACGTCGTCGGACGGGGGTTTCGCGTCAGGTACGACAAAGGGCGCCCACCGGTTCGGATGAACCGGTGGGCGCCCTCGGAGACGTTGCGGGGGGCCGTGGCGGGCCCGGGGCGTCAGCCCTCGGAGTCGGCCTGCTTGCCGGGCCGGTCGCCGGCCATGACCAGACCGGCGATGATCAGGAAGAGCACGATGGGAGCAGCGACATAGAGGCCGAGCGTCTGGATCACGCTCAGGCCCGGACCCGGGTCGTCACCGTCGTCGCGGGTGAGCGCAAACGCGGGGGACGACATCAGCAGCATCAGCGCGGTGCCGGCCGTGACGGTTCCGGCGCGCAGGACGTTCTTCTTGACCTTGTTGCTCACGCACTCAACGTATCGGACGCCCCGCCGCCCCGCGCGCCCGGGGTGGCGCCCGGCGCCCCGCTCAGCGCGCCGGGCGCCCGCCGCGGTGCAGCGTCACCGGCCTCAGGTGCACCCGCCCCCGAGCCTGTTGGACGGTGACCCGCACCGCGTCCGCGGTCACCGGGCCGGGCAGCGCCAGGATCCGCCGGTGCCCGATGGTGGTGCCCCGCGCGAGCGTCCGCCACGTCCCGCCCGCCCGCGCCCGGACGGTGAACCGCTCGACCCGCTGCCCGTACCGGAGGTCCTCGGCCAGAGCGACCCGGTCGAAGGTCCAGGGCCCCGGCCCGGCCGTCCGCAGGTCCGTGCCGTAGGTCTCACGCACGGCGGTCCCGAAGGCGGTGAGCGAGGCGACGTCCGCTGCGGCGATCCGGCCGTCCTTGGCCGGTGGGACGTTCAGCAGCAGCGAGGCGTTGCGGCCCACGCTCCGCTCATAGAGGTCCATGAGCCGGGCGGGCGACTTGGGGCGTTCGCCGGGGTGGTGGAACCAGCCGGGGCGGAGCGAGACATCGGCCTCCGCCGGATACCACTGCAGGTACTCGGTGGTGGGCGCGAGCAGCTTGGCGCGGGAGCCGATGTCGGGATCGGTGGAGTCGTGGGGCAGGCCGCCGGCCATCACGGTCCACGGGTCCTGGGCGGAGGGCGTCACGCTCCACTCCGTCTCGCGCGCGACGCCGTTCTCGTTGCCGACCCAGCGCACGCCCTGGGGCCCGCCGAAGACCACGGTGCCCGGGGAGAGCCGGTGCACCATCCGGAACCACTGGGCGACGTCGTACTTCTGGGTGATGCCGGAGTCCGTCCAGGGGTTCGCGCCGTCCAGCCACAGCTCGTCGATGGGGCCGTACTGGGTGAACAGCTCGTAGATCTGGTTGAGGTAGTACGCGTCGTAGTCGTCCGCGCGGACGTGGAATACCGGCAGCCTGCCCGCGCGGAGGGCGGCGGCGCGGTCGTCGCCGGGGACGAGGGTGGGAATGGTGCGCTCGGTGGCCCTGCTGCCGTTGCCGAAGCGGCCCAGGCCGCGGGGGGCGCGGTCACCGTCCTCCAGGGCGACGCGTTCGGGCAGGCTGAGCGGCTTGCCCTCCTGCTGTTTCTTCCGGATCTCCTCGACCCAGCGTGCGTGCCAGGCGTGCGGGAGTTCGGCGCCGTCGGAGGGCGAGAGGTAGATGCCGACCTTGAGCCCGGCCCGGCGGGCGGCCCTGACATAGGCGCCGACGACATCGGGGCGGCCCGGGCCGGCCTTAACCGTGTGGGGCGAGTACCGGCTGGGATAGAGGACGAAGCCGTCGTGGTGCTTGGCGGTGAGCATGACCTGCTCGGCGCCGGCCGCCCGGTACGCGCGCATCCACTGGTCCACATCGATGCGCGACGGCGCGAAGAGCTTCTCGTCCTCGGCGCCGGAGCCCCATTCGCGGCCGGTGAAGGTGTTCATGCCGAAGTGCGTGAAGGCCGTCACCTCCCGCTGCTGCCAGGCGAGCTGCCCCTCGGTGGGGATGGTGTGGGCGGCCTTCTCGATGACGCGGGCCGGGCTGTCGCAGGGTTCGATCGTCATCTGGGAGGCGGGGCGTACCGGCCCGTCGCAGGGGCCGGCGGCCGACGAGGACCGGGCCGGGGCGGACGGGGCGGGAACGAGCGCGGCGGCCACGGTGAGCGCGAGCGCGCACAGCGTCCGGCGGGTGCTGCGGAGTGCCATGGTTCCCTCCAACTCGCCGGCCATGACAATGCATCACGTCATTGGTCGGATGTCTGGGTGGCGTCCAGGGCATGGTGCCGGACGGTACGGCGTACCGGAAGGGTGTGTGCGGTAGCCGGTCTCAGCGGATCCCGTCGGACAATTCCCGCATCAATGCGTACAGTCGGGGCGATGCGGCCAGCTCTTCGAAGGTCCGGGGGCGGCCTTCGGGGCCGGCGATGGGGAGGCGCCAGTTCGGGTATTCATCCCATGTACCCGGGAGATTCTGCGGTCGGCGGTCCCCCACCGCGTCCGGCAGCCACACCCCGATCAGTCGCGCCGGGGTGCGCAGCAGGAAGCGGTGCGCGGCCCTGATCGCGGCCTCCTCGTCGTCCGCGCCCTCGGGCAGCAGACCTCGGCGCGTCAACTCGCCCAGCCATTCGGCGAGTTCGTTGCGGGCGCGGGAGCGCTCACGCTCCGGCGGCCCCGCGAGCAGCCCCAGGCGCTCGCGCAGCGCGACGTCCTCGCCGGTCAGCCGGGCGGCGGTGGTCGGCAGGTCGTGGGTGGTGACGGTGGCCAGGCAGTCGCCGCGCCACTCCCCGGGAGCCAGGATGCGGGGACCGGAGGCGTCGTCGGCGCCGTCGGCGTAGGACCGCTCGAACCAGAGCACCGACGTGCCCAGCACCCCGCGCTCGGCGAGCGCGTCACGTACCCCCGGCTCGACCGTCCCCAGGTCCTCGCCGATCACCGCGGCGCCCGCCCGATGCGCCTCCAGGGCCAGCAGGGACAGCATCGCCTCGCCGTCGTAGCGGACGTAGGCGCCCTCCGTCGGCGGGCGGCCCTGCGGAACCCACCACAGCCGGAACAGGCCCATCACATGGTCGATGCGCAGCGCTCCGGCATGCCGCAGCAGGCCGCGCAGCAGATCGCGGTACGGGGCGTAGCCGGTGGCGGCGAGCGCATCGGGGCGCCAGGGCGGCAGGCCCCAGTCCTGGCCGTGGGCGTTGAAGGCGTCGGGCGGCGCACCGATGGACATGCCGGCGGCGAAGGCGTCCTGCTGCGCCCAGGTGTCGGATCCGGAGGGGTGGACGCCGACGGCCAGGTCGTGGACCAGGCCGATGCCCATCCCGGCATCCCGCGCCGCCCCCTGCGCGGCCGCCAGCTGCTGGTCGGTGAGCCAGGCCAGACGGCAGTGGAAGTCGATCCGGTCCATCAGACGGGCGCGCAGCCGGGCCGTGCCCGGTGCGCGGGGGTCGCGGAGCCCGGCGGGCCAGGCCCGCCAGTCGGGGCCGTGCAACTCGGCGAAGGCGCACCAGGTGGCGTGGTCCTCCAGGGGCGCGCCCGCTTCGGCGAGGAAGTCGCAGTAGGCGGCGCGGCGCCCCGGGGAGAGCGGCACCGCGCACAGCAGCTCCAGGGCCTCCCGCTTCAGCTCCCAGACCGCGTCCCGGTCGATCAGCGCGCCGCGCTCCAGGACGTCCGCGCGCAGCACCCCGGCGCGTGCGGCCAGCTCGTCGGCCCGCAGCCGCGCGGTGCCGTGGAGGTGGGCGTACTCCGGTACCTGCTCGATCCGCAGGTGGACCGGGTCGGGGAAGCGGCGCGAGGAGGGGCGGTAGGGGGACGGGTCCGTGGGCGGGCCGGGGACGGCCGCGTGCAGCGGATTGAGCTGGACGAAGCCGGTGCCCAGGGAGCGTCCCGACCAGGCGGCGAGGTCGGCGAGGTCGCCGAGGTCACCCATGCCCCAGGACCGGCCGGAGAGCAGGGAGTAGAGCTGGACCATGAAGCCGTGGCTGCGGCCGGGCGGGGCGGGGACCCGGTCGGGGGCGACGATCAGCCGGGCGCGGCCGGCGCGGCCGTCGGGGGCCCGGGCGTCAAGGGTGTGGATGCCCAGCGGCAGACCGGCGAGGGGCGGCCCGGGCGCGATCTCGGTGGCGTGGCCGTCCTCGGTGGTGACCCGCAGGCCGGTTCCCTCGGGCAGGCCGCGGAAGTCCGGTGGCCTGCCGGGGCGGGCGACGACGGTGCCGGGGAGCAGGCTGCGGCCCGCTCTGTCCTCGTACGCGGCCAGGGCGGCGCGTACGGCATCGGGCGTCGAGGCGTCGACCCCTAAGGCGGCGAGCACGGCGACAACGGTGTCGTCGCCGATGTGGTGCATTCGGCCCGGCGAGGGTTCGTAGCACGTGTCGATGCCGTGCAGCCGGGCGAGCCGCGCGCGGCCCACGGGTCCTCAGACCTCCATGGACTCCGTGCCCAGACCGGTGGCCGTCGGCTCGCTGGTCAGCGGCAGCTCGGCGGAGATCGGGACCTCGCTGGTCAGCGGCGCGGCGTCGGAGAGCGGCGGCTCGCTGGTGAGCGGCGGCTCGGCGAAGCTGAAGGATCCGGAGCCGTCCAGGCCCGAGTCGGGGCCGGAGACGCCGTCGAAAAGGTCGGGTTCCATCGGAGCGCCGTCCGGTTTGACGGAGAGCGCATCAAGCAGGAGCTGAGCGGATGCGGCCACGAGGGCCTCCCGTTCATCGGTAATGGGACAGGTCTTGCCCTACCCACTCGACACGAGTGCAGACGCTTTTCCACCCTAAACGTGGCTCACGTCACAGCGCACGCGCAGGCGATTTCACGGCTGGGGCGTTCGGGTGACGCAGGGAGTCCTGACAAACCGGGTATCGGGGCGGAAGTTCTGCGGGCGGAGCGGTCCGACCGACCGGCCGGACCGCCCACCGAGGGGCGGAGAACGACGCGCCGCCTCCCGTGGCACACCCGCCTTCGCACGGTTGACACCCTTACCGCCACAATGGTGGGCTCACGGCCGAAGGTCTGTCCGAGCGGGCACCGGCGGCACACAGGGGGGCCGGTGCGAACCGGCGAGCAGATGACGGGGACGAGGGGTGGCCGTGCGGGTCCGGGGCGTATGGGGCGTCGGAAAAATCGGTAGGGGCAGCGGAAACGGCGCGGGCGCCCGCGCGCGCGTGGCAGGCACCACCGCGCTGGCCGCGGCGGTGATCTCCGGACTGCTCGGCGGGATGCCCAGCGCCCAGGCGGCGCCCGCGGACCCGTCCATCGGCACGCCCGACCAGCCGGACCGGCCGGCGGACGCGGGCGAGGCACCCGCCGTGTGGCCGCGCCCCCAGTCGATGCGGGAGCTGTCCGCCGCCGTACCGCTCGGCCGCGAGGCGACGCTGGTGGCGGCGCCGGACGCCGATCCGTACGCCCTGGACGTGGTGCGCGGCCTGCTGCGGGACGCCGGGGTGCGCACGGTCCACGAGGTCGCACCCGGTGACCGGCTGCCCTCGGCCGGGCCGGTGATCAAGGCCGGCGGGAAGCCGGCCGCGGACGCGCTGCGCGCGCTCAAGGCCCCCGCCCGCGGCGATCTGCCCGCCGGCGGCTACCGCCTCGCCGTCGGCAAGGTCGCCGGCCGTGACACGGCCGCGCTGGACGGCGTCGGACCGGACGGCCTCTTCCACGCCGCGCAGACGCTGCGGCAGCTCGTCACCGAAGGACCGGACGGCGGGCACCAGCTGGCGTCGGTCGCCGTGCGGGACTGGCCCGGCACGGCCGTACGGGGCACCACCGAGGGCTTCTTCGGGCAGCCCTGGAGCCGCGCGCAGCGGCTGGCCCAGCTCGACTTCATGGGGCGCACCAAGCAGAACCGCTATCTCTACGCAGCGGGCGACGACCCGTACCGCCAGTCCCGGTGGCGCGAGCCCTATCCGGCCGACCAGCGCGCCGACTTCCGGGCGCTGGCCGAGCGGGCCCGCGCCAACCACGTCGGCCTGGGCTGGGCCGTCGCGCCCGGCCAGGCGATGTGCATGTCCTCGGCGGCGGACCTGCGGGCGCTGCGCCGCAAGGTGGACGCGATGTGGGCGCTGGGGGTGCGCTCCTTCCAGCTGCAGTTCCAGGACGTCAGCTACAGCGAGTGGCACTGCGCCGCCGACGAGGAAGCCTTCGGCTCGGGCCCGGAGGCCGCCGCCAGGGCGCACGCCCGGGTGGCGCAGGTGCTCGCCGACCACCTCGCCGAGCGGTATCCGCACTCCGCGCCGCTGTCGGTGATGCCCACCGAGTACTACCAGAACGGCGCGACGGCCTACCGCGAGGCGCTGGCCAAGGCGCTCGGCGACCGGGTGGAGGTGGCCTGGACGGGGGTCGGCGTGGTGCCGCGCACCATCACCGGCGGCGAACTGTCCACCGTCCGCCAGGTGTTCGGTCGCCCGCTGGTGACCATGGACAACTACCCGGTCAACGACTACGCCCAGGACCGCCTCTTCCTCGGCCCCTACACGGGCCGCGAGCCGGCCGTGGCCACCGGCTCCGCCGCGCTGCTCGCCAACGCCATGCAACAGCCGGTGGCCTCCCGCATCCCCCTCTTCACCGCCGCCGACTACGCCTGGAATCCCCGCGCCTACCGCCCGGCCGCGTCCTGGGACGCGGCCATCGACGACCTCGCGGGCGGCGACCGCCGGGCCCGCGCCGCGCTGCGCGCCCTGGCCGGCAACGACGCCTCCTCCGTCCTCGACGGCGACGAATCGGCCTATCTGCGGCGCCTGATGGACCGCTTCTGGAAGGCCCGCGCGGCCGCCGTCGACCGGGGTCGGCCCGGCGAGGACGCGGACTTCGCCAAGGCGGCCCGGGCGCTGCGTGCCGCGTTCCACACCATGAGCACCGCGCCCCGCGACCTCACCTCCGACCTGGCGACAGAAGTGCGGCCCTGGGCCGAGCAGTTGGGCCGCTACGGCCGGGCCGGCGAGGCGGCCGTCGACACCCTGACGGCGCAGGCCCAGGGCGACGGTGACGCCGCCTGGGCCGCTCAGCGCACGGTGCAGCGGCTGAGCAAGGAGGCCGGGCGCAGCCCGGCGACGGTCGGCAAGGGGGTGCTCACGCCGTTCCTGGAGCGGTCGATGACCGAGGCGGACGCCTGGACCGGCGCGCGCGGCGACACCCCGAAGCCCAACGAGGGGGCCGACCCCACCTCGCTGACCGTCCCCTTCGGGCGGACCCGCCCGCTCACCGCGGTCACCACCCTGACCGAGCCGGGCCCGTCGGCGGGCGCCGTCTCGCTGGAGGCGCATGTCCCCGGCGAGGGGTGGCGCCGCCTGGACGGGCTCTCCCCCACCGGCTGGACCGAGACCCGGACCCCCCGGCTGCGCGCCGACGCGGTGCGGCTGTCCTGGCCGAAGACCGCCGCGGCGCCCTCCGTGCACGCCGTCACGCCCTGGTTCGGCGACATCCCGGCGGCCGGACTGGAGCTGTCCCGCAAGGAGTCGGACGCGCAGACCGGCGGCACCGCGACGGTCGACGCCCGGATCTTCTCCCGCCGCCCCGCCGACGTCCGCGAAAAACTGGAGGTCAAGGCGCCCAAGGGCTTCACCGTGCACGCGCCGGAGGAGGTCACCGCCCCCCGCGGCGGCACGGCCACGGTCCGGATCAGGGTCGACGTCCCCCAAGGCGCCCGCTCCGGCTCCTACGAGATCCCCGTCACCTACGCCGGCGAGGAACAGCGGCTGACCGTTCGGGCCTATCCGCGCGCCGGCGGCCGGGACCTGGCGCGGGGCGCCGCGGCCACCTCCTCCGGGGACGAGACCGCCGCATTCCCGGCCTCGGCGGCGACCGACGGCGACCCGGCGACCCGCTGGTCCTCGTCCGCCGAGGACGGCGCCTGGCTGCAGTTCGCGCTCCCCCGCCCCACCCGCCTGGGCCAGGTCGTCCTGAACTGGCAGGACGCCTACGCCACCCGCTACCGCATCCAGGTCTCCGCGGACGGCCGCAGCTGGCGCACCGCCGCCACCGTGCGGGACGGCAAGGGCGGCCGCGAGTCCGTACGCATGGATGCCGAGGACACCCGCTATGTCCGCGTCCAGGGCGACAGGCGCGCCACCCGGTTCGGGTACTCGCTGTGGTCGGTGGAGGCCTACGCGGTGTCGCCCGGCCCTCACGACGGGTCGTAGGCGGAGCCGGCCGGCACCGGCGGGTCCGCGCCGCGACGGCCGGCGCCGTGACGGCGGGGCGCGAACCCCGCCGTCACAGATGCAAAAGCCCGGGTCCTACGCCGATACGGCGTCGATCCGGGCCAGGGCGTCATCCGCGCCGTACGGCTGCAAATACGGCAGCCAGCGGGGATCACGATGCCCCGTACCGATGATCCGCCACGCCAGTCCTGACGGCGGTGCGGGCTGGTGACGCAGCCGCCACCCGATCTCGGCGACATGGCGGTCGGCCTTGACGTGGTTGCAGCGCCGGCAGGCGGCGACGACGTTCTCCCACGTGTGCTGACCTCCGCGGCTGCGCGGAATGACGTGGTCGACGCTGGTTGCGACGCCACCGCAGTACATACAACGCCCGCCGTCCCGGGCGAACAGCGCCCGGCGGGTCAGGGGCACGGGGCCACGAAAGGGCACCCGCACAAACCGCTTCAAGCGGACCACACTCGGAGCCGGTATGACGTGGGTTGCGCTGTGCATCAGGGCGCCGGATTCCTCGAGGCTTACGGCTTTCTCATTGAGTACGAGGATGAGCGCACGGCGGAGCGGTACGACGCCGAGCGGCTCGTACGACGCGTTGAGGACCAGGACATGCGGCACGGGTGCCTCCTTGTACGCCGGCGGCGCGTGGCTCGCGCCGGGACGATCTCCCCCAGTGTCCCCCGGTGCCTGGTCGGAGCGCCACCATGACCGGGTAACGGGCCGGAGGTGTTTTCCACCACACCACCGCACTTCCCGCCACATCGGCTCCTTCCGGGCGTCCCGGGGCCCTTGCGACTCGAACACGGGCACGGACCGCCCCCGTTGCCCCGTTAGTGTGGTTGGTCTGCCCGGTTCGCGGAGCCCCCTCCGCGGCCCGGGTCTGCTGCCCCACACGGAAGGTTCTGCTGTGTACTGGTCCGCTTCGACGGCCGCTACCGCGCCCCTGAGCGCTGCGACACCCGGCGCAACCGGTTCCCCCTCCCTCGACGAGGCCACCCAGAGGGCGACCAACGCCGCCGGCTGGGTGGAGGAGAACTGGGGGACGTGGGTCACGTCCGGCCTGCAGATCCTGCTGATCATCGTGATCGCGGTGGTCCTGCGGCATGTGATACGCCGCACCATCACCAAGCTCATCGAGCGCATGAACCGCACGGCGGCCGCCGCCCAGGGCACCGCGCTCGGCGGCCTGCTGGCCAACGCCGAGCGCCGCCGCCAGCGCTCCGAGGCCATCGGCTCGGTGCTGCGCAGCGTCGCCTCCTTCGTGATCATGGGCACGGCCGCCCTGACGGTGCTCTCCGTTCTCAAGATCAACCTGGCGCCGCTGCTCGCGAGCGCCGGTGTGGCCGGTGTGGCGATCGGTTTCGGCGCCCGCAACCTCGTCACGGACTTCCTCTCCGGCGTCTTCATGATCCTCGAGGACCAGTACGGCGTCGGCGACGAGATCGACGCGGGGGTGGCCACCGGCACGGTCATCGAGGTCGGCCTGCGCGTCACCAAGCTGCGCGGCCCCAACGGCGCCATCTGGTACATCCGCAACGGCGAGGTGAAGCGGATCGGCAACCTCAGCCAGGGCTGGTCCACGGCGGCCGTGGACGTGGTGATCGCCGCCGGCCAGGACCTGACGCGCGCCCGGGACATCATCACCGCCACCGGCGAGGCGATGTCCAAGGCCGAACCCTGGAACGAACTGCTGTGGGAGCCGGTGGAGGTCCTGGGTCTGAGCGAGGTCCATCTCGACACCGTGACCATCAGCGTCTCGGCCAAGACCATGCCCGGCAAGGCCCTCGGCGTCGAACGCGAGCTGCGCTGGCGCATCAAGCACGCCCTCGACGACGCCGGCATCCACCTCGCCCCGCGCCCGGCCCCCGCGGACGAGAAGGAGGAGCCGGCCGACGCGACCGCCGCCGTGGCCGCCCCGTCGGCGCTCAACAACCCCCTCTCCCCGCAGTCGGTGGCCACCGAGCCGCTCCAGGCTCCGAAGCTGGGGAAGTAGCCGGGCCGGGGCTCGGCCCCCGCCGCCCGCACCGGACGGCCCCCGCACCGCGATCCTCGCGGTGCGGGGGCCGTTGCCGTGCCGGAGCCGCCCCACCTCCTCGGGGAGTGTGATCCAGATCACATTCCCATCTGTCATACGTCAGGCCCGTCCGAACCGTGTCCGGGGTGTCGGCACGCACGACACACAGCAACACGCACGACGGAGAAGGAGACTTCACCATGACGATCCGCAATCGCGTGGCCACGGGGGCCGTCGCTTCGGTTCTGATGATCGGCGGCGCGGTGGTCCTGACCGCCGCCGCACCCGCCTCCGCCACCGCGGCGGCCCGGATCACCAACGATCTCAGCTGCACCACCACGACCGATGGCCGCACCGGCACGGCCGACTGCACCAACCACACCAACCGCACCATCGCCTTCCGCGCCACCGTGGTCTGCGGATGGTGGCCCGACCAGACCGGGCCCTGGAAGACCCTCAACCCCGGCGCCCGCGACACCTCCGCCGCCACCTGCAGCGGCGGCACCGGGGTCGGCAGCGTGAACTGGCAGGAGGGCTGAGAGATCCGACCAGCTCCCGGACCTTCCGGGAGGCCAGGTCACCCACGGGGGAACGGGGGGAGGCGCACCGGCAGCCGGCCGGTGCGCCTCTTGCCGTTCCGGGACGGCGCAGCCGGATTGCGGGCCGCCCTCGAACTCGCCCTGCCGAAACCATTGACGGGCCCCTGACCGGCGACCTACCTTCCTGTCCATCGATTGGAAGGTTTCCTAACAGATGCTCCCGGTGGTCGGTGCCGCCGGAGGACGGGGGACGGTCGTGGCCGCAGCAGGACAGGGAACGCACGGGACACCCGGCACGCCGCGGGTGCTGCGGGCGATGAACGACCGGGCCGCGCTCGATCTGCTCGCCTCCCAGGGACCGCTGACCCGGACCCGGATCGGGGAACTGACCGGCCTGTCGAAGCCGACCGCCTCGCAGCTGCTGGCGCGGCTGGAGGCGGCCGGACTGGTCCGAACGACCGGGAACGTCACCGGCCGGCCGGGCCCGAACGCGCAGTTGTACGAGATCAACCCGGTGGCGGCACATGTGGCCGCGCTGGCCGTGGACCAGCTCGGCATCACCGCGGCGGTCGCCGACATCACCGGCCGGGTGCTCGGGGAGGAACGGGTCGGGACGGACGCGGTCGCCCCGGGCATGCCGAACCGGACGGCACACCTGGTGGCGACGGCCGTGGACGGCGCACTCGCCAAGGCCGGGCTGGAGCGGGAGCAGCTGCACGGGGCGGTGATCGGCACGCCGGGCGCACTGGACCCGCAGACCGGCCGGCTGCGGTACGCGCCCCACCTGCCGGGCTGGCACTCCCGGGGGCTCAAGGAGGAGCTGGCGGCGGTGCTGGGGATGCCGATCGTCATCGAGAACGACGTGAACCTGGCGGCCGTCGCCGAGCAGCACGACGGGGCGGCGCAGGACTTCGACGACTTCGTGCTGGTGTGGGCCGACGAAGGGGTCGGTGCCGCGATCGTGCTGGGCGGCCGGTTGTTGCGCGGTGCCACCGGCGGCGCCGGCGAGATCGGGTACATGCCGCTGCCCGGTGCGCCGCTGGCCCGCGGCGGCGACCGCAGCGCGGCGCGACCGGACGCCGGGGGCGGGTTCCAGCGGCTGGTCGGCTCGCCCAGCATCGTGGAGCTGGCGCGGGAGTACGGCGCGCCGGCGGCCACCACCGTCGACGAGGCGCTGGCCCGCGACGACGTCCGGGCGGAGACGGCCCGGCGGCTGGCCACCGGGCTGGCCGCGGTCGTCGCGGTGGTCGACCCGCGGCTGGTGGTGCTCTCCGGCGCGGTCCCGCAGGCCGGCGGGGAGGAGCTGCGGGTGCTGGTGGAGGAGGAGTTCACCGGTCTGGCGCTGCCCCGGCCGGAGCTGCGGATCAGCGATCTCGAGGGAAATCCGATTCTCGTCGGCGCGCTGCGGACGGCACTCGCCGAGGCGCGCGACGCGGTGTTCCACACCGGGTGACCACGCCCCGGGCCTTCCCGTGCCGTTTCCCCGACTCCCCCTTCGCAAAGGACGTCCGCCATGTCCCGTCGGTCGCTGCGCATCCGGCTCTCCGTGGCGCTGGCCGGTGCCGGGCTGCTCGTTTCGGGGTGCGCCAATCCGAGTGTCGGCAGCGCCCGTGACGACCCGACGAAACCGGTCACGCTCAGGTTCTGGCACGGGTGGTCGCAGGCGGGCGAGGTGAAGGCCATCGACGACAGCATCGCGCGGTTCGAGAAACGGCATCCGAACATCACGGTGCGGGCGGTCTCCGATGTCACCGACGAGACCGTGAACCAGGCGCTGCGGGCCGGCGGCGACGACGCGCCGGACGTGGTGTCGTCGTTCACCACCAACAATGTGGGGCAGTACTGCTCGTCGGGGATGTGGGCGGACCTCGATCCGTTCCTGCGGAAGACCGGGGTGGACAAGAAACGCGTCTTTCCCAAGGCGGTGCTCGACTACACGAGTTACCGGGGAAAGCAGTGCGCACTGCCGCTGCTCGCCGACGCATTCGGGCTGTACTACAACAAGGACGCCTTCGAGAAGGCCGGGATCGCACGGCCACCGCGAACGATGTCCGAGTTGAAGCGCGATGCCGTGAAACTCACCGAGCGCGCCGAGGACGGCTCGTACACCCGGGTCGGCTTCATGCCCGACTTCCGCCTCTACCAGAACGGTCCGGACCGCATCCTCGCGCAGTGGGAGCCGTCCTACTTCGACCGGCACGGCAAGGCGTCGCTGGCCAGGGAACCGGGGACGAGGGAATTCTTCGACACCACCCGCGCGCTGGTCGACGCACAGGGCGGATATGCCGCGCTGGAGAGGTTCCGTACCCGGTTCGGTGACGAGATGTCGTCGCAGAACGCCTTTCTGACGCAGAAGCTGGCAATGCATCTGGACGGCGAATGGCGCGGGCTGATGCTGCGCGACGCCCAGGCGAAGTTCGCCTGGGGCACGGCGCCGATGCCGGTGCCGGACGACCGGGCGGACACCTACGGGCGGGGCTATCTGACGGGGACGGTCACCGGCATCGCCCACGGCAGCCGGCACCAGAACGCGGCCTGGGAGCTGGTGAAATTCCTGACCACGGACACGGATCAGGTGGTGCGGTTCGCCAACGCCATCCACAACGTGCCGTCGACGAACGCGGCCCTGACGTCACCGGAGCTGGACGCCGACCCGTCCTTCCGCACCTTTCTCGATATCGCGAAGAACCCGCACAGCGCGGCGATTCCGCCCTCCACCAACGGCGGGCAGTACATCACCGCGCTGCAGGACTTCTCGTACGACGTCGAGGCCGGAAAGGTCCCCGATCTCGGCAGGGGTCTGCGCCGACTCGACGCGCAGATCGACGCCGACAACCTTCAGTCCGAGAACTGACGGAACGACGGAGAATCGCCATGGCAACCACCGCACCGGCGCCCGGCAGAACTCCCGCACCGGCGCCCGCACTGCGGCGCAGACGCCGACGTGAGCGGCTGCGGATCCTGGGCTTCCTCTCCCCCTGGCTGATCGGCTTCTCGGTCTTCTTCGGCTATCCGCTGATAGCCACCGTCTATTTCTCCTTCATGCACTACAACCAGATCGAGCCGCCGGACTTCGTCGGGCTGCGGAACTGGACCTATGTGCTGGACCAGATGCCGTTGTTCGGGCCCGCGCTGTGGAACACGCTGTGGCTGGTCGTGGTGATGGTCGCGCTGCGGGTCGTCTTCGGGCTGGGCATCGGCATGCTCGTCACCCGGATCAAGTCGGGGGCCGGCCTCTTCCGTACCGCCTTCTATCTGCCGTATCTGGCGCCCCCGGTGGCCGCGACGGTGGCGTTCGTCTTTCTGCTCAACCCCGGCACCGGCCCCGTCAACGAGCTCCTCGGGGCGGTGGGCCTCCCCGCGCCCGGCTGGTTCAACGACGCGGACTGGGCCAAGCCGTCGCTGGTCCTGCTCTCCCTGTGGGGCATCGGCGACCTGATGGTGATCTTCATGGCGGCGCTGCTGGACGTCCCCCGCGAGCAGTACGAGGCCGCCGAGCTGGACGGGGCGGGCCCCTGGGCGAGGTTCCGGTACGTCACCTGGCCGTCGATCACCCCGATCGTGATGTTCGCGGTGGTCACCGGCGTCGTGCAGACCATGCAGTACTACACCCAGGCGCTGGTCGCCGGGAAGCTCGCGTCCGGCGTCTCCATCGGGCCCGGCACCGTCATCCAGCCCGGCTACCCGGACCACTCCACCCTCACCGTCCCGCAGCTCGTCTACTCCCTCGGCTTCCAGAACTTCAACACCGGCGCGGCGTGTGTGCTCTCCCTCGTGCTCTTCGTCATCGCCATGGCCGTCACCACCCTGCTGATGCGCAAGCGCGCCGGCCTGCTCCCGGCGGAGGACTGATCCGGTATGACCACCACGACCCTGAACCGCCCGGCCGCACCGACCCCGGCGGGCCCCGGCGGCCGCGGACCGACGGCGCGCGCCCGGCGCCGGCGGACACTGCACTGGATCGCCGTCCACGCGGTGGGCATCGCCGCCGCCCTCTTCTTCGTCCTCCCCTTCCTGTTCGTCTTCCTCACCTCCGTGATGAGCGACGACCAGGCGATGAGCGGCGAGCTGTGGCCGCACGAGTGGAACTGGTCCAACTACCTCACGGTCTTCGGCACCCCCGGCTTCCTGGACTGGTGGCGCAACTCCCTGATGTACGCGGGGCTCGGCACGCTGTGCACGGTGTGCTCGGCGGTGCCGGTGGCGTACGCGCTGGCCAAGTTCCGCTTCCGCGGCCGCCGTACGGCGATGATCCTGGTCATCTCGACGATGATGCTGCCGCCGCAGGTCGTCGTCATCCCGATGTACCTGGTCTGGGCCCAGCAGCTGCACCTGGCGGGCTCGCTCTGGCCGCTGATCGTCCCGATGGCGTTCGGCGACGCCTACTCCATCTTTCTGCTGCGCCAGTTCCTGCTCACCATCCCCCGGGAGTACCTCGAGTCCGCCAAGGTGGACGGATGCGGCGAGCTGCGCACCCTGCTGCGCATCGTCGTGCCGATGTCCAGACCGGGCATCGCCGCCGTCGCCCTCTTCCAGTTCTTCTCCTGCTGGAACGACTACTTCGGCCCGCAGATCTACGCCGCGCAGAACCCCGCCGCCTGGACGCTCTCCTACGGCCTGGAGTCCTTCAAGACCGCCCACAGCGTCAACTGGAACCTCACCATGGCCGCGACGCTGCTGGTCATGGCGCCCGTCGTCATCGTCTTCTTCTTCGCACAGAAAGCCTTCGTCGAAGGCGTCACGCTCACCGGAGTGAAGGGCTGATTCGGACATATGAAGCTCGCAGTGATCGGCGGAGGATCGACCTACACCCCCGAACTCATCGACGGTTTCGCACGGTTGCGTGATGCGCTGCCGGTGTCGGAACTCGTCCTGATCGACCCGGCCGGCGAGCGGCTGGAGCTGGTGGGCGGGCTGGCGCGGCGGATCTTCGCCCGGCAGGGCCACCCGGGCCGCATCACGTGGACCGGTGACCTCGACGCCGGCGTGGACGGCGCCGACGCGGTGCTGCTCCAGCTGCGCGTCGGCGGGCAGGCCGCCCGCAACCAGGACGAGACCTGGCCGCTGGAGTGCGGCTGCGTCGGCCAGGAGACCACCGGGGCGGGCGGCCTCGCCAAGGCCCTGCGCACGGTGCCCGTCGTCCTCGACATCGCCGAGCGGGTACGCCGCCGCAACCCCGACGCCTGGATCGTGGACTTCACCAATCCCGTCGGCATCGTGACCCGGGCCCTGCTCGGCCACGGCCACAAGGCCGTCGGGCTGTGCAACGTCGCGATCGGCTTCCAGCGGAAGTTCGCGAAGCTGCTGGGCGTGCGCCCCGGGGACGTCGAGCTGGAGCACGTCGGCCTCAACCACCTCACCTGGGAGCGGGCCGTCCGCGTCGGCGGCACGGACGTCCTGCCCGAGCTGCTGGCGAAGCACGGCGACGCGGTCGCCGCCGATCTGCGCATGCCGCGCTCCCTGCTGGACCGGCTGGGCGTCGTGCCCTCCTACTACCTGCGCTACTTCTACCAACACGACGAGGTGGTGCGGGAGATGCGCACCAAGCCCTCCCGGGCGGCGGAGGTCGCGGCCATCGAACGGCAGCTGCTCGACCTGTACGCCGATCCGGCCCTGGACGAGAAGCCGGAGCTGCTGGGCAAGCGCGGCGGCGCCTACTACTCCGAGGCCGCCGTGGCGCTGACGTCGTCGCTGCTGGGCGACACCGGCGACGTCCAGATCGTCAACGCCCGCAACGACGGCACGCTGCCCTTCCTGCCGGACGACGCGGTGATCGAAGTACCGGCGACGGTGGGCGGGGCAGGCGCCGCGCCGGTGCCCCTGCGGCCGCTGGAGCCCCTCTATTCCGGGCTGATCGCCCAGGTCACCGCCTATGAGCAGCTGGCGCTGGAGGCGGCGCTGAAGGGTGGCCGGGACCGCGTCTTCGCCGCGCTGCTCTCCCACCCCCTCATCGGCCAGTACACCGCCGCCGAGCGGCTCACCGACGAACTGATCGCGCACAACCGGGAGCACCTCACGTGGGCCTGACCGGCACGGCGCTCGCCATCGACGCGGGCAACAGCAAGACGGACGTGGCCCTGGTGACCACGGACGGAAGGGTACGGGGGACCGCTCGGGGCGGCGGTTTCCAGCCTTCGGTGGTGGGTGCCGGGCCCGCGGTGGACGTCCTCGCCCCGCTCGTCGCGTCCGCCCTGGTGCAGGCCGGGCTGACGGGCCCGGTCGACCATGTCTGGGCGTATCTCGCGAACGCCGACCTGCCCGCCGAGGAGGCCGCCCTGTCCGCGGAGCTCGCCGGCCGCGGCTGGGCGCACTCCGTGACCGTCGCCAACGACACCTTCGCGCTGCTGCGGGCCGGGCTGCCGGACGCCGGGGAGCGGATCGGGGTCGCCGTGGTGTGCGGGGCCGGCATCAACTGCGTGGGGATCGGCCGGGGCGGTGCCACCGCGCGCTTCCCGTCCGTCGGACGGCTCTCCGGGGACTGGGGCGGCGGTTCCTTTCTCGCCGACGAGGCCCTGTGGTGCGCGGCCCGCGCCGAGGACGGGCGGGGCGAGACGAGCGAGCTGGCCCACGCGCTGCCCGCCCACTTCGGCCTGGCCTCGATGGCGGAACTGATCGAGGCACTCCATCTGCATGCCCTCCCCGACCACCGGCGCCACGAACTGGCCCCGGTCCTCTTCGCGGTCGCCGCCGCCGGCGACCCCGTCGCCCGCGCCGTCGTGGCCCGCCAGGCGGAGGAGGTCGTCCTGCTGGCCACGGTCGCCCTGGCCCGCCTGGACCTCCTGGCGGAGCCCACCCCGGTCGTCCTCGGCGGCGGCGTCCTGGCCGCCCGGCACCCGCTGCTCCACGACCTGATCGCCGAACTCCTCGCCGAGCGCGCCCCGAAGGCCGTAGCCCGCGTGGTGACGGCGCCGCCGGTGCTGGGATCGGCGCTGTACGCACTGGACGGGGCCGAGGCGCCGGTGGCCGCCTACCAGCGGCTCAGGGAGGTATGGGGCTAGGGGGTGCCCGCACCGCCGCGGCTCCACCCGCTACCCGCAACCCGCAACCCGCTATCCGCCGCCCATCGCCCGCCCCCATCCCACGTGCACGCTGTGCCCCCGGCGGGTCTCGGTCCGGCCGCCCGGGGCGAGCACGATGTCGGCGGCGCGGCCGGGAGCGCGGCCCTGGGCACCGTCGTGATCACGACACGGGTCGTGGTCGCTTTCCGTGACGATGGTGATGTGTTGGTCGGTGTCGTTGATGACGAGGGTGGCGCTGCCGCCGGCGAGATGGCCGAGGGGGTAGTGGCCGGCCGGGTCGATATAGGTGGTGCCGCCGATGGTGAGGAAACCGCTGGCCGGCAGGGCGCTGCCGGGAGCTGGGGCGCCGGTGGCGGTGGCGGCGGCCAGGGGTTTGAGGAGTTTCGCTACGCGTCGCACAAGAGACCTCCGATACTCCGGGTGGGGACCCGCTGAACATCTTCGTCACTCAGAGTAGTCATGAAGCGGCGTGCCGGACAGCGGCGCGCGGAGGCGAACCAGGGGGCGCGCGACGCTTCGTACGCGCCGCGGTCGATACCCGGCCGACCGCCTACCGGCCCTCCGGCCCTGCGGCCGCCACCGGCCTTCCGCCCGCCGACGACCCTCCCGGGCCCCCGGTCAGTCGTCCAGCGGCAGGGCGAGATCCCGGACGTGCCCGGCGAGCAGCAGGACGGCGGCGTCCACGGCGGCCTGGGGGTCCTGGTCGCGGATGGCGTCGGCGAGCCGGGAGTGGGGGTCGGTGGCGGCGGCGGTGGCGGTGTCCAGGCAGGCGGCGCGGCGCAGTTCGGCGCGCAGGGCGGCGCTGAGGGAGCGGTAGATGTCGGCGAGTACGGGGTTGTCGCCGGCCTCGGCGACCAGGATGTGGAACTCGGCGTCGGCCGCGGTGAAGGCGTCGACGTCGTGGGCGACGAGCGCGGCGCGGCGACGGGCCAGGGCCGCCTCGATCCCGGCGAGTTGGGCGTCGGTGCGGTGCCGGGCGGCCTGCCGGGCGGCCACCACGTCGAGGCCCTGGCGCACCTGGGTGACATGGGTGAGTTCGGCGCGCTCCAGGCGACGACGGAGGGCGACCGCGCTGTCGTCGTCGGAGATCACGAAGGTGCCGTCGCCCTGCCGGGGCTCCAGCAGCCCGGAGTGCACCAGGGAGCGGACGGCCTCGCGGACCGAGGCGCGGCTGACCCCGAGCGTTTCGGAGAGCGCGCTCTCGGGCGGGATGCGGCTGCCCACCGGCCAGACGCCCGTGACGATCTGGTGACGGATCTCGTCGGTCGCGATCTCCACCAGCGACACCCTGCCCTTGCGGACCGCTTGCACTCGATCACTCCCAGGAGGCAGGTCTGCGGTGGCAGTCCCGGGCCGCCCTGCCCGGGTCACGGCCGCGGGGCCCGGTGTCCTGACGTCTGGCGACCGGCTGCCCTGGGAGTAACTCTAGGGGGTGCCCGCGCGGACGGTGGAGTCCGCGCGGGCGACGGTGCGGGCTCCTCGACCGCGGGCCCCGGGCGGCCCCGGGAACCGGCCGTCCCGCGCCCGCGTCAGGCAGGGTGGGAGGGAGCCCGCCCGGGCCCGGGGCCCATCGGGATCCACACAAGATCGGGTCAAGAGCGGTGTGCCCGGCCACGGGTGCAGACATACTGCTGCCCGTGCACCAGTTCTCGTGAACGCCCCCGCCGGCACTGCGCGCGGGGGTCCGGCCGCGACGACCGAGGGGGAGGTTCCGTGGTGTCAGGGTCCCTGCCGACCGTGGAGACCGCTCCGCCCGTCCCCGCCACGCCGGCCGGCGACGACGGGGCGGCCACGCGGCGGACGGCCTGGGCCGACGGCCTGGACGAGCTGCGGGCCGCGGCGACGACCGAGCCGGGCCGGCTGCGGGTGATCGGTGCCGTGCTCGCCCTGCTGGTGCTGGTGTTCGGCGCGGTCACGGCCTGGCAGGTGTCCGACCGGGCGGCGGCCGCGGACGACGTGGTGGAGCGCAGCCAGCCGCTGAGCGCGAACGCGGCGGGCGTCTACCGGTCGCTGGCCGATGCGGACACCACGGCCGCCGGGGGCTTCCTGGCAGGCGGGGAAGAGAGCGCGGCCACCCGGGATCGGTACGCACAAGACCTCGCCACAGCGGCGGAGTTGCTGGTCAAGGCGTCGCAGGGCACACGGGGGCCGGGTCGGGCCGCGGTGCAGATCGCCCGGCTGAACCGCGGACTGCCGCAATACGCGGGGCTGGTCGAGACGGCCCGCACGAACAACCGGCAGGGGCTGCCGCTGGGCGGCGCCTATCTGCGGTACGCCAACGACCGGATGCGCACGGACCTCCTGCCCGCCGCACGGGCGTTGTACGACGCGGAGAACGACCGGCTGGCCGCCGACCAGGCCGCCGCGAAGTCCTGGCCGTGGTACGCGCTGGCCGCCGGGGCGCTGGCCCTCGCCGCGCTGGCCTGGGCGCAGCGGCGCCACTACCGCCGGACCAACCGGGTGTTCAACCGGGGCCTGCTGGCGGCGACGGCGGCCTCCGTGACGGTGCTGCTGTGGCTGGTGGCCGGGCATGCGGTGGCGCGGGCGGGGGTGAGCGACTCCTCCGACCGCGGGGCGCGGTCCCTGCGGGTGCTCAACGAGGCGCGGATCGACTCGCTCCGGTCGCGCGGCGACGAGAATCTGACCCTGGTGGCGCGCGGAGCCGTGCTGACCGGGGACCAGAAGGACTTCTACGAGGCCGCGTTCCGCTCGGGGATGACGGACCTGGCGGGCCCCGGCACGCACGGGCCGGCGTCACCCGGCAGCAGGCTGGGGACGGCCCTGGCGCTGGCGGACGACGAGACGGGGCGGCGCGCCGTACGGGACGCACTGGCGCACGTACGGCAGTGGCAGGCGCGGCACGCCGAGGCGCGGGCGGCGGACGACAAGGGCGACTACGACCAGGCGCTGGCCAAGGTGGTCGGCGACGACCGGCCCACCCGGGCGTCCTTCGACCGGGTGGACGCCGCGCTGCACCGGGCGCTGGTGCACGAGCAGCACGACTTCCGTTCGGCGGCGGACATCGGTCGGGCGGCGCTCGGCGGGCTGGCGACGGGGGCGGTGACACTGGCGCTGCTGGGCGCGGTCGGCGCGGTCCTGGGCATCGGACGCAGGCTGTCGGAGTACCGGTGAGGGGGCCTGGTGAGGGGGGCATGAGGATGCGCGCGCGAGCCCTGGTGAATCTGCGTGCCGCGCTGGCACCGGTCGCGGCGGGCGTGGGGATCATGGCGGCGGCCGCCGCGGTCCTGGTGCCCGCGCTGGGCGGCGACGCGCTCGGCGGGGTGCTGGAGGGCGGCCGGCCGGCCGTCCACCGCGCCGGGCCGCCGCACGCGGCGTCCGCCGGGACGCGGTGCACGCCGTCCACCGCCGCCCGCAGCCTGCGGCCGTCGGCCGACGACGGGCCGGCGGTGGACCGCATCAAGGCGAAGGGCCAGCTGGTCGTCGGCGTCGACCAGAACACCTACCGCTGGGGCTACCGCGATCCGGGCACCCGCAAGCTGGAGGGCTTCGACATCGATCTGGCGCGGGCCGTCGCCGAGGACATCCTGGGCCCCGGCGCCAAGGTCGTCTTCATGGCCGTGCCGACGAATCAGCGCATTCCGGCGCTGCAGCGGCGCACGGTCGACCTGGTCGTCCGGACGATGACGATCAACTGCGCCCGCAAGGAGAAGGTGGCGTTCTCGACGGCGTACTTCCAGGGCGGGCAGCAGGTGCTGGCGCCCAAGAGGTCGGCGGTGACCGCGTTCGACGATTCGCTGCGCGGCAAGCGGGTGTGCACGGCGGCGGGTTCGACGGGCGAGGCGGAGCTGGCGGCGCGGCCGCACGGCGCCGAGGTGCTGACGGTGCCCAGCCAGCTGGACTGCCTGGTGCGGCTGCAGTTGGGCCGGGCCGACGCCGTGGTCACCGACAACGCGCTGGCCGCCGCGCAGGCGGCCCAGGACCCGACGGTCGAGCTGAAGGGCCGGACGTTCACCGACGAGCCGTACGGCGTGGCGGTGAACGCACACGACACGGATCTGGTGCGGCGGGTCAACAAGGTTCTGGACGACTACCGGGGCGACGGGGGCGCCGACAGCCCCTGGATGCGGTCGTACCGCAAGTGGCTGCGGGCCGATCTGCCGGGGATCACGGGGCCGCCGGCGCCGGAGTACAGCGACTGAGGCGCACCGGCGGCGACACCGGCGCCCGGTGCGGCCGTCGGCGGTCTGCCGCCCACGAAACGGCAGTTGCCGTCACTATGGAGGGAAGGGCGGGGAGCGAGCAGTCCCACCAGCGAGCCAGGCGCGCCGACCGCCGCGCGCCGTACGCGTATTGGAGAGGTGATCGATGGGGGTCCCTGGGCCCTTCCACGGTTCCGCGGACAGGCGTCCCGCCCCGGCTCTGGACCTGGAGGCGGTGGACCGCGCCCTGGCGCGGCTCGGCGCCGAGTACGAGGCGCTAGAGACGTCGCTGCTCGCGCTGCAGGACCATGCCGGCCGCCGGCTGCTGGAGGGTGCCGACCTGTCGGGCACCACCAAGGAGCGCTGGGCCGTCGCCGAGCGGTCCATCGCGGTCCTGTGGTCGCATTTCGATGCCTACACCGCCGCGCTGACGGCGGCGCGTGAGCTGCGGGCCCGCCGCCGGCTGCCGTCCCCGGACGACCTGGTGGAGCTGTCACGGCTGCTGCACGGCGGCGGGCCGACACCGGAGGGCGGGCCGCAGGACGGACCGCCCCGGGCCGGCGGAGCGCTGGGCCCGGCGGAGCTGGTCGACCGGATGAACGCGCTCTATGCGCGCTCGCTCGACGTCATCATCGCCGCCGACGCCGTGTGGTCGGCGCTGCCGGCCCGGATCGACCTGCTCGCGGCCGAGCTCCAGCGGACGCGTTCGCTGGCGCACTCGGTGGGGGTGCGCCCCGGCGAGCACCCGGCGGGCGACGACCTGGAGCGGATCACGGACGAACTGACCCTGCTGCGCAGCCAGGTGATCGCGGACCCGCTGGCGTTCTGGGTGTCGACGTCGACGGGGAGTTCCGCCCCCGGCGGCGGCCGTCCGGACACCGGCCGCTACGACCGTGCGGCACGCGCCCTGGAGGGCGTGCGGCGGGAGATCGAGGCGGTGCTGGGTGTCCGGCAGGACGCGGAGCGACGGCTGATGCGGCTGCGCGACGTGCTCTCGCGGGCCGACCGCACCCTGACCGAGGCGCGGCAGGCCCGCATCGAGGTGCTGGCGAAGATCGCCGGGTCCGATGTGCCGGCGGTCAGCGGCCCGTCGACCGCGCTGCACGAACAGCTGGCGGCGGCCGCGGACCACCGCAGGCGGGCGCAGTGGCACCGGCTCTCCCCCCTGCTGGACAGCCTGGAGGAGCGGGCGGAGGACGAACTCCTGCGGGCCCGGGAGTCGTTGACGGCGGTGACCGCCCCGCTGGCCGTACGCGCCGAGCTGCGCGGGCGGCTGGACGCGTACAAGGCGAAGATCGCCCGGCACGGCATGGCCGGGGACCCGCTGCTGCTGGAGCGGTACGACACGGCCCGCCGGATGCTGTGGAGCGCCCCGTGCGACCTGCGGGCGGCCGAGCAGGCGGTGTGGCGCTATCAGCGGGCGGCGGCCGAGGCGCTGGCGCCGGAGCAGCCGGGCGGCAGGGAGGAGACATGACGGAGGGGGCCGGGGAGGACTGCCAGCGGCCGCGGTGCGGGGGAAGGTACGAGGACGTCGGCGGCGGGGAGCTGTACTGCGCCGTCTGCGGGCTGGCGCCGGTGGTCTCGCCGGGCGGGCTGCTGTCCTCTCCCCCGACGGAGCTGACGGCACGGGTCCCGGATGCGCCGTCGTCCCGCCGCTCCGTCCCGGGCCGGCTCGCGCGGGCGTGGGGCGGGGACGGCGGGACGACGCGGGGCATGCCGGCGCCGGTGCGCAGCGCAGGCAGCGGACCCGGGTCCGGGGCGTCGGACCCCTCGGGGCCGGGGCGCGGGCGGCTGGGAGCGGGGCTGGTGGCGGTGCCGCAGGTGCCGCGACCCGATCCGCACACCGCCGTGCTGGCGGACCCGGAGGTGCCCGAACGGAAGCGGTTCTGCAGCCGCGGCGACTGCGGGGCGCCGGTGGGCCGGACCCGCGGCGGCGAGCCCGGCCGCCCCGAGGGGCTGTGCACCAAGTGCGGCCATCCGTACAGTTTCGTGCCCAAACTGCGGCCCGGCGACCTCGTGCACGGCCAGTACGAGGTGGCGGGCTGCCTGGCGCACGGCGGGCTCGGCTGGATCTACCTGGCCGTCGACCACGCCGTCGCCGACCGGTGGGTGGTGCTCAAGGGCCTGCTGGACACCGGCGACGAGGCGGCGCTGGCGGTCGCGGTGTCCGAGCGGCGGTTCCTGGCGGAGATCGAGCACGCCAACATCGTGCGGATCTACAACTTCGTGGAGCATCTCGACCCCTCGACGGGCAGCCTGGACGGCTACATCGTCATGGAGTACGTCGGCGGCAAATCACTCAAGGACATCGCCAACGAGCGCCGCACGCCCCAGGGCCGGCGCGATCCGCTGCCGGTCGAGCAGGCGTGTGCGTACGGCATCGAGGCGCTGGAGGCACTCGGCGAACTGCACCGCCGCCACCTGCTGTACTGCGACTTCAAGGTCGACAACGCCATCCAGCAGCACGACCGGCTCAAGCTGATCGACATGGGCGCGGTGCGCCGGATGGACGACGACCGGAGCCCGATCTACGGGACGGTCGGCTACCAGGCACCGGAGATGGCCGAGCTCGGCCCGTCGGTGGCCTCCGACCTGTACACCGTCGCCCGCACCCTGGCCGTCCTCACCTTCGACTTCCAGGGGTATACGAACGTCTTCGCCGACTCGCTGCCGGACCCGAACCACATCGAGGTCTTCCGCACCTACGAGTCCTTCTACCGGCTGCTGGTGCGCGCCACGGACCCGGACCGCGCACGGCGTTTCGCGTCCGCGGAGGAGATGGCGGAGCAGCTGACGGGGGTGCTGCGGGAGGTCGTGGCGCTCCAGTGCGGCGAGCAGCGGCCGGCACCCTCACAGCTGTTCGGCCCCGAACTGCGCGTGGTGGACACGGAGTTGACGGCACCCCTGAGTGGCGACAGTTCGCTGCTCGGGGCGCGCCGGGCGGCCCCGCGGCGCGCCGCGCCGCCACCCGGCGCGCTCACGCTGCGCCCGCTGGACCCCGCCGCGGCCGCGCTCGCGCTGCCGGTGGGGCGGGTGGACCCGACCGATCCCGGCGCCGGCTTCCTGGCCGGGGTGACGGCCCTCCCCCCGGCCGAGCTGCTGCCCGCGCTGCGCTCGGCCCCCACCGATTCCCTGGAGATCCGGCTGCGCGAACTGCGTGCCCATCTGGAGACGGGGGACGGCCCGGCGGCGCGGGCACTGCTCGGAGCCGTCGAGGCACAGCCCGGCGTGCGGGGGGACGGCGACCGGCGGGTGGTGTGGCACCACGGGCTGGTCTCGCTGTCCTGCGGGGACCACGAGAGCGCCGCGCTCTCCTTCGACGCCGTCTACGACGCCTTCCCGGGCGAGACGGCGCCGAAGCTGGCGCTGGCCGTCTGCGCGGAGCTGCTGGGGCAGCTGGACACCGCCGCGGAGTACTACCGCATGGTGTGGACGACCGACCAGAGCTATGTCAGCGCCGCGTTCGGGCTGGCCCGGGTGCGACTGGCGGCGGACGACCGCGGCGGGGCGGTCCGGGCACTGGAATCCGTACCGCAGTCGTCCGCGCACTGCACCGCGGCGCGTATCGCGGCGGTCCGGGCCCGGCTGCGGCAGCGCTCGCCGTGCGACGCGCTGCTGGGTGAACTCCGGGACGCCGCCCGGCAGGTCGAGCTGCTGGCGGAATCCGGACTGGACGCCGAACGCCGCGAACAACTGACCACCGAGGTACTGGGCAGCGCCCTGGACTGGGTACTCTCCGGTAGCCACGGTGCCCGGCCGGACGACGGGCGGATCCCGCCCCAACGGCCGCCGCTGCTCGGCAGCGCGCTGGACGAACGCGGCCTGCGGTTGGGGCTGGAGAGGTCGTACCGCCTGCTGGCGCGGCTGGCGCAGCGTGGCGAGGAAAGGATCGAGCTGGTGGAGCGGGCCAACCGCTTCCGCCCCAGGACGTGGGTGTGACATGGGTGTGACTGGGCCGTCCCGCTGCCGGAGCTGCGCGGAGCCGCTCGACGCGGGGGACAAATTCTGCGGGCGGTGTGGCACGGACCTCGTGGCGCCCGCCGCGGCGTACGGCGCGGTGCCGCCGCCGCCCGCGTACGCCCCGACGGTCGGGGTGACGTACGACGGGCCGGCCGGACCGCCGCCGCCGGACCCGACGACGCGGATTCCGGACGAGGACATGGCCGGTGAGGGCCGCGCCGCGGCGGACGGCCCGCCGCCGGGCGGCCCCGCCCGGCCCGTCGATCCGCGCGTCGCCGGCTACGAAGTGGTGGCCGACGCCGCGGCGGGGGCCGCCGGGGCCGCGGAGCGCGTCAAGGAGGCCACGGAGGGCGCCGTCGGCGAGGAGGCGGCCGGCGGCCCCGACACCCTCTCCCTCTGCGGCGCCTGCCATACGGGCGCCGTGGACGCCGACGGGCTCTGTGACCACTGCGGCCACACCCCGCGCGAACGCGACCACATGGAGAGCGAGTCGGCGGGTTGCGCGGCGGTCAGCGACCGCGGGCACCGCCACCACCGCAACGAGGACTTCTTCGCGCTGCGGGCCACGGCCCTGCCGGACGAGTCACCGGCTCTGGTCGCGGTGGTCTGCGACGGCGTCTCCTCGGCGACCCGGCCGGACGAGGCGTCCCGGGCGGCCTGCGAGGCCGCCGGCGAGGCGCTGCTGGCGTCGCTGCCGCGCGGTACGCACCCCCAGCAGGCGATGCACGACGCCATCATGGCGGCCTCTGCGGCGGTCGACGCACTGGCCGCCGACCCGTCCCTGGTGCATGACGAACACCGTCAGCAGAACGCCCCCGCCTGCACGTTCGTCGGCTCGGTGGTCGGCGGCGGGCTGCTGACCATCGGATGGGTCGGCGACAGCCGCGCGTACTGGGTGCCCAACGACCGCACGGCGTCCCCGGCCCGGCTGACCGAGGACGACTCCTGGGCCGCGCAGATGGTCGCGAACAACCTGATGACCGAGGCCGAGGCGAACGCCGACGAGCGGGCACACGCCATCACGGGCTGGCTCGGCGCGGACGCCTACGAGGTCGAGCCGCACACCGTGACGTTCAAACCGGACGGCCCCGGCGTGGTGGTGGTGTGCACGGACGGGCTCTGGAACTACGCCGAATCCGCCGTGCAGTTGGCCGCGGTACTGCCCCCGGACTCGCCCGCCCGGCCCCTGAACGCCGCCCGGACGCTCGTCGGCCACGCCCTCGACGGCGGGGGCCACGACAACGTCACGGTGGCGGTCGTACCGTTCCCCACGCCACCCGAGGGGCCGGGAACGGCCTGACGACCGGGCTCAGCAGACCACACGAAAACGGGGCAACTCAGCCAGCCGGCGCGTGATGCCCGCAAGCCGGACGACCCGGGCACCCTCACGGGGAAACCGGGTCCCCCGGGGCACCCGGGGGGCGCCCCGGGGAATGCGGGCATGGCGAATCTCCTTGCGAAGGTGGTGGGCGTCGCCCACGCGGCGACCGGTACTGTGCGACGAAGGCGAAGGTGGCCGACGCGGACGGGACGACCCCCGCCGCACACTCGGCGAGAACCCTTCGTGTGCAGCAATACCCGAAGAAACAGCACGACTAGTACCGAGTAGTACCACTGGAAGAAAAGGTACGGAGGGGGAAGAACCGACATGCCGACCTGCCCGAACGGACACCAGTCGGTGGCCGAAGACTGGTGCGAGGTGTGCGGCCACAGGATGGCGGGCGCTGTCCCCCCGCCGCCCTCCCTGCCTGCGGGGTTCCTGAACACGCCGCCGCCCGGCCAGCCCGGCCCCCCGCCGCCGCCCCAGCAGCAGGGCCCGCCGCCCGGCGACCCGCACGGCCAGCCCGGCCCGCCGCCCGGCATGCCCGGCCCCGGCAACCAGGGCGGCTACGGCTTCCCCCCGCCCCCGCCCGCGCCCGGCCCCGGTAACCAGGGCGGTTACGGCTTCCCGCCGCCCGCGCCCGGTCCCGACCAGGCCGCACCGCCCGAGCCGTGCCCGCAGTGCGGTACGCCGCGGGAGGCGAACGCGCCGTTCTGCGAGAACTGCCGCTACAACTTCCTGACCCACTCCTCGACCTCCCCGGCGTCCTTCGCCCCGCCGCCCGGCATGCCCGGCCCCGGCGCCCAGGGCGGGCAGGGCGGTTACGGCTTCCCGCCGCCCGCACCACACCAGCAGCCCCCCTTCGACCCGCAACAGCCGCCCCAGCAGCCGAGCCCCTACGAGCCGCAGCAGCAGCCGGCGCCCGCCCCGGGCCCCGGCACCCAGGGCGGCCAGGGCGGATACGGCTTCCCACCGCCCGCACCACACCAGCAACCTCCCTTCGACCCGCAACAGCCGCCCCAGCAGGGCCCGCCGCCCGGCATGCCCGGTCCCGGCGGCTACCCCGGCCAGCCCGGCCCCCCGCCGCCGCAGCAGGGGGACGACTGGACGCTGAACCCGCCGGGCGCGCAGCAGCAGGCCGCGCCGCCGATGGCTCCGCCGTCCCCCGGCCCCGGCCCGCAGGCCCCGTTCGAGCAGCAGCCCCCCGCGCCGTTCCCGCCGCAGCAGCCGGGCCCCTACGAGCCGCAGCAGCAGCCGTTCGAGCAGCAGCAACAGCCCGGCCCGTACGACCCGCAGCAGCAGCACCAGGGCCCGCCGCCCGAGCAGCAGTGGAACGGCGGCCCCGGCCCGGGTCCCGCGGCGCCGCCGCAGGGCCCGCCGCCGGTCGTCGGTGACGGCTGGGTGGTGGCCATCGCCCCGGACCGCGAGTACTTCATGGCGATGATGGGCCGCAGCGGCCCGGAGGCGGCCGGGCTCAACCTGCCCGCGTACTCCCCCGAGCAGGTGCTCCCGCTCGCCGGCGGGCAGATCGCCATCGGCCGCCGCCGCAACAGCACGGGCGAGGCCCCGGATGTCGACCTGGGCCGCGCACCGGAGGACCCGGGCGTCTCGCACCAGCACGCGCTGCTGGTGCAGCAGCAGGACGGCAGCTGGGCGGTGGTGGACCAGAACTCCACCAACGGCACGACGGTCAACCTCGCCGAGGAACCGGTCCAGCCGTACGTCCCGGTGCCCCTGCACGACGGCGACCGGGTGCACGTCGGCGCCTGGACGACGCTGACCGTCCGCCGGGGCTGACCGGGCGGACGGACCACCGCGGGGGCGTGACCGGACGGTCACGCCCCCGCGGTGCGTTCCCGGTCCTACGCCCCAAGTCCTCGGCCGCCACGTCTGACACCATGGACGGGTGAACAAGATTCCGCGCGGCACGCTTCAGGAGCAGACCTTCTACGAACAGGTCGGTGGCGAGAAGACCTTCCGCCGTCTGGTGCACCGCTTCTACCAGGGGGTCGCCGAGGACCCGCTGCTGCGGCCGATGTACCCGGAAGAGGACCTGGGCCCGGCCGAGGAGCGGCTCGCGCTGTTCCTGATGCAGTACTGGGGCGGGCCCCGTACCTACAGCGACGGTCGCGGCCACCCCCGGCTGCGGATGCGGCACGCCCCGTTCACCGTCGACCGGGCCGCGCACGACGCCTGGCTGCGGCACATGCGCGACGCCGTCGACTCCCTCGGCCTCGCCGAGGAGCACGAGACGCAGCTGTGGAACTACCTCACGTACGCCGCCGCCTCGATGATCAACGCAGCGGACTGAGCGCGGACCGACCGCGGTCGGGCGCGGACCACCGACCGGTCGGTGGCGGACCCGGTGGCGAGCAGGGGGAGAAGGCCGGCGGCCCCGTCACACCGGGGTGACGGTGATCCCCGACAGTCCGGTCAGCCCGGCCGGGCCGCCGGTCCGCACGGCGATGGAGCCGTACGCGGTGCTCAGCCGCAGCCAGCCGCCCGCGGCCAGCAGGGTCGGCTGCTGCTCCGACTGCGGGGTGTGCCCACCGGACACGGCGCCGCCCGCGTAGGCCGCCGACCGCGCCGGACGCAGAAAGCCCAGCGACTGGGCGGCGTGCGCGGCGCGCAGCGGAAGATGGGTGTCCCCCAGGGTCCGCGACCAGATCTCCCGCCCGATGCGGTCCCGTTCGGTACGGGTGCGGTGCTGCGGGGGCAACTCCGCGTCGCGGGCCCGGAATTCGGCGACCGCTGCGGCCACCGTCCGCAGCAGCGCCTCGGGCGCGGGCAGACCCGGGACCCGCTGCCAGCCGGCGCGCGGCGGCAGCAGTCCGGCCCACGGTGGTCCGGTGACGGCGGCGGGCACGGTCAGCACGCCCTCCTCCGACGCACCGACGCCTTCGAGGAGTTCACCGGCGGAGACGGTGAGATCCAGGGCGAGGTCCGCGTCGGCGAGCCGGGCGGTGCGGATGGCCAGCACCTCGAAGGACGGCGGGCGGCCGAAGACGGCGAGCACCCCGTCGCGGGCCTGGAGCCGTACCGCGGCCGCGCGGTCGTAGTGGATGAGCCGGGCCAGGAAGGCGGCGAGATCCGCCGCCTCCCCGGCATCGGCCAGACGCAGCGCCGTCATACGGCGGCGGCCTCCTCCTGGTGCGAGGAGTCGTCCAGATACTCCTTCAGGATCGCCTTCTCCTCCGCGGTGATGCGGCGGGGACGCTCCCGCTCGAAGTCGAACGGCACCACAACGGTCGAGGCCCGCAGATAGAGCGTCGTGTCGTCCTTGACCTCGTACGCGATCGTCATCGACGCGGCACTGATCTTCGTCACCCACAGCTCGATGTCCACCGGGGAGTGCCGGTGCACCAACTGCCGCAGATAGTTGAGCTCGTGCCGGGCGACCACCGATCCGCCCGTGAACGACGGGCTGCCGCCCCCTGGCGCCAGCCGCCGCATGAAGTCGATCCGCGCCTCTTCGAGGTAGCGGACGAAGACCGCGTTGTTGACATGGCCGAACGCGTCCATGTCCGACCAGCGCAGGGGGCAGGAGTAGAGGTATCGCACGACGGTCAGCCCCGGGTCAGCTTCTTGTACGTCGCGCGGTGCGGACGGGCCGCGTCCGCACCGAGACGCTCGACCTTGTTCTTCTCGTAGGACTCGAAGTTGCCCTCGAACCAGAACCACTTGGACTCGCCCTCGTACGCCAGGATGTGCGTGGCGACGCGGTCCAGGAACCAGCGGTCGTGGGAGACGACCACGGCGCAACCCGGGAACTCCAGCAGCGCGTTCTCCAGCGAGGACAGGGTCTCGACGTCGAGGTCGTTGGTCGGCTCGTCCAGGAGGAGCAGGTTGCCGCCCTGCTTGAGGGTCAGCGCCAGGTTGAGGCGGTTGCGCTCACCACCGGAGAGCACCCCGGCCGGCTTCTGCTGGTCCGGGCCCTTGAAGCCGAAGGCGGAGACGTACGCCCGCGAGGGCATCTCGACCTGGCCGACGTTGATGTAGTCCAGCTCGTCGGAGACGACGGCCCACAGGGTCTTCTTGGGGTCGATGTTCTCGCGGCTCTGGTCGACGTAGGAGATCTTGACGGTGTCGCCGACCTTGATGTCGCCGGAGTCCGGGGTCTCCAGGCCCTGCAGCATCTTGAACAGCGTGGTCTTGCCGGCGCCGTTCGGGCCGATGACGCCGACGATGCCGTTACGGGGCAGGGTGAAGCTCAGGTCGTCGATGAGGACCTTCTCGCCGAACGCCTTGTTGAGCTTCTCGACCTCGACGACGACACTGCCCAGACGCGGGCCCGGCGGGATCTGGATCTCCTCGAAGTCCAGCTTCCGCATCTTGTCGGCCTCGGCGGCCATTTCCTCGTAACGGGCCAGACGCGACTTGGACTTGGCCTGCCGCCCCTTGGCGTTGGAGCGGACCCACTCCAGCTCTTCCTTCAGACGCTTCGCACGCTTGGCGTCCTTCTGGCCCTCGACCTTGAGGCGGGAGGCCTTCTTGTCGAGGTACGTGGAGTAGTTGCCCTCGTAGGGGTGCAGGCGGCCGCGGTCGACCTCGCAGATCCACTGGGCGACGTGGTCGAGGAAGTACCGGTCGTGGGTGACGGCGACGACGGTGCCGGGGTACTTCGCGAGGTGCTGCTCCAGCCACTGCACGGACTCGGCGTCCAGGTGGTTGGTGGGCTCGTCGAGCAGCAGCAGGTCGGGCGACTCCAGCAGCAGCTTGCAGAGCGCGACGCGGCGGCGCTCACCACCGGAGAGGTTGGTGACCTGCCAGTCGCCGGGCGGGCAGCCCAGCGCGTCCATGGCCTGCTCCAGCTGGGTGTCCAGGTCCCACGCGTTGGCGTGGTCGAGGTCCTCCTGAAGCTTGCCCATCTCCTCCATCAGCGCGTCGGAGTAGTCGGTCGCCATCAGCTCGGCGACCTCGTTGAAGCGGTGCAGCTTGCCCATGATCTCGGCGGCGCCGTCCTGCACGTTCTGCAGCACGGTCTTGGACTCGTCCAGCGGCGGCTCCTGCAGGAGCATGCCGACGGTGTAGCCCGGGGAGAGGAACGCGTCACCGTTCGACGGCTGCTCAAGACCGGCCATGATCTTCAGCACCGTGGACTTACCGGCGCCGTTGGGACCCACGACACCGATCTTCGCGCCCGGCAGGAAGCTCAGCGTCACGTCATCGAGGATGACCTTGTCGCCGTGCGCCTTGCGCGCCTTGCGCATCGTGTAGATGTACTCAGCCAAGAGAAACCGTCCGGCAGTTTTGGATCTATCAGGTCTGTGTGCGGCTCCGCCGCCTGGGCCGTGGTGCGGCGTGGCCGGGCGAGGGCAGATACATCCATCTTGCCGTACAGCCACGCCCAGAAGGAAACGAGTATGCCGACGGCCCCGGAGCGCAGGCACGCTCCGGGGCCGTCTGGTGCTTCGCCGGCTACCGTCCGGTCACCGTGCGACCGGAGGACGGTCGCTCGGCGTCACGGTGCGGTGACCGCCTGCGTCACTGGGCGCCGGCCTTCTTCTTGCGGAGGAAGAACACCGCGCCGCCGCCGACCAGGACCAGGGCCACCGCGACGCCCGCGATCACCGGGGTGGCGCTGCTGGAGCCGGTCTCGGCGAGGTCGGTGCCGTGACCGCCGGTGGTGTCGCCGGCCGGGGCCGGGCTGGGCTTCGAGGAGGGCTTGGTGCCGCCGCTGCCGGCGGTCTTGCAGTCGAGGACCCCGGAGAAGGTCTTCTTGAAGCCGCCCGCACCCTTGATCGTGATCTCGTACGGCTGGTCCTCGGCGACCGGCACGGTCACCGTCTGCGACTTGCCGGGCGCGACTTCGTAGTCCTTGCCGGAGAGCTGGAAGCGGAACGCCTCATCGCCCTTGTTGCTGGCCGTGACGTCGACGCCGCCCTTGGAGCAGTTCTTCTGGGCGGTGATCGCCGGGATGGCGCCCTGCTTCTTCCAGGAGACCGTGGCGGCCGCGGAGACCGTCGACTCGCTGGAGCCGGCCAGGATCTGCGTCTGGCTCTTGGCGTGCTCGCCGATACCGGTGAAGGCACGGCCGACCGGGACCTTGGTGGCGGCCTGGGCGGTCACCGAGGTGCTGCCGTCGGCGGCGCCCTTGGGGACGTCGAAGAACAGCTGGGTGCCGTTGGCGGCACTGGTGACGGGCTTGCCGTCCTTGCCCACGACCTTCACGCCGGCCGGGACGCCGGCGGCCGGGGAGACCGTGACGCTGTCGGCGTTGGTGTGCACGGTCACCGGGCCGAGGCGGCTGCCGGACTTGCCGGAGACGGCCGGCGGGTCCAGCGTCAGCGAGGCCTTGGGCTCGGCGAGGTTCTGCGCGCTCTTCTCGAGGTAGTCGGCGAGCTTCTCGGCCGCCGGGTCGACCGCGTCCACCTTCACGTGGTCGGAGAAGCGCCAGATGGCGACCTGGGTGCCGGCCGCGGCGGTCTTCTCGGTGAGCGCGCCGGAGCCGGCCTTGCCGGCCAGCGCGGCCAGGTCGTTCACCTGCGGGTACGAGTTCTGCAGAATCCAGCGGATCTTGCCCGCGTCCCCGTTGTTGTGCAGGGACGAGGCGCTCCAGGGCACTTCCTGGTACTTCGCCTGCTGCTGGGTGGGGTTGTGGATGTCGATGCAGTAGGTCTGCAGCGTGCCGCCGTTGTCGACCGACATCTCGAAGAGCCCCGCGCCGACGCGCTGGTCCTGCCCGTCGGAGTGCACGACCGCCTGGTCGAAGGTCTTGAGACCGCCCAGCGTCGCGGTGGCACCGCCCTGAGCGGGGGGTGCGTCATCCGCCGCGGCGGTGCCCGCGGTGGCTATCGCGCCCGCCGCGAACAGGCCGGAGGCCACGACCGCGGCGGCAAGACGGGCTGCGCCCCGCCTTTTCATCGAAAGCATGAAATTCCCCTCTGGGCGAGGCGGTCGTATGGAGGAGGGTGCCTCGCCGGAAAGATCCAAAGGACTCAACAGCCGAAATCGTCAGCCCCCGTGAGTACTCGTCGGATCCTATGGAGCAGGCGCATCACGGTCCCCACTAATGGCATCCCATAAGCGATCCGAATCGAAATCGTTACCGACACCACGCACCCCGACCTTGCATTATCGACAAATCCCCGGGACTTATCCGGGCACTGGGGGGCAAGTAAGGGCGCGGAGGGCACCGGCACCCCGTCTCGTACGAAGGCACTGACGCTTTCTCAGCCGGGCCGCTCCCGGGTCGCGTTGGCGTCCTCGGCGGCCGGGACGCCGTCCGGGCCCCCGTCCGGCGCCCCGCGCTGCGGTGGCGCCGGCTCCGTACGCACCCGCGTGACCCGGCGGAACGCAGCGGTGCCCCGGGCCAGATCGTGGCCGATCGCCACGGCGTCGACCTCCGCCGACAGCCAGCGCTGTCCACCCCGGTCGGGCGGCTGCTCCCCGGCTCGTACGCGCAGCCTGCCCTGGACCACCAGGGGTTCGCCGACCGCGACGGACGCGGCGACGTTGTCCGCGAGGCCGCGCCAGGACCGGACCGTATAGAAACTCGTCTCCCCGTCGGTCCAGCATTCCCGCGACCGGTCGTATCGCCGGACCGTCGTGGCCAGTCGGAACCGCGCCACCGGCACCCCCGCCGCCGTCAGCCGGTGCTCCACCGCCGTCGCGGCATTCCCCACCAGCGTCACCATCGTGTCGTTCACCGGACCCGCCTCCCCGCTCCCCGCCCCGCTGCTCCGCGCGCCGTTCGGCGCGTGGATTCCATGCTGCACGGAATCGAAGGGAGCCGCCGGGGGCTGTGGACGGGTGACCGGGCTGTGGACAACCCGGCCACCCGGCAGGGGGAATGGGCTACGCGCCCGACGCCACCGCGTACTGCTCCCGCACCTCGCGATAGCGCAACAGCTCCGCCGCCACCGGCTCCAGGACCCGGGCGCGGCCGCACCCGGCCGCCGCGTTCCGCAACCGCCGCTCGGCCTCCTGCCCGTACCGCCGGGCCGGGCCGCGGGCAGCCGCCCGGCACAGCCACGCCAACACCGGGCAGCCCAGCGACCCGGTCACCGCGGGCAGCAGCGCCGAGAACCACGCCGCCGGGTCGACCACACCGGTCACCACGCCCAGCAGCGACAGCAGACCCACGACCTGTAGAACGAACAGCAGCCCCTGCAGCGCGGCGGCCACCGTCCACCACCGCGGCCGCCCGGCCGGCCCGCCGCGAAGGGACTGCTCCGTGTCGGCCGTCACCTTGTCCAGGGCCTCCGGCAGGCCCTGCGCGCCCCGGGCCGCCGCTTCGCGCACCGCCAGGGCCCAGGGCGCCGGCAGCCCGTGCGCCGCCTCGCCCGCCACGGCCCGTACCGCCTGCTCCACCACCGGCCGCGCCGCCGCACGGCCGTCCGCCGGCCGCGTCCCGGCCGCGCCGGCGGTCCCCGGCTGCCGCGGCCCGGCCACCGCAGGGGAGGCATGGGCGGTGGTGGCCGACCGCTCCCTCTCCGCCGTCCGCCGCCGCATGCGGAGCCGGGACCAGGGCGAGCCGCAGGCCCGCTCGGCATGCCGCAGCCAGTCGCGCTCCACCGCGCACCCGGTGGCGACCGCGCCCACCGCGTCGGCCAGCCTGTCCTCGAACTCCGCGCGGGCCCGCTCCGTCAGCGCGACCCGGGCCCGAGCGACGTAGACCGGGCGCAGCCGCTCCGCCGCCGCGTCCACATCCGCCGCCAACCGGCGGTCCGCCGCGCCCCGCTCCGCCACGAACTGGCCCAGCGCGTCCCGCAGTTCCGCGACGCCGCTGCCGGTCGCGGCGGACAGGGCGAGCACCGCGGCCCCGGGCTCACCGTGCTCGCCCAGCGCCAGCCCGTCCTCGTCCAGCAGCCGCCGCAGATCGTCCACCACCTGGTCCGCGGCGTCGCCGGGCAGCCGGTCCACCTGGTTGAGCACGACGAACATGACCTCGGCGTAGCCCGCCAGGGGCCGCAGATACCGCTCGTGCAGGACGGCGTCCGCGTACTTCTCCGGGTCCACCACCCAGATCACCGCGTCCACCAGCTCCAGCATCCGGTCCACCTGGGCGCGGTTCTCGGTGTCCGAGGAGTCGTGATCGGGCAGGTCGAGAAGGATCAGCCCGCTCAGCTCGGGGGTGCAGTCCAGCGCGAGGTGCCGCCGCCAGTGCGGCACCCCCAACCGGTCCAGCAGCCCGTCGGCGCCCACCGGGCCGCCCGGCCAGATGCAGGCCACCGCCTCGGAGGTCGTCGGCCGCCGCGCCCCGACCTGCGAACGGCCGGCTCCCACCAGCGCGTTGAACAGCGACGACTTCCCGCTCCCGGTGGCTCCCGCGAGGGCGACCACGGTGTGCTCACCCGAGAGCCGGTAGCGCTCCCCCGCCGCGTCGAGCACCCGCCCCGCCTCGGCGAGCGTCTCCCCGTCCAGCCGGGCCCGCGACAACGCGATCAGCTCGCGCAGGGCGTCCAGCCGGGACCGCAGCTCGGCGGTCCGGGCCCCACGGGCGCCCTCCGGCGCCCGCCCGAACGGCTCCCGGTACGCGCGTGCACCGGAGGAAGCGCCGTAGGCATCGCCGTAGGCCCCGTTGGACGCCCCGTTGTACGCCCTGTTGGACGCCCTGTTGGACGCACCCCCGTACGCGCCGCCGTCCATGCCGTGCGCACCGCGGGGCGCGCCGCCGTCCATGCCGTACGCGCCGCGGGACGCGCCGCCGTCCATGCCGTACGCACCGCGGGGCGCGCCGTAGTCCAGGCCGCCCACCGGTTCGCCGGCCTCTCCGGGGGGCGGCGAACCCTCCGCCGAGCCGTCGCCCACCGGAGCCGCATCACCTCCCGCGTCCCGCGCGGCGTCCGCCACCGACAACGCCTCGGCGTGCCGCTCGGCCGCGGAACTGCCGCGCGGCGCGAACACCCGCCGCCGCTCCCCCGCGTCCGCACCGTCCGCCGCCCGCACCCGGCGCGCGATCAGTCCGTCGTCCCACGCGCCGCGGGCGCCGTCGCCCCCGTCCTGCGCTTCTCCCGGTGCGTGGCCGCCCGCGCACGCACCCTGCGCACCGTCGCCGCCCGGCCCGTCGTCCGGTGCGCCGCCGGCGCCCGTCCCGCCCACGGCCGGCTCCATGGCATCCACCCCGCCGCCCTCCGCACCCACCACGCCCACCTCGGTCTCACCGCTCACCCGGACACCACCCTCTCCACCGCCCGCGCCTGCTCCGCCCCGCCTTCCTCCTCGCCCTCCTGCCGCGTGTCGCTCCGGTGCTCGTCCCGTGCCTCGTTCTGTTTCTCCCGCTGCAACACGGACAACGCGGCGATCAGGTCGGCCTGTTGACCGGGCGGCACGGCCACCCGGTCCAGGGGGGCCAGCCGCCGCTCCCGCTCGCTGTCCAGGGCCCGCCCCAGGTACGTCGCCAGCAGCAGCTTGCCCCTGTCGCACAGCCGCAGCGCGGCCTGCGCACCCAGCAGTTCGGCGAGGTTCTCGCCCGCCGTGCGGGCCCGCCGCCCGCCCAGCAGCGCCGTGGCCAGCAGCGCGGCGGCCTCCTCCGGTGCCGTGGCGGCCAGGCGTTCACCGCCCGGCCCGCCCCGTGCCTCGCCGCTCTCCTCCTCGGCCAGTTCCTCCAGGCACCGCCGCCAGCGCCGCACGAGCACCCCGAGCCGCTCGCCGGCTCCCGCGGCCCCGGCGGCCGCCGACGCCGCGACCTCCGCCGCCGCCGGATCCCGCCGCCACGCCTCCGCGGCCCGCTCGTCGGCCTCCTCCACGGCACAGGCCAGCAGCGCGGTCAGCCCGTGCGTCAGCGCGTCCAGCAACTCCCCGGGCCGCCCGCCGAGCCCGTGGTCGTGCCAGTGCGCACGGGCGTCACCGGCCAGCACTTCGCCGGCCGCGACCTCCCGCCGTACCCGCTCCGCGGCCTGCTCGTACGCCTCCTCGACCCGGCCGGTCAGACACAGCGCGGCGGCGTGCTGGGCGGCGGCCGCCGCCGCCAACGCGGGCAGCCGACTGCGCAGCGAGGCGATGACGCCGGAGGCGGTACGGTCCGCGGCGGCGCTGCGGGCGACCGGGTCCTGGGCGTGCCGCTCCAGCCAGTCGCGCAGGGCGGCAACCGCCGTGGCGGGCAGCAGACCGCTCCCACCACCGGCCGATTCGGGCAACTCGGGAATGGTGAAGCGGGGGACGTGCCCGAGGCCGGCGTGCTGGAGGAGTTCGGCGTACCGGGCGGAGATGTCGGTGACGATCTGATGCGGCACCCGGTCCAGGACCGTCACCAGGGTGACGTCGTACTCCTTGGCCGTCCGCAGCAGATGCCACGGCACCGCGTCCGCGTACCGGGCGGCCGTGGTGACCAGGACCCAGACGTCCGCGGCGCAGATCAGCTCCGCGGCCAGCTCCCGGTTGCCGGCGACCAGCGAATCGATGTCCGGGGCATCCAGCAGCGCCAGCCCGCTGGGCAGTGCGGCGTCCGTCTCGATCCGCACGGTGGGCAGCCCCGAGTCGGCGCCGCCCCCGTACAGGCCGCCCGCTCCGGCCGCCTCTGCCTCGTAGTCGTATTCCGCCTCTCCCGGGGACCGTTGGGACGCCCCCTCGCCGTACCCGCCGTCGTCCTGCTCGGGCACCCACACCCGGGTCAGCTGCGGCAGCACCCGCTGCCCGGCGAACCAGCGGTGATCGTCGGGATGGCACACCAGCACCGGCGTACGCGTCGTCGGCCGCAGCACCCCCGCTTCCGAGACCCGCCGCCCGACCAGCGAATTGACCAACGTGGACTTGCCCGCCCCGGTGGACCCGCCGATGACGGCGAGCAGCGGGGCCTGCGGCGCACGCAGCCGTGGGATCACATAGTCGTCGAGCTGAGCGAGCAGTTCGGCCCGGTTCCGCCGGGCCCTGGGGGCGCCCCGCAGCGGTAGCGGAAAGCGTGCGGCGTCGACGCGGTCGCGTAGTACGGACAGTGCTTCGATGAGCCGGGGTCGTACGTCCAAGGTCGCCACATGTGCAGAATGCCCAATTTCGTTGGCTTTTTGAAGCGTATAACCCTGTGTGTGCCCCGTAAGAACCCGTACAGAACGGGATGAGTGACCCATGAGACGATCGGGACAACTGAGACGCAGGCATAACGAGTGCACAACATGCGAAGCGCGAGACGTCAAAAGCGATGCAGGATTCGTACCTGCCTGCGATTATCGGGATCGCTTCACCGAACCTCCACAACGTGCCACGGAGGTGAAGCAACAGGTGCGAGGCACCCGGGCCCCTATCCTTGTCCGCGGCCCGTGATCCACGTCCACCATCCGGCCCCCGTAGCTCAGTGGATAGAGCAGGTGCCTTCTAAGCACTTGGCCGCAGGTTCGAGTCCTGCCGGGGGCGCTCTTCAAGACCCTTCCTACGGGGAGGGTCTTTTTGCTGGTCAGAGCCCATTTCCAGTGAGGTGCGCAGGGGTCGGACGCGCCCCTCGACGGGGGTGGGGCACGTCCGACGGTGTCCGGCTGAAACCGAGTTTCTGCGGGTGGCTGCGGAGAATACGCGGAGAAGTTTTCAGGCCCCCGAGACTGCCGGATCCGGCAGCTCCCCCGCCTCCTCGATCCTGTGCTTCAGGTCGTCGAGCTGCCCGTCGATGCATCGGGCGTACGTGGCCAGCAGCACGGGGACACTGTTGCCCGCCCACTCGGCCACGGTCGCGGCCGGAACGCCGGCGTTGAGCCAGTTGGTCAGGCAGGTGTGCCGGAGGTCATACACACGACGACCGAGGGGCGTTCCGAATTCGTAAGCGGTGAGTACTTCCTTCCGGGCCCGCCGCCACGCTCGCCTGATCACGGACCCGGCCAGGTCTCCCCCTTTCTCTCCCTGCATCAGCAGATCGCCGGGCTTCAGCCCTTCCTTCTCGATATGGGCACGGAGGATCCGCGTCAACCCGGGGCGGCAGGGCACCGTACGGGTGTCATCGGCGGCCCGCCCCTTGAGACCGCGCTCTTCGCGTACCTCCCCGGTGTTCGTCCACTGCTTGCCGACCTCGGGGTGGGCGGTGTGGAGCAGCAACTCGCCCCATTGGTCGTCGGCGTCCGCGTCGGGCAGTCGTACGTCCCCGACATCGATCGCCACGACCTCCTCGGGCCGGGCGGCGGCGTAGTACATCGTGGCGAAGAAGGTGTGTAGCCGCTGGCCTCCCCTCGGCCGCGCATAGACCCAGCCGAGCAACTTTGAGGCCTGCTCCTTGTTGAGCAGTGACCGCTTGTCGACAGCGGAGGAGGTCTTAGCCACGGTGGCGCCCTTGCCCTTCGGGAGCGGGTTCTCCTTGAGCACCTTCTTCTTGATGGCGTACTCGAAGAGGACGTTCAAGACGCGCTTGGCCCGTCGGGCCGAACTGGCAGCCACGGGCGTGCCGTCCAGCTTGGTCCCGGCCGCGCGCAAGGCCGTCTCCACGGTGTTCTCGTCCTCCCACGCAGCCATGGCGGGCGAGTTCCGCTGCACCCAGCGCAGGATCACGGCAACCTCCGGCGGGGCCTTGTCCCGCCGGAGGGTGTTGAAGGCGTACTCACGGAGAGCCCGGCGCACGTCGACCCCCTTGAACGCTGTCGGGTGGGACCGAAGCAGGGCGATGGTGACGGGCGTGAGCGCCTTCGCCACGATCTTCCGGTTGTTCCCGGAAGTCCGCTCCCAGAGCTGGTCAACGAACTGGATCGCGAAGTCGTACCAAGTCACGCCAGCCGCGCGGGACAGGTGCGAAACCGGCAGCCCGGTAGACAGGTTGAACGCCTCCCCCTTCCTTGCAGCGGATACCAGTCCCGCCCGGAAGGAGTCCGCGAGGGCGACGGTGCCGAATGGCTTCCGCCACTCCGTGCCCTCCAGCTCCCAACGGACCGTGTACGTGGTCTTCCTCTTCCCCTCGTACACGGAGGTCTTCCAGAACTTCACGTCATACGTCGTGTCCATCAAGCAGCGTCCTCGTGCTCGTTC
This sequence comes from Streptomyces sp. NPDC048650, assembly GCF_043199095.1. NCBI lineage: Bacteria > Bacillati > Actinomycetota > Actinomycetes > Kitasatosporales > Streptomycetaceae > Streptomyces > Streptomyces sp. NPDC048650. Next base: position 320,132 of record NZ_JBICVM010000003.1, on the reverse strand, counting down.
AGCCAGATCTCAAGGTCGACCCGGCGCACGCGGATGCCGCCGTTCGGCAGCTTGATGCAGCGGGGAGCCCGCTGCTTCTGGCGCCAGTCATAGAAGGTGGAGCGGGTGATGCCGAGCTCCACGCACAGCTCGGGGACGGTGAGCATGGCGCGAGTCTTGGGAATGCTGGCCATCAAGTTCCCCTCCTTGGGGGCGAAAAGTGCGGCTTGGGCATGCGGGTGACGACAGCGCCAGTCGCCACATCCGCTTTGTGTGGGTCTGGTTGTGGACAGAGGGCTCGCCGGCGCACTGGCCTGCGCCTGTCCGAGGGGCGGGATTCTGCGTCACCGCGTCATCTGCGTCATTCGTGTTCCTGACCTGCGGATTAGTGGTGACGCAGTAGGTTTGGGGTGCGTCACCTGGTGACGCTGACTTTCGTCACCGGTGACGCGGGTGACGCGGGGTGACGCGACCGCAGCCGTCCTGCGTCACCTCTGTCGTGGCAGGTCAAGGGCTGGTTCCGCCCCTGGGGTGACGCGGGTGACGCAGCGTCCCTTCTCTTAGGAAAAGAGAAGGGTGTGGGTGTCTGTTGTGGTGAGCCTCAAAGCATGAAGAAGGAGCCGCTTCGCGGCGCGACCATCGGGCGGCGGCGCGGCCGCCGAACAGCAAGAAGAGCACCCCGCGCGCGGTGCGGGCCGGTGCTCTTCTTGCTTGTCCCCGCTGTGGCTGCGCCAGTCAGAGCATCGACGCCTGCTGATGTGGCGGCGGGGCCGGGCGTCGGGTCATCTCGATGTAGCGCCCCTCTTTGGTGCGGCCCCAGTCGATCAGGACGCCCCGAGCGGCGAGAGTCGGCTGAAGACGCTTGAGGCGGTCGGAGAGGACCTTGCCTGTGGTGGGCCAGCCCTTGGGCAGGGGACGGCAGTCGTCCCCTCCGTACAGGCCCGTGAGGCAGTGCAACCACTCGGAGGACGTCATCCGCATCGGAGCGCCTGCAGTGAGACCGGCGGCATGCTGCAGCACGGTCTGCGCAAGGAGATCGCCTTCAATCACGTCGTCGTTGAGGTCATCCAGGCTGACCCGGTAGGCGTTGAGAGCTCCCAGGCCGGTCGCCGCGTCGAGCTGCGCGCACAGGTGCGCGAAGTCGGCCATCCGGAGATCCGTGGGGATGTCTGCCTCAGCCGCACGGACCTTGACGGTGAGGTCGAGGAGAGACCCGAGGATCACGGGCAGCGCCTCTTCGAAGTCGCGCCACAGTTCAGCCTCGGTCCGGCGGACACCAGGGCGCTCCAGGCGGAGCGGGAGGAGGCGTTCAGCGAGGTCGGGGCGGATGACGCCCACGTCGATGCCGGTCAGCAGCAGGGGGCGGCGGTAGCGGGCGCGGACCACGTCGCCGTCGGTGTACAGGGCGCGCTTGATGGTCTCGGCCCCGGTGACGATGCAGCACATGAGGTCCGACAGGTCCGGCGCCAGGTGGGACAGGTTGTCCAAGGCGGTGACCCAACCGGCCGCCACAGCCGCGATCAGGTTCTCCTCATCCTTCGGAGCGCGCCGCAGATCACCACTCATGCCCTCGATGATCCGCACGAGCATCCGCCCTCCGGTGGACTTGCCTGCACCCTGAGGGCCCGTGAGGAAAGGGGCGGGGACGGGCACGGACGGCCCGAGGCAGCCGATCAGCCAGGCGAGGGCCAGGCATTCAGTCTCGGCATTGGCGAAGTTGCACAGCCTCAGCAGCAGATCGATGCCCTTGCCGTCGGTGTCCTTGGCCGGCAGGGGAAGTTCCCCGGTGAGCTGGGTGCGTCGCCAGCAGACTTCCTGCGGGTCGGGGGTGCAGATGTCCCAGCCGGTGGGGTGGATACGTACGGACTGCCCGTCACTGCGCCCCAGGTCGAGCCACGTGGCTCCGTCGAATCCGGGGGCGACTCGGATGTGGACGGGCTGTACATCCTGGGTCATCGCGAGTGCTTCGATCAAGTCCAGCGCCTCCTTGAGGGCGGTTCCGTTGAACACGCCGTAGCCGTCGTTGAAGAGGCCGATCATGAGTTCCTGCCGGTGGCTGCCCGAGGTGCCCTGTGAGCGGATCGGACGCGCCACAGGGTGGCCGTTCTGCTGGGCGAACACGGTTCCGTCAGCGGTGCGGAAGTACCGGAAGTGCGCTTGCGCGTAGTCGGTGATGACCTCGCGGGCCGGAGTCTTCTCGTCGTCGGACATGGCTACAGCCCCAACCGCGTACGGGCGTTGGCCCACGCGTCGGTGCAGTGCCGCGGCGACTCGCCCTTGGCCTGAGCAGCGGTGAACAGCCGCGAGATGTGCACGTCCGTGAGGCAGCCGCACCGACCATGAGCGGACAGCACGGCGAGGAACGTCCGGTACACGGTGGCGTGGACCGCGCTGCTGGCCTCGGTGATGCGCTGCTCCGCCATGGCAATGCCACGGTCCAGGTAGGCGGGCGAGCGATGACAGCACGCCCCGCCCCCGGCGAGCGCGGGCACGGTGATGGCAAGCCGCCCAGGCTGCACCGGGGAGGGCTCCTTCACTACCAGCGCACGCACGACGCCGGGCAGATCAGTCATGGTGCCGGTTCCGGGACCGATCCAGCGGGCGTATGACATAAGCGACTTGATGTCGACGCCGGGCCGCACAGCGTTCGCGGACTGCATCGCACCCCGGTAGATCCAGTGCTCACCGCGCGTTGTTGGCACAGTGCGGGTGGCGGGGAGCGTGGAGCGGGCCCAGGTGACAGCGTCGATGTTGTCGAGGTCCACGACGGTCAGCCCGGCCCCGCCGGGGTGGTAGGCGACGGCAGCGGCCTGCCGCCAGGCGGGGGCCCAGGCCGGGGAGGTGAGGACGGCGGGGTCCGTGATGGCGGCGGCCCATCCGTGGCACGGCTGCGGGCAGCGGCAGGATCCAGCGGCCTTCATGTGCGGGCGGTCGCCGCAAGCACCTTTCTCGCAGGCCGGGCAGTTGCCGAAGGGGCGTTTCCCTCCGCTCAGGGGCAACGCCGGCACGTCGGCCGCCGCGAGGTCCAACGCGGTTCGCAGATGCTCGGCCCGGTGGTGTCGCCGGATGTCGGTCGGTTGGGTCATGCTGGATGTCTCCTCTTCATGCTGGAGCTGGAGACCAGGGCGGGCCGCCTCACGCCAATGACTGCGGCCCGCCCTAGCCGTTGCTACTCGCAGTTGCAGTCGGGGCGTTCGCTGGAGCCGTCGGCCCCGCAGCCGCAGCAGTGCGGATAGGACTCGGTGGCGTCCTCGGCGCCGCACTCACAGCAGTCGGTGAAGTCGTCGTCCTCGTACACGGGTTCTCCTAGCGGTGGTTGATGGTGCCGCTCGCGCGGCCGAACCATCCGGTCGCGGTGATGTTCTGAGTGATCTGTGCAGGGGCGGGGCGGCGGCAGCGCTGGATCAGGGCTGCTGCCGCGGCGCCGCCGGTCGCGATGAGGGCGACGGCGGCCCACAGGGCGTGGCTTATGGCGATCAGTCCTGGTGTGGCGTAGGAGAGGCCGACTCCGGCGGCGCCGATGCCGAAGCCGGTGGTGGGCACGAGCAGGGCGGTGGTCTTGGCCCAGGCCGGGACCGGCTGGGCGGCCGGAGCCGCGGTCATGGGCGGCGGGGTGGGTTGGGTGTAGGCGAGGGTGTGGATGCCGTTGGGGAGGGTGACCATCTCGACGCCGGGCGGGATCTCGTGGAGTGGCATCGGTGGTGTGGGGCGGTGCTGGAGGTGGGCGGGTGCCTGGTGGGTTTCGGCGGTGGTGATCGTGTACGTGGGCCGGGGGTCCACAAGTCCTCCTCCTGCTAGGCGGTGAGGTGGGTGAGGGCGTCGGCTACGGCCTGGCACAGGTTGTGGATGGGCTTGTAGGCGCCGGTGCCGGCGACGAAGAAGCCGAAGAGGAACAGCACCAGCGCGTTGCCGAAGCTGACGTGCCTGCCGCGCAGCAGAACGACGGCGAGGATGCCGAAGAGGACGGTGGCGGAGAGCGTCAGGGCCACAGGTGTTCTCCTGTCGGTACGGCGGTGGGCGGCCCTTCCTCGGAAGGGCCGCCCACGTGATGGTCACGGTGTGTAGCTTTAGTGGGTAGTGAGTACTGGGTAGTGGGTAGTGGGGCGTCTACTGGGGCGCCCCTGTTGAGAACCCCCAGGTGAGCGATTCCCGGGGTTAGTGGGTAGTGGGGTGTCGCGCCCCACTACCCACTACCCAGTAACCGTGCGTGAGGTCAGGTGTGGTCGGGGTGGACGTAAACCGAGTGCGGTCCGCGGTCGCGGTAGACCAACTCGCCGCGTTCGGCGGCGGCCTTGAGGGCTTCGCGGACGGTCTTGCGGTCCCGGCCGACCATCTCCGCGATGGCGGCCGGCTTCATGCCCATCGCCCCGGCCGACTCGATCGCGTCGATCGCGGTGGGCAGCCACTCCGGCCCGGCCTGCGCCGCCTCGACCGGCTCCTCTTCGGGGGCGGTTTCGGCGGCCTGTTCGGTGATGCGCTCGAACTCCGCCAGGGCCCGCGCAATCGCCGCGGCCACCTGCGGATCATCCTCACCACCACCCGACCCTCCGCCGGTGGCGGGCCCGGTAGCCGGAGCCGGGGGCTCCTGGGGCGGTTCGGCTGAGGGGTTCTTGGCCTTCTCGATGTAGTAGTCGAGGGGCTTCATCGGGGTGAGCGTCCCGATGCCTCCCGCCTGTCCCGGTGCAGTGTTGCCGCCCGCGGCGCTGGTCCGGCCCGCTGCGGTGCGGGCGGCGGTGCCGGCCGGGGTGGGCAGGCCCAGGGCGTCCAGCAGCCAGGCGATCCGCTCGGGGTCGGACCAGCGCTCCGGGTAGCCGAACGGTGCGGCGTCCTCCTGCGCGGCCTGGTCGAGGTCGGGGCGGATGTCCCAGCGGGCCGCGGCGAGTTCTTCGATGTCGTGGCGCGGGGTGCCGTCTGCGTGTTCGTCTTCGTCGTTGGCGAAGTAGACCTTGCCGCGCTCCGGCCCGATGCCGCCTTCCTGGGCGCGGGCCTGGTCAAGGATGTAGAGGCTGCCCTTGCCGGGGAGCTTGGCCAGGTCGACCTGTTGGTAGTGGCCGGGGAAGACGAACTGTCCTTCCTGCTTCTTGGCGAAGCGCATGCCGATGGCGATGTCGTACTGCGAATCGACTTCGCCGCCGCCGGTGTTGGGGCCGGTGCCGCGCTGGACGGCGTCGACCACGTCCACGGCGGCCTTCCGGCCCTTCTTCAAAAGCCGGATCTTCGCCTTGAGGGCTTCCGGTGTCCAGGCCATCAGGTCGGAGTTCTCGTCCGAGAGGACGATGACGGCGGGTTCGGTGTCCTTGGGCTGGATCTTGCCGCCCTTCATCCGGCGGGCGCGGCCGTCGGTGATGGCCAGGGCGGCGTTCAGCAGCCGCACCGCCTCGGCCGGGTCGGTGGCCACCCAGTCCAGGATCGGGCGGTCGATCAGGCCTCCGTCGGTGTCCTTCCACTGCTGGGCCCAGGGGCGCAGCCAGCGCTTGGCGGTGTTGCCCTGGGCCATGTCGATCATCCAGATCACCGCGTCGGTGCAGCGGGTCAGCAGGGAGATGATGACGTGCAGCAGGACGCTCTTCCCAGACCCCTTCATGCCCGCGATCATGATGCTGACCTGACGGAACAGGATCTCGATCGGCTCCCCCGACTCCAGCAGGCCCAGGGTCAGCGGCTCCCGGATGGTCAGCGGGTGGCAGTCGTCGGGCAGGTCGATGGTCTCGGCGAGCACGTTGCGGGTGGTGACGTGCAGCATCGCTTCGGAGGCCAGGCCGGATTCAGCGCGGACCAGGCGGAGGGAGCCGGGGCGGATGTCGCCCTTGCGGGTCTCCAGCGCCGACAGCATCGTGAGCAGCTGCTCGTAGGAGGTGCTGGACAGCGTCAGTGGCATGGCGTAGCCGCCGCGGGTGCGCTGGCTCTTGCCGACCTCCACGCCCTTCGCCCCGACTTCTTCGAGCAGGCGCGTCCATTCGGCGCGGTCCCCGTAGCCGGTACCTGCTTCGGCGGCCCACTGGGCGGCGATCTCCTCCATTCGTAGTCCCCGGTCGATCGCGTAGAACGGGGTGAGGGCGGCGGTAGCGGCGCCGACGACGGCCGCGGAGGCGAGCGTCCAAGGGCTGCCATGGGCAGTCCAGTTGATCCAGGCGTAGGCCGCGCTGGTCCAGGTGGCGGTGAAGCCGGTGTGGAACCAGCGGCGGAACTTCGACTGCCCGGAAGTGCGGATGAAGCGGGAGGTGGCCGCGGCGGCGATACCGGTGAGGGAGCCGACGCCGATCCAGCCCAGGGGCAGCGCGTTGCCCGCATCGGCGGCCAGCCCGAGGCCGAGGCCGCCGGCGTAGACGGTGGCGGCGGTGAACAGCGGGGTGGACACCACACCGTGCCGCCAGGGGATCGGCTCGTGGTTGCTGGGACGGCTCAGCATGAGCAGGGTCTCCGTTCGATCGGTCGAGGTGAGCCGGAAGGCCGCAGGCCAGGCACCGGCGATTGGTGCCTGGCCTGCGGCGATGACGGACGGGTTAGCGGGTTACTGCCAGTTGGCGCGCTGGTCCCACTTGGCGCCCTGGATGGTGGGGTTCTCGATGTTGTCGATCTGCTCGGCGTGGATGATCCGGAACAGCGTCGGGATCGAGTCCAGGCGCCCGGCGAGCGCGTGGGCGTAGACGGCGGTGTCGTCGTATGCCTCGGGGATGGCCGCGTTGACCTTGAAGCTCTCCCGGCTGGAGTGCGCCGCCATGGAGATCACGTCACCAATCGCGCGCTGGATCTCCGCCAGGCTGTTGATGGTCGCCTCATAGCCGACCATGTTCCCGGCCGGGTTGAGAACCATCATGGCCCCGGCAGTGCGCACGGCGTCGGCGGCGTACTGCAGCGGCAGAGCCGGTTCGATGGAAGACACAGGAACTCCGTTCGTCGCGGGGGTGGAGATGCGGGTCGGGCTGTGCACCGGCCGGTGCGCTCCAGCCGTCCGGCCGCCGGCCGGTGCCGTGCGGCGGGTCTTGGGCGAGGTGGGGGTGGTTCCGGCGCCGGTGTGCCGGTACATCCAGCGGTTCAACCACCCCCAGGTCCCGGCCCAGGCCAGGGCGCGGGCGGCGGGGGTGGTCAGGGTGTGGAAGACGCGCGCCAGGGGCCGCAGCCAGTTCGGGCCCATGGCCGAGTAGCACACCGAGCCCAACGCGAGGTGGGCGTTGAGCAGGGCGCGGGAGCCGTAGCGCCAGGTGCGGGCCAGCAGCGGCGTCCCGTGCCGGGCAATGGCGTGGGCGGTGGCCCAGAGGGGGGCGGCGGCCTTGCGCAGCCGCTGCCGGGTCAGGGCGCTGGTGTGCTGACGCAGCTTGCGCCCCACCCAGTACCGGCCCCGCCGCCAGGTGCCCATCGCCGCACTGAATGACCGCTGAGCGACCTTGGCCCCGGATCCCCGGCCCATGCCACTGCTGCCCTTAGCCTTGCTCGGCTTCTTCACCTTGGGCTGGGCCTTGAGCTTGCCGGGGTCGGGGTCCTTTCCGCCCGTGCGGTCGCGGTTGACGGCCCTTTGCAGGGCCTTGGCCGCCTTCCAGGCCCGGCTGGAGACCGACGGAGACGAGGAAGACGGCGGCCGGTGGTGCTTGTGGCCCTTCACACCGCTCGACTGCGACCGCCCACCGGAGCTCCCGGCGCCGGTCGGTGACGTGGGCGTGGTGGGGGACTTGCGGCGCAGCGTCCGCGCCAGCCGCTCCACCGGCCCCGACCGCCCAGCACCACCAGCGCTGCCAGAGCGCTTGAGCGGCGCCGATCCTCCGCCGGTACCGGCGGAGGATCGTGGCGCCTTGGGCGCGGTGAGGCTGCGGCCGGTGCCGCCGGTGGCAGCCGCATTCCGCCCAAGACGAGCGGGATTTCCGCCAGCCGTGTTCGGGGCGACGGCCGACGGCGGCCTGTTTTTCGTCGCCAGCGAGCCGCCCGGCTTGTGCGATGAGCCGCCCATGCGACCACCGTCGGCGGCGGTCCTGGTGGGCTTACGGAGGGAGGGGCCGGAGCCGGTGCGGGCCGCCGGAATCCGCCCGCCCCCGCCCGGTGTCCGCCCCGTAGAGCCGGAGCTCGCAGGGGTGCGGTGTCCGGTGCCGGGTGAGCGTGAGGACGCCCGCCCCAGGCGGCCGGTGCCGGAACGGCGAAGGCGCCGGCCCGCCTTCACCACCAAGGTGGCGGTGGCGACGGCCGAGCAGGCGACGACGGCCAGGAGAACGGCGGGCAGGCCGAACTGATGAGAGAGCCAGCAGAACCCGATCAGGCCGGTCAGCGCGCCGCCGGGGATCAGCACCCCGGCCAGCGTCTGCCCCGGCGCGGAGGCGGGTTCCCTGGTCTGTGCGGCCGGCTTCGGCTGTTGCTTGAGGGGTTCGGGGGTGGTTGCGGGGGTGGGTGGTTTGGTCTCGGTTGCGGTCGAGGGCATGGGAGCCTCCTTCATGCGGCCAGCGCGGGAGCGTCTGCGCAGGGCACACACACGCCGAGTGAGGTGGGGAGGGTGTAGCCCGCATCCCGCCGGCAGACGGGACAGGTGCGGCGGGCGGCGTTCGCCTTCGCCAGGGCCGCCCACTTGCCCGGGGTCATGCGCCGGACGGGCTTGGCCTGGTCGATGCGGTAGAGGTAGGCCACCAGCGGCCCGCGACGACGCCGGGGCCGCTCGACCTGAGCGACCACCGGCTGACCACCCGGCCGCAGACCGAAGGCGCGCAGTTGACGTCGGGTGGCCAGACCGTCCGGGGCCAGGCGCCAGGGGTAGGTGGGCAGGCCGCAGGGTTTGCGGCTGGGCCTGCCCATCACGAGGTGGCGATGGCGAGGTCAGCGCGGCCGGCGTCGTCCGGTTGGCGCTGCTCGGCGTAGCGGGTGGAGACCCAGCCGACCGACCAGCCGCACAGTTCGGAGGCGGCACGCACCGGCAGGCCGGCGGCGAACGCTGCGGCGATCAGGGCGCGGGCTTCGTCCTCGGGCAGCTTCTCCTGGGCCGGGCCGCGGGACAGGAGCGCGGAGCGTTCACGCTCGGCCTGTTCCTCGCGCTCGCGCTGTTCACGCTCACGGGCCTCGGCCCGCTCGCGACGCTCACGCGCGGCCCGTTCTGCGGCCTGGCGTTCACGCTGTTCACGCTCGCGCTGCTGCTGTTCACGCTCGCGTTCACGGCGTTCACCAGCCTCCCGCTCCGCCCGCTCTCGAGCGGCGGCCTGCTCGCGTTCCTCACGCCGAAGGCGCTCTTCGCGGTCGGCCTGTTCACGGGTGAGCTGGGCTTCATGCTCACGCTGTTCACGCGCCAGGGAGGCAGCGTGCTCGCGCTCCTCGGCTCGTTCCCGGCGGGCGGCTTCCTCACGGTCGCGCACGGCGTTCTCCTGGCGCTCGCGTTCGGCCTGGCGCTTGTCCTCCAGGGCGGTCACGGCGTGGGTGATGGCGCGTCGGTAGGCGAGTCCGGTCTCTGCCGTGACGATTAGCAGCAGCGGCGCCACCGCGTGAACGGAGACTCCGACCAGGTCTTTCTTGAGGGCGGAGTCGGCGATGTTCAGGGCCAGGGTCATGGCGCCGGTCATCCACCGCAGGGCGATGGGCCACCGGCCGCCGTGTCCGCCCAGGCGGGCCAGCACCGAGTCCAGACGGACCACGATGACGACCGCGGCGTCGACGACGAGCGGCAGGATCGGTGCCGTCCAGGCCCATGCCTTGGGGGTGTGGGCGGACATGAGCGGGGTCACGGTGAGGATTGAGAAGAGCATCGCGCCGCCCACGATCAGCCATGTGCCGGCGGACAATGCCTTCTCTGCTGAACGCACTTGAACACCGTTCACGCCGCACCCCCAACCGGCTCCACCGCGGGGGCGGTGACGCTGCGGAAGTGGTCGGGGGCGGCGTCGTAGATGAACGACATGCACACCCACCGCAGCTCCGCGGCGGGACGTTCACCGACCGGGACCCAGCCGCTCAACGGTGCCCCCAGGGTGGCCGCATACGCGTAGGCGGCCGCCCGGTCGGGGTGGATGCTGTGGGGCTTGCCGTAGTAGAGCAGCAGCGCCATGGACGCATCCGCCGGGGCCGGTGCGCTCAGTGCCTCGATCTGGGCGGCCTGCTCGGCCGCCCGGTCGTGTGCCTCGGCGAGCTGGGCCTTGATGTTGTCCAGGGCCGCCTGGAGGTCCAGCGCATCCGCCCGGGCCACCTCGGCCTCACGACGTGCGGTCTTCAGTTGCGCGGTCAGGCGCTGAGCGGAGCGGGTGTGACCGGCGAACGCACGATCCGCGGTCTCCTGCACCTCCCGCGTACGGGCACGGGCCTGAACGATGTCCTGCTGCAGCCCGACGAGCCGGGCACGGGTGACGATGCGGATCACAGCGACTCACCGCCCTCACGCCCGGGGTTCGCGCTGTAGGCGATCAGGCTCAGGCGGACGCCGGCGTAGTCGGTGGCCGCGCGCAGAACCCGCGTCCGCCCCGCGCTCTGCTCGGCGTATGTCACCGATTCGGGGAGGATGCCGACCGCCGCGCGCCACGCCTCGAACGTGCCGAAGTCGTCGTGGCTCACCAGTTCAAGCCGGTCGGGGAAGAGCGTGGAGACATCCACGTTCATGGCGGGCAGGTCGGGGAAGTCCGTGGCCAGCAGCCGCAGCAAGCGCAGCGGCGCGGCGAGGTCGTTCATCGTCTGGGTGTTCATGACGCGCCCCCAGCCGTGAGCAGGGCGGCGAGGATGAGCAGGGCGCCGCCGGTCATGGTGAGGTCGACCGCGCGGCGCAGGCACGTGAACTTCGCGACCGCCAGCCGGGACAGTCCCGCGATGTCGGCGGCCAGATCCCGGGCGACAGCGGCGCCGATCTCGTCGGCGGCGAGGGTGGCCCACAGCGGGAAGCCGTGCCGGCCGCCCAGGTTCGGGCGCACCGACCGCAGCAGCAGACCAGCCGCACCGACCAGCACCGCCAGACCGAGGGTGCCCGCCACCAGGGCGGGCACGGTCAGCGGCAGGTCACGGCCAACCGTCCAGGCACCCGCGAGCACCGCGCCGACAAACGCCAGCAGCAACGCCGTCTTGGTGTCCGTCCGCGCGATCTCCGCCTTCACCTCAGCGTGCGCCAAGGTCAGAGCAGCGTCCTGGAAGCTCATGCCCCCACCTCCGGCACGAACGCCGCGGCGGACTGGTTGGCGATCTCACGGCGGGCGGCGAGCACCTTGCGCCGCGCCCGCCGGATGCGCCGCTGGTCCACCTCGGACGGCGTGCGGTCGAGAATCATGATCTGCGCGTCCAGCATCTCGACCTCCGCCAAGATGACCGGCATCTCCGCCTCGACCGCGGCCAGCTCGGCTGCCGTCGGGCCGCCGGTGGGCGGGGTGGCGGTAACAACCGCCTGAAGTGCAACGATGGACTTCATGGGTCGTGATCCCTTCGAAGATGGACGGCCCGAAGCGGCCCCGGGATTGCGCCCCGGGGCCGCGCGCCGTTGATGGGTGAAGCAGGAATGGACTTCCGGCTCCCCTCAGCCCCGCCCGTACGGCCCTTTCAGACCAGACGGACGGAGGAGGCAACCGACCGAAGCCAGGAGCTTCGGCAATCGAGGTGGTGCGTGTGGCCCCTACCAGGGGCCGCGGGTCTCGCATGGACGCGGGCCGTGCTCGATCCGGGGAGCCCCCTCCCGGACGTCATGGCGACGAAAGGTTGATGCCGCGTCGTTCTTTTACGTCGTGGGGTGCAGGCCATCCGTGCTTGCCATCAGCAATGAGCGCCCAGTTGGTACTGCACCGGGCCGCCCTTAGGTGCTGGGCGTCTGACGGGTCATCGCACGTGCCGACTGCCACCACCAGGGTGATGGCGCCACACGACGGATCTCCACTCACCTCCGGCCGGAGTCGTCACGGCCAGTGCTGCGGTGGCGGATCACACTGTTCAGTTCTCAAGCAACGACCGCTTTCTTTCGGCCCGTGTCACGGGGTCGTCCGAGCGGCGCAGGTCAAGCATTTGCGCAGGTCAAGCAATGTGACTTCCGGTGCCCAGTGGTGCGGCGCCCGGCGGCATGAGATACATGTAATACCTGTATCTCATGCGCTGTCAAGAACCCGCCCTCAGGAGGGCGTTCTCTTGGTGTGCTTCCAGATTGCTGTCTGAGCGGCAGACGTACGACCGCCCTCATGGACGACTCCGGGACGTCTGGCTAGGGTCGAAGTCGTCCCAAGACGTCCCAACGCAGAGGGGGAGAAAGGGAGATGGCGAACGAGCGCCTTCGTGGCGCGATCACGGAACGCGGCCTCACCATCGAGACGGTCGCCGAACGCCTCGGAGTGGCCAGCAAAACCGTCGAACGGTGGATTAGCCCCGGCCGCAAGCCATATCGCCGCTTCCAGTACGCGGTGGCTTCACTCCTCCGCTACGAGGTGTCCTACCTATGGCCCGACGAGCGCACGATGGCCGAGGTCACGTCAGCCGGCAGTGCAGAGCTGGTGAAGCTGTACCCACACCGCTCGGCGGTGCCCCCGCGTCTCTGGCCACAGCTCTACGCGTCATCCCGGACGCACTTCGATGTGCTGGTCTACTCCGGGTTCTGGCTGACCGAAGATCCCGAATTCCTCCGCCTGGTCAAAGAGAAGTCGGCGGACGGCGTACGGGTCCGTTTCATGCTTGGCGACCCGGACTGCTCCGAGGTTGCGACCCGTGGTGCAGACGAGGGAATCGGCGACGCGATGGCCAGCAAGATCCGCAACGCGCTGATGAACTACCGCGGGCTCTTCGGCCTGCCGGGCGTCGAGTTCCGTTTGCACAGCACGACCCTCTACAACTCCATCTACCGTGCCGACAACGAACTGCTCGCGAACGGCCATGTATACGGAGTCGGTGCCTACCTCGCCCCTGTCCTCCACCTACAGCGCGTCCCTGGTGGCGAGCTGTTCGACACCTACGCCGAGAGCGTTGAGCGCGTGTGGGAATCCGCCCGCGTGATCACTTCGCCCCCCGATTTCTCGGAGGTTCACGCATGAGCCGCAGGGATTACTTCAACGATCCGGACGCCCCGAAAGCCAACTCGGTGGTGCCTTCGGTTACCGCCGTCGTCCGAGATGAGGACGGGAGACTCCTGCTCATCCACAAGACTGACAATGACCTGTGGGCCCTCCCTGGGGGCGGCCATGACATCGGCGAGTCGATCGCCGAGACCGTCGTACGGGAAGTCGAGGAAGAGACCGGTATCGCGGTCGCCGTAGACGGCGTCAGCGGCCTCTATACAGACCCGCGCCACGTCATGGCGTACGACGATGGAGAGGTCCGGCAGCAGTTCTCCATTTGCTTCCGCGCGCATCCCACGGGCGGCTCGCTGCGCACCAGCGACGAATCCAAAGAGGTCCGCTGGGTCGCTCCAGCGGACCTAGACCGGCTCGACATCCACCCCTCGATGCGGTTGCGCATCGATCACGGACTGGATACCTCACGGCCGGTGCCCTACGTCGGCTGACCTGCGCTCACGGCGGCCATCCGCTCTTCGACCCGGCTCGCGGCAGCGTGAATCTCGGGTGCCGCCCGCTGGATGAAGCGGCCCACGATGGTGTCCGGGCCGTAGCGCGCCACGATCTCGTTCAGGCGGTCGGCCGGCGCGGTGTGGCCACCGTCCGGGGTCGTCGTCATGTCGCAGAAGATCAGGGCGTCGACCAGCTCCGGACGCTCCATCTCGAACTCACTCGCCAGCTCGTCACGGAGTCCCCGCTCCTCCGCCTCAAGCAGCGCGCAGGAATGATGCGCCACCAGACGAACCACCCGTTCGTCAAACGACTCCTGCTCACGGAGGAACCGGGCGCCATCGAGCGGATGGAACCCTGTCGTGGCGATTGATGGCGAGTAACCGACGTCGTGGAGGATCGCGGCGGCCTCCATGACGTCGGCGTCGCGGCCGAGGATGGGGTGCAAGGTCGCCGCACGCTTGGCGACCCCCAGCGAATGCGCCCAGCGGCGCGGGAGGGGGTCGGCCAGCATCGATTCCGAGAGGGCAAATGCCTGCTCTGTGAGTCCCATGAGCTCCAGCCTACGAATTGTGTGTGCTTGCCGGGAGAGCGCGAACGAACCGCCCCTTCCCATGCACGGCTTCCAGGAGCCCCCGACCTTCCAGCGCTGATAGAGCGCTGCGCAGGGCTGTCCGCGAGACCGCGAATTCCTCGCAGAGCCGGGCCTCGGACGGGAACGCGTCACCGACCGCGAAGCCGCGTCCCGCGATCATGTCGCTCATCCTTTGCGTCAAGGGGCGTCGCTCTCTGCCGTCGCTGACCACGCGGCCGACCCCAGGCTCGGAATGGATGAGACCTTCCTTCTCCAAGATCTCCAAAGCGCGCCGCACCGTAGTCCGCGCCACCCCGTGCTCACGCATCAGCGCGGCTTCGGAGGGGAGCCCCGTCTCAGCGAAGCGCCCCTTCCCGATCTCCTTGCGCAGGGCATCCGCGATCAACAAATACGTCCCGCGCGGACTCGCACCTGGCATCTGGTCCCCTCTCACCCTCTGATGTGCCGCATGGCCAAGCGTCGCACAGCAGGTATCAAAGGACCGCTCGCCGGGCAGGCCCGACCAGCCCGTTGCGGGGTTCGGTGAAGTCGACCAGCCGTCCGGGCAGGCGCCCAACGACCAAGCACATGTCCCCGCGTGGAGTTGGAACTCGTGGCGAGTCTGCGACTTCGGAGGCATAACCCTCTTTGTCGAATATGTCCTTGATGTGGCGATGCAGCCATCGTGCACCGGTGACAGCCAGCAACCAAATTGACGCCACCGAGAGATTGGTAATTCCAGCCGATATTCATAGAATGCAGGAGAGGGCGTCAATCGAAGTTTACGCAATGTCCGACCGGTGTTGCGTGCGACAATTACGCAAGCCTGCCCACTTGAGCCAGTAGGGTTTACACCCGTGACTAAACGAATTGCGCCAGTCCGTGATCGTATCCGGAAGACATTGGCGAGTGCTCGCACTTCTGAGCCGTATCCGGTTTGGATGACATGGAGGACGCTCGCCGGGCGAGTGTACGGGTATGGACACCCAGACAAAAGTGATATCCAGAATGTTCGGCGAGCTGCTGAACAGATGTACGACATCGACATGCTGCGGTTTCAAGGGAGTAATAAGCACGCTGGCCCTCGGCTGGTTGCATCTGATGTGGAGGCATGGCTCCGGCGTCACATCATTGACGTGTATCCAGACACGATGGAAGCAGTGGACTATGCCTCTTACCGTCCTCCAAGCCCCGAACACGTACTGAAGGCGTTTCAGGTCGGGTGTCAACAAGAGGAACGGATCCGCGTCGACCTGTGCAAGGTCGTAAAACTCGTCAACAAGTGCTGCGGCACAGCAATTGACCCATCTGAAACAGCATGGCAGAGAGTCGGCCTGGAGGAGCAAAGGAAGGTGCTCCGTCAGGATGAGATGCATAAGTTGCACACGGCTCTGGGGGCTGCGCTAGTACAGAAGGAGCGGAAGGAGCGAGAAGCGCGTCTAATCACCCTCGGGCCGTATCGCGTCGACCCAGAATTGGCCGCTCATTGCCCTGCCTGTCTACAGCATCTACCAACTGGCCTACTCCTGAAGCAGCAAACAACAGTTCAGCTGGGTACGGTCGTTAAACCGCGGCAGCCTGCGGCGCAGCTCCCCGGTGAATCGGTGGCCGGCGGCACGAGCGGCATGGAGCAGGGTGACGGCAGTCTCTGACGACAACGCCATCAGACCGAAGCTGTGTTGGCCTTGTAAAGCGCGGCTCATCAAGCTCGCTTGTGACTGCCGAGCCTCAACCGCCTGACGTTGCCCCCGGAACGCTCCCCTCCGGTGAATACACGGTGACGACACTGTCCGAGCGGGCCTCGCTAGCCACTAAGCCGCAGGTCAAGCCGTCAGGTGAGCTGGAGTGGATCACTCTCTTCTAAGCACTTGGCCGCAGGTTCGAGTCCTGCCGGGGGCGCCGACGGAGACCCTCCCCTTGGGAGGGTCTTTTTGCTGGTCAAGGCATGCGCGGGTGCACAGGTGGAAGCGCCGGGCCGGCCCCGGATGACCACGGGGAGGGACCGGTGTCGTACGGCTGTCACCGGGTCCCGCGGGGGGCCGCGTCGCATACGTGGCGAAGTGGTCTCGCGGGCCGCGGGGGCTGCCCCCTCCCAGCGGCTGGTCGTCCGGCGCACGCCGAAGCCGGTCCGGCGGCCAC